>CBDUNM010000056.1:0-26221 GCA_965368585.1 uncultured Chromatiales bacterium | reverse complement strand
GGGCCCGGATAGATCGGGGACGGGGGACAAACTGTACTTTCGAGAATGCGCCCCGACCAGGACTTGCGCCGCATCCCTGCCGCTTCATTCGCGCCCGTCCCCGATCGGCTGGTGCAACATGCAGGCCAGGCAAGGTGCTTCGGATTCAGCGACGCAGGGATCTTGAGACAGCCTGCCATTCTGAAGCGATCGGAAATGATAATCACATTGGATCGTGATCGTACCCACCATAAAAAAACCGCCCGGTTCGCACCGGGCGGTCGTATCTCAAGCGGGCTAAATCAAAAGATGGCTTACAAAGCGAGCTCAGCCACTGGGTCGGACGGCTTGGCCGTCGAGACCGACACGTTGCCGGTCATCAACACGTAGTCCGCGTAGTTATCGCCTTCAAGCGCGATGGTAATGCGGCAAGAGGTTGCTCCCACCAGACGATCTTGGACGAACACGATCTTGCCGAACGTGCCATCGGAACGACGGGCCTTGGAACGCTGCCAGTACTTGTTGACCGGGTAACCCAGTTTTTTCAGTGCCTCCAGACCCCAGTCGTAGATCAGGTAGAATTCCGGGTCTATATCTCCGCTCGACTTTGTCTCATGGATCGCCCCGCGGAAAAAGTCCTTGATCAGGCTGCCTTTGTAACGGTCGGGACGACCGTTGGCACCCACCACGTCTACGGAACCGTTCTGGGTCAGCATGTTGTTGGCGACGTTGTAGAAACCGTTCATGTCCAAGCTGCTAACAGCGCGGCCGTCGAACTGACCGGCGCCGACTTGTTGGATTTTGACTTTTTGACCGCGAAAGGCGACCTTATTCCTCATCTTCGCTTCAAGCTTGAAGGCGCCGCCGAGGGAGGTCACGGTGATCGAGTTGTCTGCGGCCATATCCGTTGCCAACAGACCGTTGGTGAAAATCGAGGTCGGATAAGTACCCACGGTCGCGCTACAGCTGGTTGCGTGGATCTTGGCCTTGGCGACCGTCATGACACCTTCGAGCAGGGCAAACGCGGCTCTTTCCGCGTCGCTCATGTTGGTGGTAGCCACCAGGGGTGACTGCGGGCCGTATCCATATTGCGTGGGTGCTGCCGGCGGCTCCATGGTGGCGGAGGCGGCAGCCGACATGGACGTCATCATGATGGCTGAGGCTAGTGCGATTAATTTCATTTTGAAACTCCTATTTTGTTATCTGCTTCTTCGCTGAATAAGCCAATATGGACTACAAGTTTCCTCTTGGCCTCGATTATTGAGCACGTCGCTCAATTTTTTGTCCGCAACCCGACCGTTGCGTTTGTTTCTCGAAGTGCCCCGCAAGTCAACTTGTCGGAGCACGCCACGGTCAGATTGCCGGAACTTCTGCAGGGGAGCTTGTCGCTGCACGTGGTTCGTAACCTGGCGCAACGACTGCGCCACAACGCGTTGAAACTGCTGACGCAGCCTGCGTCGAAATCTTCTCGAGCGATACCGCCCGAGCTGTCGGTCATCACATCGAATACGCCCTGCCGTGGACCCGCGCCGGTTAACGTATGCAGCTCCGACGTGGCGGGCATGGCCAAGCCGAGCGAAAGCGCATCGCCGCAAGCGGCCTTGCCCAAAGCGTTCATTGCAGACCTCCTTATGTAGTTATTAATTCCTGTAAGCGGCGACTTGCATTCCGTACCAGGCCGATCAATGAATCGGGAAAGGTGCGGCCACGCGCTGCCCAAATGGTTAAGCAAGATGCGAACCACCCATTACAAATCACAGACTTAGACGCCGCGGCGCGCGCGGGTGTAAGAAAACCGGACACGCCTGCTAACCGAGACGCCTGGTCGTACCTTGCCGGCGCGAGTACCCAGGTTGCACGCGACCACACGGTGCGGGTATCTCGAAATCGTCGAAAAGAGGGGATGAGACGCGCGACATGCCCGCGTTCACTCGTTCGACGTTCAGTACGGTGAATCCTAAAGGGGCGTTAAATGCCGGGTCGCGAAAATCAGCCGCCCGGTTTGCACCGGACGGCCAGACAGTTGGGGAACAACCGGCTAGTTTTTCTAGAACGGAATACCTGTCACCATAACCGGATCGGACGGCTTCTTGGTCGATACGGTCAGGCTCCCGCTCATCAACACGTAATCCGCGTAGTTGTCGCCGTCGAGCTCGATCTGGATACGGCAAGACGTCGCGCCCACCAGTCGATCCTGGACAAACACAATTTTGCCCGAAGCCCCATCGGAACGACGTACCTTGGAGCGTTGCCAGTACTTGTTCGCCGGGTAACCCAGCTTGGACAGTGCCTCGAGACCCCAGTCGTAGATCAGGTAGAACTCCGGGTTGTTGTTGTCCAGAGAACCGCGGTAAAAGTCCTTGATAAGGCGACCTGCGTAACGGTCGGGACGACCGTTGGCGCCAACGACGTCGACAGTGCTGGCCTGAGTCAGCATGTTGTTAGCGACGTTGTAATAACCGCTTGAGGTGAAGTTGGACACCGCCCGATCGGCGAATGCACCGGCCGACGTTTGGGTGATTTCAACTTTCTGGCCGCGGAAAGCGATCTTGGCGTGCATGTCCGCGCCGAGCCGGTAGCTGCCGCCGAAGGAAGTCACGGTGACCGAGTTGTCGGCGAGCGCGTCGGAACTCAACAAGCCGTTGGCGAAAATAGACATCGGATAAGCACCCACGGTCGCGCTGCAGCTGGTCGCGTGAATCTTCGCCTTGGTCACCGTGATAACCCCCTCGAGCAGCGCGAAAGCGGCCCGCTCGGGGTCACTCAGGTCGGTGGTGGTCAACAGGGGCGATTCCGGGCCATTGTCATACTCGAAGGGCGGCGGAGTCGGATCAACCAGCATGTTGACGAAAGTGCAGGTCACGATGTCACCCGGCGCCAAATCAATCGTAGCGGTCAGGTTCGCGGTGGTCGTGCCGCCGCTCGGGTCATCACAGGACAACGCCGACACGTAACCACTCGCCGCCACCTCGGTCACGGTATAGCTGCCCGGCGTCACGTTCGTGAAGGTCTGGAAGTTCTCCAAGGTGGCATCGGCATCGTCGTCCAGGCTGAAGCTCGCCGGACTCAGGCCACCTGTGGCGGTGAACGCGAAGTCCTGCGCAGTATCCAGAATCGCGCTTTTGACGATCTTTATGGTGCCCGGTGCAGAAAAGACGTTAATGGGTTGTGATTCAGCCCCTCCGGTTTGCAGGCTGGTAGTAACAAAACCATCCGCCCCGTTGGCGGCATCTCCTGCCCCTATATTGAGACGCGCACAGAACTCAAATCGAGCGTCGTTAATGGGCGGGTTTGTGGCCGAAACCGTGACTGAATAGGTCTCTTCGTTAATACCAGGCCCGGGAGCAGGGCCCATAACGTCGAACAGCGTGCCGTCTATGCTGGTAACGGTGGTTGGACCTACGATCACGCTATTGCCAGCCGTAGTATAAAAAGGTGGACTTTCAAAGCTGGCGACGAACGCACTTCCAGTATCAGTATCGGGGAAAGTAGCGGCTGCGACGGTCTCTAAATTATTGATAAACGCGCGCGCCGGTTTGCTGGGCTGCAGGTCGGACAGGCGATCGATCGTCACGTCGAAGACAAAACCGCGAATGTCGTTTGTCGCGCCGGTTGCATTGATATCGACGGTTCCGACCAGGCACTTGCCCGCACCCGCATCAACCAAACGGTCGCTGGGTGAGCCTCTCGGTCCGTCGAGCGCAAAGTCGGGCATTCCTACCAATTTCAGATCGGTGCCAATCGCATCAGCGAAAACCGTCGTGGCGAGCGCCGCTCCACTGGCCTGGTCGCTCACTTCTACATCGAAGAGTCCTTCAGGACCACCATCCAATTGATCATAGTAATAGATCAGATCACCGACGGCATCGGCGACGACAGTATCGCTCCCTGGCGTACCGTCATTTTTGATTACGGTACTATCAGGACGTACGATTTTAACCGTGAGCGCCTCACTTGGGGTGTATTCGTAGCCTAATATAACGCCAAGCTCACCGGGTAGATAGGCGGCCTTGCTGGCCGAAACAAAAGGCGGACCGAGCGGACGTCCGGTAGCGCGTTCAGTGAGCGATACAGAAAAAGCGATAGTGAGGGCTACAGCCGTCAGTGCGTTTCTTGTTGTTCTTAGGCTTTCCATAGGTTTTCATCCTTTAGCCGAAATGATTCGCTGTGCCAGCGCCCAAGCACACGGCGCCAGAATTGCACTCCCCCCAGCAAGATGTACTCGAACTACCCGCGTCCGCATCCCGTTTGGCGCAGCGTGCGGCAAGTGTTGACTGCCACCAAGGCTTGCCAATGCAATATTCGAACCCCAAATCAAGTCCATTTGATAAACAAAGGGATACGGGTATCCTTGGTGGAGGATTCGGCGCAACTGTTAAAGATTTCGACGGCGCTACGATGCCGGTGGGTCAGATACCCGTCTACTACGCATCTATGGCCGATGCACGAATCGCTGCCAAGATTTGTTTCACGGATACGAACGCGAAGTGCACCGAAGTTTTTGGCGTCGTGCGATCGATGCAACTCGATGGATGCAGCTTTCGCAACTAGCCAACGCCGCTCGCAGCGGCCCGAAGGGTGGAGGGCCGGATGCCCGGAATAAAAGCATGCCTCGATTTGAAACGCCCTCGTGACGACCGCTATTCCCGGACAGCCTCCTAGCGTAGTCAGCTTCCTGCAGGACCTGCGATCCACGTCGCGTATGGCAAAGCGGAGCGCCCGTTCGCAGATTCCGGATCGACTCCCGTCGCGACACCACCGCTGTTGGAACAACGACGCGCTCACCTCGTTGAACGTCGAGCCCGAGCGGGTCGCGGTTCACGAGCCAGGTGGCCATCACCGACATCGACCGCGCACCGCAACTGATTCAGGACATGGCCGATTTCATCGGGCGCTTCGGCGTGGGCATGATGAAGACCAAGCGCATGGCGCCGACGAAGCTCTACGGCGGTCATGCGGTCAAGAACCTGGGCGGTCTTCGAAAGATATGGCCAAGGCACAGGCACTCGAAGCAAGCGTCGCGAGCAACACGGCGCCTAAGCGGAGGATACATCCTTCGCGAAGCGTGAATACTCTTTCTACCCCGGATTCTACTCGCAGAAGGACGTATCCTCGTCCAACTGTCTCGTCTCGGTGCAGAGCATGTGCGAGGAACCGGGTACCCCGCTCAACAAGATCCCGGGCTGGAACTGCTGTTCGGCATCCATCGGTTATGCCGGCGTCGATGAGCTGCCGCGCCTGGTACTGTCGACGCGTAACATCGTTTTGTCCGAGGAGCACAATCCCGGTCGGGCGAACGTCGCAACTTATGCCGCCGGCTGGCTGTCGACAAGCGAAATTCAAGGGCGTCTGGAGCACGACCAAGACCTGATGGCCGAGGCCAACAAGGCGCTGACGGCAGCCGGACTCAAGCTCTAGACCGATACCCCGATCAACCACATGGCCAAAGTCTTGATCGTAGACATTGGTTATGACGAACTCGGCGCCAAGGTTCAAAAGACTCTGGACAGCATAAAGATCGCCGACTACAGGGCTTTCGGAAAAATCTGACGGGGTCCCGCTAGGGGCTTTTTTATTTGCGCGCCGCGTCTTGACGATTGCGCGTGCCTGATTGACTATGACATCTTAGGTTCTGCGCTGTCACTTCGACCGAATAACAATATAAGAACACAGGGAAGGCTAAACACCACGCATCGGACTGCTCTCGCAACGCGGCTAGTGCCGGGAGAAAAGCATGAATTGTTTGTCCGTAGGCCTTTTGGGGGTCGTGCTGACCGTTTCATCCTGTTTGTCCGTGAATGCCGAACCTCTGCACTGGGCAGGCTGCGGCATCACCAAGAAGGCCTTCATGGCGGAACTGGCCAAGGCGTTTGAGACGAAGACCGGAACGAAGATTGAGCTGGAGGGTGGTGGCGCCGCCAAAGGCATCCGCGGCGCAGGAGACAAAAGCGTGCACCTCGGCGGAACCTGTCGACCCAGGTTGCCGGGTCTGCGTTCCGAGGCCATCACCCGCCTGAATCCCGTCGCCTGGGACGCCCTGGTGGTCATCACCCACCCCGACAACCCGGTGTCCGATATCACGCTCGAACAGTTGCGCGGGATCTACCAGGGGCACGTTACCAACTGGCGGCAATTGGGTGGCCTCAACCGGCCGCTGGAGTTGCAGATTCGAAGCGGCAAAGAGTCCGGGGTCGGGCGCACCTTGCGCGAGTTGGTGTTCATGGACGTGGAGAAAGACTTTGTGGCGGCCGCCGTACACCCGTCATCCGGCCCGCTCGAGGAAGCGATCCAGCGTAACGGCAACGCGATCGGCGTGACCGGGGTGAGCAGCGCAAAAAAGCGCACAGTCAAAATCCTTAGACTCGAAGACCGCGAACCTGACTACGACAACATCCGAAGCGGCGCCTACCTGTTATATCGGCCACTCTATATCGCGTACAACCCGAGCAATGCGCGGTACGATGAAGTCGCGAAATTCATTGAATTCGCCCACAGTAGGGAAGGCCGGCGGATAATCCGCGACCAGGGGTCCGTGCCATACTTGGACGCGGTACACCTGACTCGCAAACAACGCGAACAGTGGGAAAACGCGAGTTCTTCAGGACTGGCGATCAGCCACTAGGGTATATGCGAGGTAACGGGTGGGCGTCCTCGCATACACCCTATCTTTAACCGTTGGCCGACAGCCTCTCGCCGATGCGCATCGCCGAGCGGGTTCAGCGTAGGTGAAAGTGGCGAAAGTTTTCGCGCATCTGTGCAGCAGATCATCCGTCGCACGTACGGGGGGGTGGCGGGCGCTCGTCCCCGAACACGCCCTTCCCCTGAATGACCCGCAGCATGCGCCGCTTTGTCAGTCATCCTGATACTTATTGTCTTCGATGGCTTGACGCTGTTTCAGCATCTCTGCTTCGCGTTGCTTTTGGCGCTCTTTGGCCTCGGCCAGGCGCTCCTTTCGCGCGTCCTCGTTGACCGCGATGGTTATCTCGCCAAAAAGCACTTGCTTCAAGAACTGAAATGCAAAGGCCAGACGTTTGTCTTCGTCATCGACCAGTTCCTCAAACTCCTCGTCTTCCAGCGCGATCAACTTGCGAAAACGGGGTGATTGAATAAAGGTCTTAAAGCTATCGATATCGTAGCTGCACATGTCGAACAGCTGCATGGAGCGCGCGGAGGGGGCGCCGATGGCCGGGCCCGAAGTGCGCTTCTTGATGATGATATCGCGCCATTCGCGGTTCATTGTGTCGTATTGATCCACTCCCTGGCTTTTTCGGTACGCGTCGACGGTTTGCTTCTTCGGTTCGAAATGCCCCTTACAATGAGACTCCTCGACCAGGAAATAGGCCTCTTCGACGACCGCGCTACCGGTCTTTCTTACACCCAAGTTGCCCAATGCATAGTAACGGCACACCGTTGGCCGGTCCTCGTAGACGCTGCAACCCGACTCTTCGAGGAAGACGCATGCCTGCGACCCGGGCTTGGTGGCCATATGCAACCCCGGCAACCCGTGATGATCCATTTCGAAGGGTATTGTGTAATTCGCCACGAATTCGTCTGAAGTGATACCGAGGCGACGCTTCAGCCGCAGGATATCGTAGGGCGTCAGTTGGATCTCGATGTTCTTGCAGCACTCGTTGAAGCAGGACACCCCGGGGTGGCAGTCGAACTGGAACTCGTCGCTCGCCTCTATCTGATGCGGCTGCACCGGGCTTTCATAAGGCACGTCGAAGGCCCCATGGAATAGGTCAGACGGTTTGCCCAGGATTTCGTCGCTGTCATGACTCATGGCTGCTTACTCAAACTCATTCAGCCCGCCAAAAGACCGGGCAAAGGGAGATCATAGTGATTTTGACCTGTCACGGCTCACCGGGTGCGTGAAATCAAACCATGACGCGCAAGATGGAAAAGGCCGGACGTCTTACGACGCCCGGCGCATGTTAACGCCGTCAGGCGACTATCAGACGGGATAATCCGGCTGATAGCCCGGAATGGCGGTACCGTCGTTGCCAATACCTTCCGGCTCGTCGTCCGCCTTGGAGACCAGGCGCTTGTACGGCACCTTGAAGCAGTCCCACTTGCCGGTCTCTTTGTCGTAGCGGGAATTCACGAAGCACTTCCAGTTCTCGTCGTCCACCTGCAGGTAGTCCGCGCGGTAGTAGTACCCCGGGTAACGCGACTCCTGACGGAACTTGATGTGCTGCATGTGGGCTTCCGCCGCGAGGATGCGGTGGTAGTTCTCCCAGGCGCGCAGCAGTTCGTGCAGATCCTTGGCACGCGTCTTCTTGGAGTCTTCCTTGATCATCCCCAGCTTACGCTCGGCCACGTCCAGCATGGTGGCGTTGGTCTGGTACATTGTCGATACACCGGCTACGTATTCGTCCATGATCTTCTGCAGACGGAACTGCAGCATCTTCGGCGTGATGTAGTGCGGGTTGACATCGATTGCGGTGGAGTAATCCTTGTACTCGATGAAGTTGCGGACCGGGACATAGACCTCGTCGACCAGTTCTTCAACGGTGCGCGACAGCTCGGGTTTCCAGTCCTTGTTGTCGAGGGCGAAGGCGACCAGCGACTTGGCCGCGATACGGCCTTCGGTGTGCGAACCGGAAGAGAATTTGTGACCCGATGCGCCCACTCCGTCACCGGCGGTGAACAAACCTTTGACGGTCGTCATGCGGTTGTAGCCCCAGTGGTAGTGATCCGGGGTACCGGGTACGTCGGCAGGACCTGAACACCAGATACCGGCGCAGCCCGCGTGCGACCCCAACAGGTAGGGTTCGGTCGGCATCAGCTCGGACATTTCTTTGTCCGGCTCGATGTTCTCACCCGCCCATACGCCACACTGACTGATGGTCATGTCGAGGAAGTCTTCCCAAGCCTCTGCTTCCAGGTGCTTGATCTCCTTCGGCGTCATGGTCTCGGCCAGTTTGGTCAGAGCAGACGGGGTGTCCATGAAGATCGGGCCGCGGCCTTCCTTCATTTCCTTCAGCATCAGGTGGTTCCGCAGACACGTACCCATCTTGAAGCCAACCGCGTACTTGTCGTAACCGGCTGCTGCCAGATCCGCGTAGTTCTTCTCCAGGTAGTCTTCGCCATTGGCGTTCATGGCCTTGGCCTTGAACAGCAGAAACCAGGCGCCGACAGGACCGTAACCGTCTTTGAAACGGGCCGGTACGAAGCGGTTTTCCATCAGCGTCAACTCAGCACCGGCCTCGGCGGCCATCGCGTAGGTCGAACCGGCGTTCCAAACCGGGTACCAGGCACGACCGATACCTTCACCCACGGAACGCGGGCGGAATACGTTGACCGCACCGCCACAGGCCAGCAGACAGGCCTTTAACTTGTAGATGTACAACTTGTGTTCGCGCACGCTGAAGCCGACGGCGCCGGCGATGCGACGCGGGTCGTTCTTGTCGTTGACCAGGCGAACGATGAACACATGTTCCTGAATGTTTTCGGTACCCAGGGCCTTCTTGGCAGATTCAGCGACGATCCACTTGTAGGATTCGCCGTTGATCATGATCTGCCATTTACCGGAGCGAACCGGCCTGCCGCCTTCGGTCAGGCTCTTGCCTTCGTCGCCGGGTCGCTTCCAGATGGGCAGGCCCCACTCTTCGAAGTGGTGTACGGAGTCGTCCACGTGACGTCCCAGGTCGTAAACGAGGTCTTCGCGGGTGATACCCATCAGGTCGCCGCGCACGTAGCGTACGTAGTCGGTCGGGTCGTTGTCGCCCATATAGGTGTTGATCGCCGACAGGCCTTGTGCCACAGCGCCGGAGCGGTCCACGGCCGCTTTGTCGACCAGTTTGATGTTCAGGCCGGCTTTTTCGTTCCAGCGCATGATTTCAAACGCCGCGCCGCAGCAAGCCATACCGCCGCCGATCAGGAGGATATCCACTTCCTCTTCGACGATTTCGGGATTACCGAATCCGTAATCAGACATTATTACTACCTTCAGTAAGTCTTCAACGCCTTTCGGGGTGCGCCCGGAAGCCCAGCCCGTGTTTTTTTGGTCGCGTGTGCGCTTAGCCTTCGAACTGGCTGAGGTCTACGGTATGTGTGCCCTTGGTGAACAAGGTACAACCGTCGCCGACTTCTGCCATGTCCACTTCCGGCTTGCCGGCATAGGGGTCGATGGAACCCTCGGGCGTGGTACGGAACGGGAATTTGAAGCGCTTGATGTTGCCGTTACGGAACTTGATGGTCCACATGATGGAGTCGGCACCACGCAGCGGTTGTACGGAGGCGCCCAAGGGTACGACGTCGGCGTAGTGGCGGCATTCGATGGCCTGCTGCGGGCAGATCTTGACGCATGCGTAGCACTCCCAGCACTGCTCCGGTTCTTGGTTGAAGGCACGCATGGCGTGGCCGGTTTCGGAACCATCCGTATCCAATTTCATGAGGTCGTGTGGGCAGATGTACATGCACGCGATGTTGTCCTGGCCCTTACAGCCGTCACACTTATCGGTCCGTACGAATGTAGGCATCGATAATTCTCCTGAGGTTACACTGCAGTCTTCGCTTACCACCCCGTCAGGGTGAAGTTTCTCGAGAGCCTACTGGACAAGTCGCCCGGCCAAACTCTCGAATTCAAGTGCCCTTCGCAGTTGCGACCCGTCTCCAATCGATCTTTCAGTCGAGTTGAATCGGAACGCTCAAATCGCAAAGACCTGGGATTGCCAAGCGGCAGGACATCGGAATATGTAAAAATAGTGATTCAAGGGCCAACTAACCAAACAAATTTTCGGTCGGCTGGCATAAGCAAGGCTTATTTACGCTCGCTTAACGAAACCACAACTAATTGTTTAAATTGAATTAAGCCCCAAATGCCAGACAATCAACGGCTTATTTGTGACTAATATAACGGATAACTCGCATTAATATAGTGCGAGACTCCCAACACCAAACGATTTTTAACTGCGAATTGGACCCCGGAATAGCGTGACCACCGCACCCGACACCCTGCTCCTTATCGCCCCCGGCTGTGCGCATTGCCCGGCCATCCTCACGGCGTTCGGTGAACTCGTGAAGACGGGATCGATCGGTCGGCTGGACATCGTCAATATCCACGCGCACCCCGAGTTGGCCGACGCGGTCGGGACACGCACGGTGCCCTGGTATCGCATTGGACCGTTCGAGTTCGAAGGCGTCATGAACGCCACGGAACTCGCGCAATGGGCGGAGGCGGCGGGGCACGGTACGGGCATGAGGCGCTACCTGACCCATCTGCTCGAGACGCGACGTCTGGCGAAAGTGCAACAGCTGATCGCGCAACGCCCGGTACTGCTCAGCGATCTCGTCGGCCTGATCGCCGATCTGGATTCACCCATGGCGGTGCGAATCGGCGTCGGCGCGGTACTCGAAGACCTGGCCGGCTCGACCGCCTACGCCGAGATCGTCCCGCAACTGGGTTCTTTGACGCGCTCAGGGCAGGCGCAAATTCGCGCCGACGCCGCCCACTATCTGGGCCTGTCCGGCGACGCCGCAGCCGCGGCCTTTCTGCGCCCGCTGCTCGACGACGAAGACCAGGACGTGAGGGAGATCGCGGCGGAATCGCTGCCCCTGGTTACACCTCCCGCGTGACTACCGGGGCCTGTTAAACTAGAAGCCGTTCCAATTGTATAACGCTGCTCCGCATGTTTCCCGATAAACGCCAACAAATACTCGCCGCGCACGCCGGCTTTATCTGCCAGGTGGTGGAATTTGCGGCAAATACCGACCGCCGCGCCGAGCTTGATAACCTGTTCAGGACAGCGCGGGAAAACGGTTGGCAGAGACTGGTCAGCGCGCTGGAAGAAATTGTAGGAGGTCAGCGCGACCCGAATCGGTTGCGCGGATTGGATGAGGAGGATCAGATCATCGCTGAAGCGGTGCTGCGCGGGCTGCAGGACCCAGCCACCCTGCCCGATCCGAGCCAGCCGCCGGACCCGGCGATGGCCGCACCCGGGCTGGCCCACATGATCCGCGCGGCCGCTACGGGCAACGCGCAGGCGCTCGTGCTGGTCGGTGACATGGCGGATCAGATGCAGAAAGTCGGTGGAGACATGGGCAAACTCGCTGGCCGCATCCGACCGCTGATCAACGGCGAACGCGACCCCGAAAAGCTCTGCAAGGGCATGAGCGCGCAGGGCGAACAGTTGATGCTGGCCATACTCAACGAGTTGGGCAAGCTAGGAATGCATTGAGGCTCGCCGCGGCAAGCTTTTTTGCTGGCGATTGCGACCACTTATCCGGCATCCGGTTTATTCCGCTTGCCATTGATGAACCGCGTAACCGCTTCGGGACTGACAGCGCCCGCCTGCGCGGCCACCAGCTTACCGCCCGGTTCGAACACCAAGAACGTCGGCGTACCGCGCAAACTCTCCCCGGTAAGAAGTTCATAGTAAAGCCCGAGCGCGCCCGGTTCGGCGATCAGATTGTCGAACGGCAGCGCATGCCGTTCGACGAACTTGTGCGCCGCTTCCCGGCCGCTCTCGCCGTCCATGCTGATACCGATAACGCGGACATCGCGTGCAGCGTTCTCGGTGTGGTAAGCCGCATAGGACTTGGCCTCCGCGTTGCACACGTGACAGTTGGACGCCCAGATCATCACCACCAGCCAGCGCCCTTCGCCAGTGAAGGCCTCGATGCCCTGCGGGATGCCCGTCGCCAAATTCGAAAAAAAGCCCTGACTCTCCGTCTCGGCCGAAACGTTGATGCACAGCGTTAACAAAAGGCTGACCCAGCCCAAGGACTTAAGGCGGCGCATGGCAGACTCCCTGACTCAGTAGTGGCGGTTGCCAACCCCCTTGTGACCGCCGCACGATCGAACTTGTTTCGTCGTTGACCATCGACTCGGGTTATTCTTCGGCATTGTTTCAGTCGCAAGGTTCAGTAAACCCAGTGAATGCTTCACATTTGGTGTTAATCGGTGCCGTTTCCGGCTTCCTCAGCGTCGCGCTGGGCGCTTTCGGCGCGCATGGACTCGAAGCCAGCCTACCTGCCAAACATCTGGAATGGTGGGACAAGGCCGTCCACTATCACGGGATACACAGCCTCGCTCTGCTCGCGACCGGGTTGCTCGCCCTGCACCTGCACAAGCCGCCCGTCATCGCGGGGTGGGCCTTTGTCATCGGCATCCTGCTGTTCAGCGGCAGCCTCTATGTGCTGGCGTTGACCGGCGCGCGCTGGCTGGGCATGGTGACGCCGTTCGGTGGAATCGCCCTGCTGGTTGGCTGGATCGCACTGGCCGTGGCCGCCGCCCGTCTCGACCAGACAAACTGCGCATGATCGACTACCACCCTGGCCCACCCGCCCGCTGGGTGGCGGTCGGAACGTTCGTCATGCATAACGTACTAACCTGGATAGTACGGGTGAGCGCGGTCCGACAGCCGATATGAGCGAGCTCGGCGCCTTCGTCAACCGTCTTCGCAAGAATGCCCGTCACTGGAGCAAATGGGCCAGGCGCGAGGGACTGGAGGCGTATCGGATCTATGACCGCGATATGCCCGAGTTTCCGTATGTCATTGACCGTTACGGCGAATCCCTGCACGTCCAGCTGTTCGTACCGCGCAAACCGATCGGCGAAACGACCCTGGCCGACCACATGAGCGCCATAGCGACGGCGCTTGACGTCAGCGGAGACCAACTCGCGCTGAAAATCCGCCAGCGCCAGCGCGGCAGTGCACAGTACGAAAGACTGAACCGGGACGGCCCGACGTTCGTGGTGCGGGAGGGCGACCTGCGATTCGAAGTGAATCTGCGCCGCTACCTCGACACCGGGCTGTTTCTGGACCACAGAAACACCCGCGCCATGGTGCGTGAACGCGCCGCGGGGAAGACCCTGCTGAACCTGTTTGCCTACACCGGCAGTTTCACCGTGTACGCCGCCGCCGGCGGGGCGCTGCGCACGGTCACAGTCGACATGTCCAAGACCTACCAGGACTGGACGCGGCGTAATCTGCGGCTGAACGGCCTCGACGACGGCGACAGGCACCTTCTGGTGCGCGAGGACGTGAACAAATACCTCGCGCGCGCACAACGGGCCAAGACCAGGTTTGACCTGATCGTGCTGGATCCGCCGAGCTTCTCCAACTCGAAACGGATGCAGGTGAGCTTCGACATTCAGCGTGACCATCCGCAATTGCTGCGCCAGACCCTGAACCTACTGGCGCCCGACGGACAGTTGTTTTTCTCGACCAACCGGCGTGGTTTTAAACTCGACGCGATCCTGTCGGATGAGATCCTGATCGAGGAAGTGACGCATCGCACCTTACCGGAGGATTTCCGACGCCATACCGCACACCGGTGCTGGATACTGCGGCACACCGTCCTGTGAACGGCCGCAAGCTAATTCACCACTACCCGATTGCGCCCCGCCCTCTTGGCCCGATAGACCGCCTGGTCCGCCCGCGCCAGCATATGTTCGAAATCGCCGGCGGTGTTTTCGCTGACGCCGATGCTGACCGTCATCGAAACCGGGCCGTCTTTGTGCGGCAATTCGAGCTGCGACACCTCGCGGCGCAGCTGCTCCATCAGGCATTCTGACGCCGCGCCTTCGTCGACCAACCGCAGGTACACGAACTCTTCGCCGCCGAAACGCGCCACGAACCCGTTGCCGGCTGCCGCTTCGGTTAGCAGGGTCGCCAAGGCGAGCAACGCCTGGTCACCGAACTGGTGACCGTAGGTGTCATTGATCTGCTTGAAATGGTCGACGTCGATCATGGCGACAGCGATCGCATAGTCGCCGTCGACCGCGCGCTGATAGTGTCGTTCGGCATGTTTGAAAAAGTAGCGGCGGTTGTATGCCTTGGTGAGGAAGTCGCGATCGGCTGCGTCGCGCGCCTCTTTGAGGAGGCGCAACATGTCGAGGTTCTGATCGACGCGGCAATAGAACTCTTCGAGCTGAAAGGGCTTGGCCAGGAAATCCGAGGCGCCGGCCTTGAGAAAGCCAATCAAAACCTCGGGATTGCGGTTGTCCGATAGGCCGATGACCGCGAGTTGCTCACGGCTGCGCGTCAAGCGTATCTGGCGCACCATCTCCAGACCGTCCATGACGGGCATGTGGTAATCCGTCACCACCAGGCGAATATCCGAGGTTCGCTCCAGCGTGCGCAAAGCGTCGACGCCGTTCGCGGCACTACAGGTCCGGTAGCCGTGGTTGCGCAACAAGGTCTCCGCGTAGCGCCTGAAGGAGGCGGAGTCGTCAACCACCAATACCCGCAGCGAGCGGCTGACATAGATACGTTCCACGAGTTTGACGACGTACTCAACGCCGGAAAGCTGCTGCTTGTCGACGTAGTCGACGATGTTCTTTTCGAACAGGGCGCGGCGTCGTTCCCGGTCGAAGGCCGCGGAAAGCACAATCACCGGGATACCGTAACCCTGCACCAGATCGACGATTTCGCCGTTGGGCGCATCGGGTAGATGCAGATCCAGCACGGCAATGAAAAACCGCTCGGGCGCGTCCTGCAGCAGCTGTTGCGCTGCGGCGAAATTGGCCGCGCACGTCACCCCCAGTCCCGGCAGCACTTCGATACTGGCGCACAACAGCGACGAGATCGCCTTACTGTCTTCGACTACCAGCACGGCGTCGCCTCGCAGGGTCGACCCGGCGACAGAAGGTTGTTCGTGGGTTTCCGAATCCATCGGGGAGTGCATAGCCGTAACCTGCAATAGAGGAGAATGATAAAAAGGCGGTGCCGGTTCACTATCTCGGCCGATTGCAATATGGCTTTAATTCTTGTTGGCGCCGTCGACCGCCTTGCAATAGCATGCAACTTACCCTGGAAAGGTCAGTCTGGATTGAAACATGCGCAAACGCCTGTTGATCATTGAAGACGACACGAGTCTCAATCAGATGCTGGCCCTGCACTTCGAAGATCAGGACTTCGCGGTGACCAGCGCCTTCGATTGCGCGAGCGCCAAAGCGGCGGTAGCCGACAACACCTTCGATTTGACCCTGATGGACCAACAACTGCCGGACGGACTCGGCATCGAACTGTTACCGCACTTGCTCGAAGTTCAACCCGAGCTCACGGTCATCATGATGACCGGGCAACACGACCTGGAACTGGCCATCCAGGCGATCCGCATGGGGGCTACCGACTTCGTGCACAAACCCATTCAGTCCGCGGCCCTGCAACTGACGGTCGATTCCGCGTTGAACCGCAAAATACCGTCGGCACGCGCGACCGGAGGCGGCAGTGAACTACCCGCGGTGCGCGATCTGATCGGACGCAGCGCGGCCATGCTCGAGGTGAGCAAGGCGATCGCACTGGCGGCAGGCAACAAAGCCACCGTACTGATTACCGGCGAGTCGGGCACCGGCAAAGAAGTGGTCGCGCGGCTGATCTATCAGCACAGCGGCCAGTCGGGACCCTTCGTCGCCATCAACTGCGCCGCGATCGTCGAGACCCTACTCGAAAGCGAGCTCTTCGGCCACGAAAAGGGGGCCTTTACCGGAGCCGTCAACCGCAAGCCGGGACGGTTCGAGCAGGCGCAGGGCGGCACGCTGTTTCTGGATGAAATCGGCGAGCTGGCGCTGCCGCTACAAGCCAAACTGCTGCGCGCCGTCCAGGAGAAGACCTTCGAACGCGTCGGCGGAACTGAGTCGCTCAGCAGCGACGCGCGCTTGATCGCCGCGACGCACCGCGATCTGTTTGCCGCCGCCCGCGACGGCCGGTTTCGCGAAGACCTGGCCTACCGGCTGAACGTGCTCAGCATCCATCTGCCGCCGTTGCGTGAACGACGTGAGGACATTCCGCTGTTGACCGAAGCGCTGCTCAACAAGGCTGCGGCCGAAATCGAAGTGCCGCCCCCCCCGATCACCCAAGCCGCCATGGCCCGGCTGACCGAATACGACTGGCCGGGCAATGTTCGCGAGCTGGAAAACGTGCTCACCCGCGCCGTGATCCAGGCACGCGACGGGGCCATTACGCCGGACATCCTGCTGTTCAGTGCTTCGCTCGACCGCGCTACGACGTCCGGGGAGGTCAAATCTGCAGCCACACCGGCGGGACCGGTGCTCAGGACCCTGGACGAAGTTGAAGCCGAGCACGTACAGCGCGTACTCAACCATACCCGCGGGCACAAGGGGCGAACGTGCGAAATCCTTGACATCTCGCGTCCGGCACTGGACCGCAAGATTACCAAGTACAAACTGGACGTACCCAAAGATGCCTGACCCGAGTACTCCCTCAAAGTGATGATTTGGGATTGCGCGTTTAGCGCGATGGCGCGGCAATGCCTTGAGCAACGTTTACCCGACACACCAGCGCGGAGAATGAGACGGACGCTTCGGTCACGGAGCGTAAGCGCAACGCACAACCTGCGGACTGGCGATCTACTTCGCAGGAGACTCGCATCAAGCTGCAGCGTCCAGGGTCGAATGTGTCAACATGATCGGCTGGCGTTGACGGTTTTTCTGAATAACGATAGTATCGCGAATCATTCGTATTCGCTTTATTTACCTTTTCTGGAGTTGCCATGAAACTGCATCTGCTAATAGGCCTGGTAGCGACCGCGCTGGCAGGACCGCCCGTATCGGCCGCCGACGAGGTCGTGGTCTATTCGGCGCGAAAGGAACACTTGATAAAGCCGTTGTTCGACAGATACACGCAAAAAACCGGCGTTAAGATCGAGTACATCACGGACAACGCCGGACCCTTGCTGCAACGCTTGATTGCAGAGGGTAAGCGTACGCCGGCCGATATCCTCATGACCGTGGACGCCGGCAATCTGTGGCACGCTGCAGAGAAAGGCACCTTGGCCGAGCTTGAATCGCCCGCGCTCGAGCGGAACGTTCCAACGCATTTGAGGGATCCGAACGAGCGCTGGTTCGGTCTCTCGGTGCGCGCACGCACGATTGTCTACAACACCGACCGTGTTGCACCCGGTGAGTTGTCGACTTACGAGGATCTGGCGGACCCGAAATGGCAGGGGCGTCTGTGCTTGCGGACCTCCAAAAAGGTCTACAACCAGTCGCTGGTCGCGACCCTCATTGCGCGTCATGGAGAAGAATTGACGCAAAAAGTGGTGGCAGGCTGGGTCGATAATCTCGCCGTGGCGCCGTTTTCCAACGACACCAAGGCCTTGCAGGCGGTTGCAGCCGGACGCTGTGACGTAACCATAGTAAACACTTACTACTTTGGCCGTTTGATGCTCGAGGAACCTGCTCTGAAGCTCGCGTTGTTTTGGCCGAATCAGGAATCCAGCGGCGTGCATGTCAATGTGTCCGGCGCGGGCGTAACGGCGCACGCCAAGCATCCCGAGGCCGCGCGCAAACTGTTGGAATGGCTGTCGTCGGAAGAGGCGCAGGCACTCCTGGCCGAACTGAATATGGAATACCCCGTGAACCCGAATGTGCAGCCCGACCCGGTGGTTGCCGCCTGGGGACCGTTCAAGGCCGACCAACTCAATGTCGCCGAGGCGGGCCGGTTGCAGGCCGACGCCATTCGCTTGATGGACCGCGCCGGATACCACTGACCGGTACTTCCGCGGCGCGTGGCGGACCGTGAGCGGGCGGGCCCACCCACGGCGCGTATGTTCGTTTGACTGTTGCACCAGTAAACTGCGCCGGTGACCAGTGAACCCGAAGCTGTACAAACCACGCTGCCCGGCAATGCGCTCGGTTTGAGAAATGTCGGGCACGGCGCCGTATGGCGCTGGTCCAGCCTGGTGTTGGCAATCAGCGTCGTGATTCCGTTGCTGGTACTGGCGGGATCGTGGCTGTACGTCAGTCCGGACGTTTGGCAGCACCTCGGTGCCACGGTGCTGCCGGACCTGCTGGTCAACACGATCATCCTGGTCCTCGGCGTTGGCGTCGGCACGGTGTTTTTGGGGGTCAGTCTCGCCTGGCTGACCACCATGTGCGAGTTCCCCGGCCGGACTGTCCTGGATTGGGCATTGATGTTGCCGTTCGCCGTGCCCACCTACGTCCTGGCATTCGTATTTCTCGGTGTCATGGATTTTTCTGGCCCGATTCAAGGTCTGATGCGGGACCTGCTCGGTCTATCGCCACGCTGGTCGTTTGAAGTACGCAACGGATTGGGCGTGGTGACCGTAATGACACTGGTGCTTTACCCCTATGTCTACATGCTGGCCCGGGTGGCTTTCATGGGCCAGGGGCAAAGCAGTTTCGAGGCCGCCAGAAGTCTCGGATTGGGTCCCTGGGAGGCGTTTCGGCGGGTTTCGTTGCCGATGGCGCGCCCCGGAATCATTGCCGGGTTGAGTCTGGCGCTGATGGAGGCGCTGGCGGACTTCGGCGCGGTGGCGGTGTTCAACTTCGATACCTTCACCACCGCGATCTACAAATCCTGGTTCGGTTTTTTCGATCTGCATTCCGCGGCGCAACTGGCTTCGTTGTTGCTTGCCCTGGTGTTGCTGGCATTGACCGTGGAGCGCCACTTTAGGGCGCGCTCGAGGTACGCGGAATTGGGCCGTGCCGCGGCCCAGCGACGATTCCAGCTGCGCGGCTGGCACGCCTGGGCCGCGACGGTTTACGCGACGCTCGTCGCGTTGCTGGCTTTCGGCGCCCCGGTGGTTCAGCTGGGTATCTGGGCCTGGGCTCAACGTGGCGGCCTGGATCAACGGTATTTCTCGTTGCTTGGCCACACCGCGACCCTCGGCGTCACGGCCTCTACCCTGACCGTTGCCGGTGCGTTCGTGATGGCGTTCGCGCATCGAAACTACGGCGACCGGTATACGCGCCTGAGCGTGCGTATCGGCACCTTGGGATACGCGTTGCCGGGGTCGGTGCTGGCCGTCGGCGTGATGATATCCCTCACCTGGGTGGACAATCGACTGGCTGACTTCTGGTTGCTGTTGACGGGTAGCGAGCCGGGACTGCTTTTCACTGGCACCGTGTTGACGCTGTTGATGGCCTATTTTGCGCGTTTTCTCGCGGTCGCCTTCGGTCCGGTCGACAGCGCTCTGGAACGAATCCGTCCCTCCATGCGGGAGGCGGCGCGCAGCCTGGGTGCGAGGCAGTGGGAGGTGGTGAGGCGTGTTTACGTCCCGATGTTGCGTCCGGGCTTGTTGACTGCGGGTCTGTTGGTTTTGGTGGATGTGATGAAGGAGATGCCGGCAACCCTGTTGTTGCGCCCTTTCGGTTGGGATACCTTTGCCGTCAGGATCTATGAACTGACCTCCGAAGGCGAATGGGAGCGCGCCGCGTTGCCGGCCGTCGCTCTGGTGGCGGTTGGATTGTTGCCCGTGATTGTGCTGGTGCGCCGGTCCGCCCGCGGGTCATGACTTCAGCATAGCCACAGCGCTCGAACCAGAACTGCTCCCGAACCACGATGACTCGTCAAACGATCCTGCGCACCTGGCTTTTCTGGATACTGTTCGTCGTTTACGGGAGTTTGCTGCCGTTCGAGCACAACGGAACGACATTCGCCCAGGCCGTCGAGCGGTTCAGCAATATCCCCTATCTGGATCTGGGCGTCGTATCACGGGCGGACTGGGTCGCCAACATCCTACTGTACATACCGATGAGCTACCTCGGCCTGGCGCTGTTCGGCGCCGGCGACGCGCGCCGTTTACGGTCCCCGGTGGCGGTGCTGTTCGTCCTGCTGGCGTGCCTGTCGATTGCGGTCGGCGTCGAGTTTGCGCAGACCTTTATCCGGCCCCGAACGGTCTCGCAAAATGACCTGATCGCCGAGGCGATCGGGACCGGTTTGGGCATTGCGATCTGGATCGTTGCCGGTGCAAAACTGACCGGTTTGTGGTCGCGCCTTTGGGGGCCGGGCGGCAACGCCCTGCGCGCGGCGGCCGTGATCTACGGCCTGGGCTATGTGTTGCTGGCCCTGTTTCCTTTCGATTTCGTCCTGTCGGGCGAGGAACTCGCCTGGAAAATCCAACAGGGCAACGTCGGCTGGTTTCTGGTGGCGGGCGGATGTGCAAATCTGGTTCATTGCCTGCTAAAAATCACTGCCGAGGTACTGGTGATACTGCCTCTGGGCATGCTGTACGCCATATTACGGGGTCCGCGCAATGGCGTGTTCGCCGCCTTGTCGCTGGGCCTCGCGATCGGGCTGGTGATCGAGGGACTGCAGTTTTTCCTGGCCTCCGGTACAGCACAGGGCGTGTCGGTCTTTAACCGCGGGTTAGGGGTGGCGCTGGGGTGGTTGCTGTGGCACTGGATGAGCCGCTATTCATGGGCGCAGGTCAAAAAAAGCCTGATTCCGGCCGGCATGCTCCTGGCACCGCTTTATCCCGTGACGGTGGCCGCTGCCAGCGGCTGGTTTTCGTCATCCTGGCACGGTATATCGGGCACCGCGGAAAAATTCGACCAGCTGTCCCTGTTGCCATTTTACTATCACTACTTTACGACCGAAACCAGCGCCATGATGAGCCTGCTGTCCGTGTTCGGGCTCTACGTCCCGTTGGGCGTGGTGTGCTGGGCCTACCCGCAATGGCGCACGTCGGCCATATTCTGCCGCATGCCCTACAGTGCCGGCGTGCTCGCTTTGGGCTTAGCCCTGGTCGTTGAAGTGGGCAAACTCTTCGTCCTCGGCAGCCGGCCCGATCCGACCAATGTGATCATTGCCGTGGTGGCGGCAACGGTTGCCTTCCGCGCCATGTACTGGCTGGATCGACGACTCGCACAGCCCGTCGCGACGGCGAGCTCGCACGGCGTGGATTCCGTTGCCGGCCTCGGCTCGATCGCTCACGCATTCGGCGCCAACGGCCGGTCCGGGTATGCGGCCGCGGACACCGCGGCGCAGATTCGGCCCACGGCCCCGCCCGCCTCAGCCACCCATACGTCCGGCGGCACCGCTAGCGGCGTTTACCTGGCGCGTACCCTGGCGCTGTTGTTGTGGCTTGGCGCCGTCGTCGCCATGATGAGATTTCCGGTCCTGCAGTCCGCGTTGGTCTTGGGATACGCGGTGACGGCCTTCTGGATATCCCGGCATCCACGGCGCTGGCCAATTCCGATCGTCGTGGGCCTGGTCCTGCTCAACCTGGCACCCTGGTCCGGGCGCTATGTCTTCGATGCCTTTGACATCCTGATCCTCGTGGTCCTGGGAGCGGTGTCGTGGGGGTGGCGAATCCCACGACAGGCTCACCGAGACCGCGTCATCGCCGCCGTACTGGGGCTTGCCGCGCTGTCCTATCTCATCAGCCTCGTCGTCGGACTGTGGCCACCGGCGGCGCCCGACCTCAACGCCCTGTACAGCTACATGACCCCGTTCAACGCCCTGCGGGTCGGCAAGGGCTTTTTCTGGGCCTGTTGTCTTATTCTGCCCTGGCTGGTGCTGTCGCGCGCACACATGCTCTCATTGCGGCACAGCCTTTCGAGCGGCATGCTGATTGCGCTGGCAGGTCTCGCGGCAGTAGTCATGATCGAGCGCGAGATGTATTTCGGATTGTTCGATTTCACGACCGACTTCCGCGTCACCGGTACCTTCTGGGGCATGCACACCGGCGGGGCGTACCTGGACGGGTTCCTGGTCGCGGCCTTGCCATTTTTGCTCGGCATGAAAATGCCGCGGCGCATCGGATATCGCGTTCTGGGCGCCCTGCTGTGGGCTGCCGCCGTGTATGCCATCATGGTGACCTATTCACGAGGTCTGTACCTGGCCGCGGTGGTGGCGCTGGTGATCTACACCGTGGCCCGGTTGTCCGCGCGCCACGTGCGTTGGCGAGTGGCGCCAAAAGTCGCCGTCGGCGCTCTGCTGGCGGTGCTGGTGATCGTTCCGATTCTGCAAGGGGGCTACGTGGCGTCGCGGTTCGGGACCTTGGAACGCGATACGGATACGCGCCTGGCGCATTGGGGAGACGCCCTGTCGATGATGGCGAGCGAACCGCTGGGATGGCTGTTTGGCGTGGGACTCGGCGCTTATCCACGCAGCAACTTCTGGTTCGCACCCGAAAAGCTGCGGCCGACGACGTACGCACTAGGCAGCGAGCAAGGCCGGGACTACCTGCGCCTGGGATCGGGCACCCCCGCGTGGTTGGATCAGCGCATTGGCGGATTCGACGGGACAGCCCTTCAGGCCAAGGTAACCCTGCGCGGGCAGGACGCGGCTGCGGATCTGGTACTGTTCGTTTGCGAGAAGAGCCTGTTGTACACCGCGGGGTGCAGCTCCGCGACCGCCACTGTCCCCGGTGATGGCGCATGGCACGAGGTTGGCGTACGCATCGATGCGCCGGTCATAAAGGGATACACCAGCTTGTTGCCGCGTCCGGTCGTACTCTCTTTGCGTAACCCTCACGCGGGTTCGGTCGTCGATATAGATCGGATCGTCCTCGAAGGGCCGTCTGGATCGGACCTGCTGCACAACGGCGACTTCACAGCGGGTTTGGATCATTGGTACTTCGCCTCGGACGAGCATCTGGCCTGGCACACCAAGAACCTTATACTAGGTGTGTTTTTCGATCAGGGTTTGCTGGGCGTGGTAGCGCTGTTCGCGGTGCTTGGTGTGGCTGGCGTCCGGTTACTGGACCAGCTAAGGCGCGGAGACGACGTCGCGGCGGTTTATCTGGCGTCACTGACCGGACTCTTTACTCTCGGTGTCGTCGACAGTCTGTTCGACGAGCCACGAATGTCATTGTTGTTTTACCTCATAGCCCTGGTGTCCATGGCGTCTGTCAGCCGGCCGAAGAGGCCTGGCAAGATTTAATGGCTGGGCCAGGGGACGGTTTTCGGGTCGGGTTGGGATTTGAAAACCCCGGCGAAACGGCTATAGTCGGTCGGAGACCCAAATCCCCGTGGGAGAGACCGACTGGCGCCAGTCGGCGTCGAAGGCGCAAACCCGCCCGGAATCGCTCAGGCAAAAGGACCGTGGGGAGGTGGTGGTGGCGGATGCAATAGGCTGCGAGCACGGGTCGACTCTGGAAAGTAGCCGGATTGGCTCACCGACGGGGCAGGGGGCGGCTGGTGCGGCGACTCCAAACTCTCAGGTATCCGGACAGAGGGGCGGCGTGAGGTCTTTGGGCTTTGCGCCGCTTTTTTTTGAGTCGCGGGCATGCAGCGCCGGGCGTCGATATGGGACGTCGTCGGCTACCGGCCAGGCGCCTGAAATCCCCGTTCGCACGCAACGGCAAAACGCAAATCGAAAGCTGACGCCGTCGAGGCGGCACGACCGACAGACTGAACAACAAGGTAGGGTGATTGGCGATGAGTGAAATTCCGAACGATTTAAAATATGCGAAATCGCACGAGTGGGTGCGCGACGAAGGCGACGGCGTGTGCACCGTCGGCATCAGCGATCACGCCCAGGAACTGCTGGGTGATCTGGTTTTCATCGAGCTGCCGGAGGTCGGTGCCGCGGTCGAGCGCGACGCGGAATGCGGTGTCGTGGAATCGGTCAAAGCCGCGTCGGATATATACGGCCCGGTCGACGGGGAGGTTGTTGCGGTGAACGAAGCGCTGGCGGACGCACCGGAGACATTGAATCAAGACCCTTACGGTGAGGGGTGGATTTTCAAACTGAAGCTTTCCGACCCCGATCAACTCAGCGATCTACTGACGGCGGATGACTATGCGGCGCATGCCGCGGACGAGACCGAGTGATCCGCTTCGGTTGCTGCGTGCAGCACGCCGCCGTGCCTTTCGTCCCGCATACCGAGGCCGACGTCCTGCGCTCGCTCGCCACCCGCAACATACTTGACGGCCTCGACCTGATGGATGACTACCCGGAACCGGGACACACGGTGTCGGTCCGCGCGACCGAATTGCGCACCGCGACCGGCATCGAGCAATTCGCGCTGAAGCTGGCTCGAGCGGTCGCCACTCGGACCCAGGCCAGGTGCCCGGTAGCGAGAACCCAAATTCAATAGTATGACCAACCAACGCAACGAGGAGATTCTTCATGGCTGATATAACCCTGCACGGCAACGCGTGCAACACCAATGGCGAACTGCCCAGTGTCGGTCACGCGGCACCCGATTTCCAGCTGGTCGACAAAGACCTCAACGACGTGACGCTCGCGACCTTCGCCGGAAAGAAAAAACTGATCAGTATCGTCCCCAGTCTGGACACCGGGGTGTGTGCAACATCGACCAAGGTCTTCAACGAACGGTTGAGCAGCCGCGCCGATGTCGTGGTGCTGATCGTGTCGGCCGATTTGCCATTCGCCCAGGGTCGGTTTTGTGGTGCCGAGGGCGTCGACAACGTCGTCACCCTGTCCATGATGCGGTCGCGCAATTTCGCGAAGGACTACGGCATGCTGATCCAGGACGGCCCGCTGGCGGGGATTACCGGTCGCGCGGTCGTCGTTCTGGATGAGGGCAACAAGGTGGTGTATACGCAGCTGGTTCCGGAGATTGGCGACGAACCGAATTACGACGCCGCGATTGCCGCGCTGAACTGAGGTTAGGGGAGACGCCAGAACGCCGGCCCCGCGCCACCGCCGAGCCGGATCGATGCCCCGCGGTTCCCTGGTTTTCGCTGCGGACGTTCAGATCTGATTCACCCTAAAAACCGCGGTTGGACGGTCTTCAGGGCGTGTTCCGCGTGGTGTCGGGCAAGGCATGACGAGGCCGGAATAGAGGACCTATTGCAACGAGTCATAACGCACCCCGAAGCCGGCCACGGACCCACCGCGCGACGGCGGTCATGGGCGGTTTCGACATGCGCGAGATTCCAACCAGCGCTGCCGGTCGGGCGTTTTAACGATGGCGGTGCCACGGAAGAATTAGACTTACGCAGTTCAGACGGCTGAGTGGACCCGCGATGGGTCGCGTCGGCGAGCCAACGCCGCTTTCGGGTTTGAATTCACAATTCAGTGCTGTTTCAGAGACGATCAAATGGCTTATCAGGAAACACGCGGCGTTAAGCGCATCTTCAACGCCTTTCGCTATTCGATGGAAGGCTTCCGCCAGTGCTTCATGCACGAGGCGGCGTTCCGCCAGGAGATCTTCGCCAGCGTTGTCATTGTGCCGCTGGGCATCTGGCTTGGCGCATCGGGCGTGGAGAGGGCGTTGCTGGTGGGCAGCTGGATAACGGTGCTGATCGTCGAATTAGTGAATTCCGCGCTGGAGGCCGTAGTGGATCGCGTGGGGCTCGATCACCATGAGTTGAGCGGGCGTGCTAAAGACATTGCGTCTGCGGCGGTGTTCACGAGCCTGGTTTTTTCCCTGTTGGTCTGGGCGCTCGTGCTGACGCCGCGCTGGTTCGCGCCTGCGAGCTGAACGAGTCGTCCAGGGCGGCGACGACTGGGTCGTGGCGGCAGGAATTCAGCGGGTGGGGCAGGCCAAAGCAACCCGCTGCTCTGTAAAAGAAAACAGGGGCGTGAAGCCCCTGTTTTCCGATCTTGCA
>CBDUNM010000055.1:0-26608 GCA_965368585.1 uncultured Chromatiales bacterium | reverse complement strand
GACATTGAAGTTATACAGATTGTCCGCGTCCGCGCGGTCGCCCGCGGCAACACGCAGATTCACTTCGTAAGTCTCCGGACCAACCGGAAACTCGTCGACCTTGATACCCTGAAACGCGCCTCTGATCTGGTCGGAGACCGTCTTGGCGTCAATGCCCAGTACGCCGGCGCCTGGCCGCAGGCGCAAACGATACTCGCGCTTGCCGGGGCGCAGGTCGTCGCTGAGATCGTTGATGCCGGCGAACTGATTGAACCAGGCCTGCAGGTCGCGCGAGGCGGACTTGAGCTGCTCCAGTTCGTCGCCTTTGAGGCGGATATCGATGGGTCGGCCGCCGGGCCCGATGGTCGGTTCGGTGAACTTCAAGGCAATGACGTCAGTGGGTTCGCCCACGGCCTCGCGCCATCGGCTGCGGAATTCATCCAGCGGCGCATCGCGGATTTCGGCGCTGAGCAGATCCGCGACGACGCGCGCGACATGGGGTCCGGTCTCGAAGGCGTCGGGGTTCTGCCCGTATATGACGGTGACATGTCGAACGAGATCCTGATTGTCGGGTTGGCGCGACTTATAGCCGTCGTTGACTTTTGCCAATGCCGCTTCGATACGGTCGACCACCTGCTCGGTTCGTCGCAGCGGCGTACCTTGGGGTAACAGGACGCGTGCCTCGACGATATCGCCCTCTATGTCGGGAAACCCCACGAACTTGAGCTGGCCGCCGGCCGGCATCGCCACCGACAGAAGCAGCAACATGACCACGATGCCCAGGGTCAGATAGCGGTATTCGATGGCTCGGTCCAGCAGCGGTCCGAAGCCGCGGTCGCGCAATATCTCGAAGCGGTGCTCGAACCCGCGCCTGAACCACGACGGCGGACGCGAATTCATGTGCGACAGAGAGTGGCTCAGGTGATGGGGCAGAATCAAAAACGCCTCCAATAGGCTAATCGTGATCACCAGGATCAGGACAATGGGAATGACGCGCAGGATCTGACCGATCTCGCCGGTAATGAAGGCCAGCGAACCGAATACCATCAGTGTGGTGGTAAACGACGAGGCGATGCCCGGCAGCACCTGCTTCACGCCCAGGATGGCGGCGTGCGTAGGGGTATCGCCCTTGGCCATCCGCGCGGCGATGTTCTCCGCGATTACGATGGCGTCGTCCATCAAAAGCCCGATGCCGATCAGCAGCCCCACCATGGAGATCATATTGATCGTGACCCCGACCAGGGGCAGAATCAGCAGCGCACCGAGAAATGAAACCGGCAGGCCCATGGTGACCCAAAAGCTGTAGCGGAAGCTGAAGAACAGCCAGAGCACCAGGAATACCGCGATCAATCCCTGCAGGCCGTTGCGTAACAACATGTCGAGACGGTCCTTGACGACGCCCGACTGGTCTTGAGTGATCGTCAGCGCTATGCCGTCTGGGACTCTGTCCCGCTCCGCTTCGACGAAACCTTTGACCGACGCGTATACGTCGAGTATGTCCTGGGCGCGGGTCTTGGTGATATCGAGCACAGCGGCGCGTCGGCCATCAAAGCGTATCTTTTCCTCGTCGCGGTCGAAGCGGTCGGTTACGGTGGCAATGTCGCCGAGGCGTATCGCCGCGCCACTGCCGCCGGAGATGACCACCAGACCGCGCAACTCATCGACGCTCTTGCGCTGATCGTCAATGCGCAGCAGGACGTCTTCGCGACTTCCTTCCAGCCAACCGGCCGGGCTGCCGACGCTTTGTCGTTGCACGGCGCTGGCCACTTCGGCTGCCGACAAACCGTACTGCCGCAGCCGCTGCGACGGTATTTCTATGCGGATCTGATGATCCGAGAATCCGCCGATCTCGACGGTGGCCGCATCCGCCTGGGCCCGCAGGCGTGCCTTGAGGTCCTCCGCATAGCGCTTGAGATCGATCGGGTCCTCTGGACCGGTAACCGCGATCGAAACCACTCGGTCGGTGCGCCCGAGTTCCTCGACAACGGCCTGTTCGGTTTCGCCCGGAAAATCGTCGATGGCATCGATTTCGGATTTGGCGTCGTCGAGAAACCGAACCATGTCCGCGCCTTCGAGCATGACGGCCGTGGCCGTGCCCAGGCCTTCGCGGGCGTCACACTGGATCTCGTCGAGGTCCGCGACGCCCTCCAGCGCGTCTTCGATGCGGCGGCAGATTGCGTCCTCCACTTCGCCCGCGGTAGCACCCTGGTAGACGATCCGGATTTCGACCTTGTCGTTTTTGATCTCGGGAAAGGTTTCCCGTTGCAGGCCGGGCAGGGCAACCAGGCCGAGCAGGATCAGGCCCGCCATCAGCAGGTTGGCCGCCGTGGGATGTCGGACGAACCACGCAATCACGTCCCGTCGCCCTCCAGGGCCGCCAGCTCGAACGCTGCCTCCTCATCCGCCACCGGGCGCAGCAACATGCCCGAAACCGCCGGGACCAGGTCGGTTATGACCACGCGTTCGCCGGCGGTGAGGCCGGATTTGATGACGCTGACGCCGCCTTGGTCGAATAGTACTTCCACCGGCCGCAGGCGCAGGCGCTGCTGCGCGTCGGCGATATAGACCTTGCCGCCGCGAACCGCCGTGCGCGGCACCACGATCCGGCCCGGTTGTGGCGGGCCCTTCAGTACCACCTCCACGAACATGCCCTTGGACAGTGGCGGGCGATAGCCGGGGATGATCTTCTCGAACGGTTTGTCGACGGCGACCACCACGCCCATGGTGCGTGTGTCGGTGTCGACGCTGTCGCTGAACCTCACGAACTCGGCTTCCCATTCGGCGGTATGATTGCCCAGGTCCAGCCGTACCAGGGGACGCAGTGCGACAATCTCGGACAGGTTCTCATTCATCGCCGTGGCCCCGCTGACGATCAGATCCCGGGCAATGAACAAGCGCCGCAGTGACGACATCGCGACTTGTGCGACGACCTCGACGCGGTCGACCGCGTCGCCCTGAAACAGCGTCTGGCCGACCGCGACGTACTGATCGGTCTCTATCTGCAGATTGGCTATCCGCAAATCGAAGGGCGCCGTTATCTCGGTATGCTTCAGGTCCCGTTCGGCTTGCGCGACCTTCGCTTCGAGGACCGCGCGGGTGGTCGGGATCAGCGCGAGCGTGTTCTTGATGTTTTGTACGGCGCTGCGCGTGCTGAGCGCGGCGCGTTCCGCGTTGTCGGCGTCGCTTTGCGAGGCCGTGCCCTTTTTCGCCAGATCTCGGAGCCGCTGCAGTTCGCGCTGGGCAACGGCCAGGTTGCGTTCCTCGATGGTCAGCGAAGTACGGGCGTTCTGTTCCTGGACCTGCAATTCGGCCAGTTCGGCCCTGGCCTGCGCGAGGTTCAGTTCGTAGTCCACCGGATCGACGCGATACAGCACGACACCTGCGGGGAGGATCTCGCCGTTGCGCAGGCGCGGATGAGTCGCGACGATGCGGCCGCGCACCTGGGCAACCGCGGTCCACACCCGGTCGGGTTGCACCGCGCCGTAGCCCACGGCGGTCGGGATCAGATCGACCTGCGGCGCTGCGATGACCCGCACCGCGCTCGCGGGTTCGTCGCGTGCGGCCTGAGTCGGCGCCGGCTTGCCGCCGGCCAGCCACACCAGGATGAGCAGACCCACCGCGACGGGTGGCAGTATCCACAGTTTGCGCCAGCGTAAAGGCACTCGATCATGCATCGATCTCTATCCAGTTTCGGGGTTGAGCGCCAGTCGCGCGAATCAGTCCCGCGGTCGGCAGCGTACGAACGCGATGCGCGTGTTGCGCTCGCAGGCCGCTACTTGAAAACTTTAACGCAGAACCATTAAGCGGCAGCATGACGCGCGTAACGGCCAATGATACTCAAAGGAACCGCGCCAGACACTCATCCCAGTACGGCCGGCCACCGAAGCGCGCCGCCAGGACCTCGGAAAAGGTGCGGGTTCGGGTGGAGAGAAACCGCCCGGGCGGGTAGACGAGGTACAGCCCAAGATCTGCGTAGCGCCAGTCGGTCAACAACGGCACGAGCCTGCCGGCCTCGATCGACTGGTAGACTTCGAATGTGGGCAGGGTCGCGATGCCCAGCCCGGCTTTGGCGACGTCCGCCAGCATCAAGCCGTTGTTGGTGCGAAAACGTTCTGGAACATTGACGTTGATGCGCTCGTCCGCGCTGTTTATGAACGTCCAGGCATCGCGGCGGCTGATATTCGTGTAGCGCAACCCGGAATGAAGGACCAGGTCATGCGGGTGCCCGGGCGTGCCGTGCGCCTGCAGATAGTCCGGACTGGCCACCGTGACCCTGCTGATGTCGTTCAGCCGGCGCGCGATCAGGGTGGAATCGGCCAAGCGACCAATGCGTATGGCCATATCGATGCCTTCCTCGACCAGGTCGATTTGTCGATCGTTGAGGTCGAGTTCGATGCGGACCCCCTCATGGTCGTGCAGGAACGCGTTGACTATCGGTTTCAGGTGCATCAGTCCGAAGGACAGGGGCGCGGCGACCTTGAGCTTGCCGCCCAGCGTGGCGTGTTCGCTGGCGACCTCCTGCTCCGCTTCCTCCAGGTCGTGCAACAGGCGGACGGCCCGATCGTAGAACGCTCGGCCGGCGTCGGTGAGGCTGAGTTGGCGCGTGGTGCGATTGAGCAACCGTGCGTCCAGCCGTTTCTCGAGCAGCGAGATTCGGCGGCTGAGCGCGGATTTCGCGATGCCCAGTCGATCGGCCGCAGCGCTGAAGCTGCCGGACTCGACCACCGCGACCAGGGCCTCGATGTCGGCGAAACGGTCCATATTGTTCGAATCAATGTAACAGTATTTTTAATTTAAGCATATTTATTTGCTTTCTGATTACAGCCATGCTGCTCACGCAACTTGGTACAAGGTTATTGGATCTTTGACAGGAGCGTAATAATGAAAACCCAGACGAAAGAAGCGCCCGCAGTCGCCCGAGCGGTCAGTCGGGTGGTACAGGGAGTGGGAACCAGCGATGGCGCGGGGGTCGAGCTGACCCGTGTGATCGGTTCTCCCGCGTTGAACCGGTTTGACCCGTTCCTGCTATTGGACGAATTCCGCAGCGACCGGCCGCAGGACTATATCGCGGGCTTTCCGGAGCATCCGCACCGGGGATTCGAGACCGTGACCTATCTGTTGGCCGGCCGCATGCGGCATAAGGACAGCGCCGGCCACGAGGGCGTGATCGAACCCGGTGGCGTGCAGTGGATGACGGCCGGCCGGGGCATCCTGCACTCGGAAATGCCAGAACAGGAAAACGGGTTGTTGGCGGGCTTTCAGCTTTGGGTGAACCTGCCCGCCAGTCACAAGATGAGCGCGCCCGCGTACCAGGAGTTCTCCGCCGGGCAGGTTCCGGTCGAGCGGCGCGCCGGCGGTGTCGAACTGCGGGTGATTGCGGGACAAACCGGCGCGGGCACGACAGGTCCGGTGAGGCAGCCGTTGACCGAGCCGGTGTATTTGGACGTGGCGCTGCCCGCGCGGCAGGAATTCGTCGAACGGCTGCCGCCGGAGCACAACGCGTTCGTCTACGTGATCGAAGGCGCAGTGACGATGGCCGGTGTCGACGGACAGTCGCTGAGTGTCGCGGCGGGCTCGCTGGCGCTTCTGGCGACCGGCGCAGCCGTGCGGGCGGCCGCCGCTGAACACAGCGCGCGGTTTCTGTTGGTCGCGGGCAGGCCGTTAAACGAACCGGTTGCTCGCGGTGGCCCCTTTGTCATGAACACACGCGACGAGATCCTGCAGGCGCAGCGCGACTATGCGGAAGGGCGGCTTGGATAAGCGCGACAAGCTAGCCCTCCGGACCGGGCAGCTCTTCAGGGTATGCGCAGTAACTGGCCGACGACCAGGAGGTTCTCGTCGTTGATGCGGTCTCTATTGGCCTCGTACAAGGTCGGGTACTGATAACCGTCACCGTAGAATCGCTGGGAAATCACCCACAGGGAGTCGCCCGGCCGGACCCGATATATCCTGCCGCTTTCGCCCGCCTCCGCGGTAGACCGTTCGGCGGCTGCCTGCGCGGATGGTGCGACGGCGGTCCGTTTCGAGGTCTGCTCGTCGATCACCACGGTTCGTTTGCCTTCCTGCTGCAGAGTCTGCAAGTACGGATCAGCGGTAGTACGCGCCGCTTTCGCGGCGTTCGATACGGCCTCGCGCAGCCGTTGTCGGCGCGGTTCAGGTGAGCGTTCCGCCACCGGTTCTTCCGTAAGCTCGGTCGCTCGTGTTGATGGGAAACCTTCGGGTGCGTCAAGCGCCTCGGTGACGATGCTCTGGATGCGGTTGGCGCGCGTAGCTGCAACGGGCGTCGGGTCGGTGGGCGGGGCGGATTGCGCCGCGGCTGCCGCACCGGCTTCCTCGCTGACGGCTTCGAGGTAGCCGGTGTCGCCGGCGGCGACCGATGCTGCGGGTAGGTTTTCGGCCGCTGGGTCTTGGGCCAGCGCAGGGGCAAGCAGACAGACACCGACCAGGCCGAACCACGGTGAACAACAGCAGATACGTTTCATAAAGGCGCTCCTAATCGGTCAAGCCCCAGGACTACTGCTCAGGCAACACAGTGGTCAAGCCCAGCAACTGCCAGACCTGCATGCCGCCACGATAGTAAAAAAGTTTCTGCGGCGGGTAACCCAGCGCGAGGAGATTCTGAATGGCGCGGGGCGACTGGTCGCACCAGGGGCCGTTGCAGAACAGCAGCAGGTCCAGGGCGTGGCGAAAATCCCAATCGCCGTTGTGATCCTGGGCATCCAGGGCACGCAATATCTTTGCGGTGTGCGGATTGTCAGGTCCCGCGGCCAGTATGGTCCAGGGAATATTGACCGCCCCGGGAATGGTGCCTTTCCGATACCATTCCGGCAATCGCGCGTCGATCAGCAGGCCTTGATTGGTGCGGACCCTGGTGACCAGAAAATCGAGCAGTTCCAACTCGCCGAACGTCTCGACGCCGAGCGCCGCGCGCATCGGGTGGATGCAGAACGGCGGACAGGGTCGGGACGTTTTTGCAAAACTGTTGTCCAGTTTGTGGTCGGTATCCTGAATGCGCTCGATACGGATCTTGCGACCCTCAAACTCGATGTCGAGAAACGGCACGTTCTCGGCGAGATTGACCTCGGCGGCGGTCGCCGGATGGTCCGTTGCGGCCATCCACAACAGCAGGCAGACGAGCGGCACGAGTATTCGGTACGACGAGTTGCGCGTCAGGTAAGGCATGCTTTCCTCCAGTTCTAAATCAGATCCCAAGTACGCTCGCGGGCGACGGATCGCGACGCCGACGTACGTCGGAGGATAATGGACGGTCGCCGGCCGAAAAACCCGTTCGGCCACTTCTCCGCCCGGGGCGTTCATAAGTCCCCCCCGTCCACGGCAACGCGCACTGTTTGCAACTGTTCGAGCAGAAGCCGTGCACGGGTATCGGCGGAGTCGACCACCAACACCTTCTCGAGGGCGCGTTTTGCCTCTTCCAGGTCGCCGCGGTTTTGTGCATCCCGCGCATGACCGATCAGCCTGGTCGCGATCCGCCGCACGCCTGCGTGGGCCCGGGCGTTTTCCGGGTCGATGCGCAGTACCTCCCGATACAGGTACAGTGCGTTGTCGAACCTGGGCGCAAGCAGCCGATCGGCCGCGAGATGTTGCGCGGCGGCCTCTAGGAGCGCGGGAACCTCCAGCAGCGCTGCGCCGTTTTCATCCCGGGGACTCAGCTTTAGTTCGTGCGCGCTTGCAGTCGTCGACGTCTCCGTACCGGGTTGTACGACACGGACCAGCTCCGCGTAAACATAGCCGAACTCGCCGAATGGTTCGATGATCTGCAGCCAGTCAGATCCGTCGATACGGCCCGTGATCGTCACTCGGTCGCCGGCGCCGCGCTCGGCCAGCACGGGTGCGCGGGTCGAGGGGCGTCTGCGTACGGTCGCCGGTTCGCTAAGCCGGGCGGTCAGCCGATACGGCGCCAGGATCTTTGGTAGCGGTGTCGTGGCGGGACTCTGTCGGGATGCGGGCTGCCGCGGATCGATCAGGGCGATGCGCCCATCGAATGGAGCTTGCGTGGGTGCCTCCGGGACGGGATCCGGGGTCGATTGCGCGGCCTCGCTTGCTGCCGTCGGCCGCACCGACGCCAGTGCCGTGTCCGCGCTGCGCCCGGCTTGGTCCGGCCCCGCCGTGGCGTGATGGTTCGTTGTCGCTCCACCGATAGGCGCAGTTTGATCGTCGCCTGCCGCTGCCGCGGTGACCGGGACGGACGGGCCGACCTCAGTGATCGCTTCGCGCGGCGACGCTGCGGTGGGGCTTGTTGCACGAATTGCAGACTGGACGCTGTTCGACGACCCATCGTCCGGCGGGTGATTCCGGACCAAATACGACGTCGCCACGGCAACGAATAAGACCGCCAGCGCCAGCCACCCCCAGCGCGCTTCCCGCCGGGGTCGCCCTGGCGCGGAACCCAGCGACCAGTCGGTGCGGTTGGCCGAAGTTGCGACGCTGTGCAGTTGGCTGTCGAGATCCATCGCGCGTTCGAGTTGCTGCCCCGTTCCGGCATCAAGACCGACCGTGCCCGCAGGCGTGTCAGGCGCGGATTCCGGAGGCGGGGAGGGATCTTGAACCGCTGCGGCCCGCCCCTCCGGAATGATCCAGGACTCGCGCGACACCTGCGCCACGATTTCCGGGGTCACCTGCCGCGCGCCTTCGAGATGCATGACACACAAGGCGAGACCGCAGAACGAGTTGACTTCGCTCGCGATGCCGCCCGAAAGCGCCGCGATCTGCCGGACCGCCTCAGCCTGAAACAGGTGTTCGTCCTCGATTTCCGCGGCGGCCAGCTGGTGGCGGATAAATGCCGCCACTTCGTCCTGGTCAAACGGTGCCAGCGAAATGACCATGCGTACGAGTTGCTCCAGCGGTTGTCCCGTCAGGTCGGAAAGACGCCCCGTGAGGGTCTCCGTACCGGCCATTACCAGCGATGCGCGCACGGTCTGTGCCGCGACACCGGTGTCCGCCAACTGCAGCAGACTCAGCAGTACCAGGTCGGATGCCGACTGCGCTTCGTCGACGCATATCAGGATGCGCGCCTGAGGCGGGTGCCGGGACAGCATCTGTTGCAGTACCTGGATACGCACCGCCCGACTGGCGGGGAGGTCGACGCCGGGTTGCAGTTGCTTCACCAGGGTCTCGATCAGCGCATCGACCGATTCGGGTGGCGTGCGCAACTCGACGATCCGCGTATTCTCTGCCCGGCACTCTTCAATGATGCGTTTCAGCAGGGCGGTCTTCCCGGTCCCGCCCGGTCCGATGACAAGCGCGTGTCCATCGCGCGAACGGATCATGGACCGCAGCCGGGCGAGGCCATTGAGCTGATCCGGATTCAAGTAGTGGAAACGGCGTTGATAACCGCGTTGGAAGACGCGGTTCATGAAGTTTCCCCCGGTTTGCTCGTTGCATATCATCGCCATGGTCTACCGCTGTAACGCCGTGCGCCCAAGTCCGTGAAGACCCGTCGGGCAGCTGAAGTCTAACGCGATTGCGGAAGTATCCTGCCATCCCAGCCGGTAAGGCCGGGCCACGCGGGCCTTGGCGCTCGCGCGCAGAAATTTCGATCCGCTCGTATTGTTGCTTTTTGGTTCCGTTAAGACTTTAACCCGGCAGGGGTAGAACGCAAAGCGGGAGCTTGATTTCTTAGTGGATGGAACTCTACCCACTTCAACCGTGGGAGCCGCGTTTGCTCGACGATGTGCAACCGGTCATCGACGGTCGCGCGTCAGCGGTTGCCGGATGCGAGCTTCAGCGCATCCGGCAGGCGCCGCAGACGCAGCATCGCCCAGATACCGAACAACGGCCCGGGGGCCAGCACCAGAAACACGTAGCGCCACCCGAGCAGCTCGTAGAGCAGTGGAATGAGCAATATGGTCACTACGGTGAGGAGAAACCCCAGGCTCGTCTGTAGCGTCAGGGCTGTGCCGACGTACCTGGGATCGGCCAGTTCGCTGACGGCCGCACTGAACTGCGCCGAATCGGCGACCACCGCGAATCCCCAGACCAGGCACAGACCCGTGAGGAGCAACGGGTGATCGAACAGCAGGCCGGCAACGACACAGCACAACCCTGATACCGCGAGGCTGAGGCTGGTGATCAATGTCCGGCCGAGCCGGTCTGCGTATTTGCCGGCCATGACTGCGCCCAGGCCCCCGGCCGCCACGCTGGCGAAGCCGGCCAGCCGCGCGCTGGTGGTCTGCCAGCCGGCTTGGTCGTAGCTGGCGATCAGGAACAAGGGCACCCAGGCCCACATGGCATACAGTTCCCACATGTGACCCAGGTAACCGAAATTGGCCAGGCGTGTGGGTTGGTCGCGCAGGCTGTCGAGGGCGTGACGCCAGCTGAACGGCGCCTTGCCGCCGAGGTGGGGCCCGGCATGGAAGCCCATTGCCACGATCGCCGCACCGACCGTCGCCAGCAGGCTGGACAGCAACAGCACGTCCTGCCAGGGGGGCATGCCCGCCGCACCGGGAAACGCGTTGAGCAGGTGCGGCAACGCGGCGCCGACGGTCAGGGCCCCCACCAGCAGACCTATCCAGTAGCCTCGATCGGCCACACTCCAGGTCGCCACCAGCTTCATGGCGGGCGGATAAACGCCCGCGATACCGAAACCGGTCAGGAAACGCAGTGCGATGGCGGCGTCGTACGAGACCTGGCCCGCCACGATAGCCAGATTGGCGGCGGCGGCGAACAGAGTGCTGATGACGACGAACCGCTTGAGGTCGAAGCGGTCGGAGAGATTCAGAATGGCGCTGCACAAGGCGCCGGCGACGAAACCGAGCTGCACGCTCATAGTCAGCCAGGCGCGTTGGTCGCTGTCCAGACTCCAATATACCGAAAGCTGCGGCACTACCGCCGATGCCGAAAACCATAGCGATTTCGCCAGCAGCGCGCTCAGCGCGAGCATCAGCAGATTGGCGGTTTTGTTTTTTTCGAAGCGGCGCATATGCGCAACAGTACACCAGTTGGACGTCCAACCGGCTTCCGGCAATTGGACGCGGCCGAGCTGTTGTGCCGTTGTGCGATGGCTCGCGTTCTATTCTTTGGCCGCCAAGAGACTTTGCCAAGCGCCTATCCGAGGGTTGGTCGTTTGACCGAAACACGGCTGCGCCCGAAAAACGAGCGGCAGGTCAGACTGTTGCGCTCTGCTCGACGCGGTGGTTGTCGACTGGGCTCCGCAGCAGTCTATAAGAAGTGGGCCTTGGCCTCTTCACCCGGGTTCGGCAATCCGGCGACTCGCCAGACCGTGCGGCAATCGCCGAACAATTGCCGGATTGCCGTCTTGTTCAAGCCGGTTGCGCGGCACACCAACCGCATCGCCGGCACGCCTCCGACCCGAAAGAAGCGTTCGCGAATATGTTCGATGACCTTCCAGTGGCTTTCGGTCAGCGGGGCGATATCGTCTAACAGGGCGACCTGTTCAGCCAGACCTCGGGTCCAAAGCAACGCGTCGGCCAGAAAACCGTCTTCGTCGAACTCAGCGAGTGCCGGGTGCGGGACATCGGTCAGCGGTGCGGTAGTGTTCATACGTCAGGTCCTCCTGGTACGCAAAGCGGTTCTCAAATCAACGGTGCGAAGTCGTTGCGACGCCGTTCGAGCCTGGGGTCGCGATGTCCAGACCGCAAAAGCCGGCAGGGTCGCGGACCGGGTTTCAATGACGCTTCCGATGGTTTCGGCGCCATTCAAGGGTAAGTATGTGCGAGAATCCTGATCACTATAAATAATAAAATATTATTATTGATCACAAATAATGATACAGATGGCGAAAACAACGGTGTGGCGCGGCTCACCACTGCTCCGAATACGTGCAACAAACCCGTGTTAGAGAGGGATGGCACTCAACTTTAGGCAATACGGCGCGCCTTTCACAGTCACTCCGACATCCTGTCCTTGACACCCGATTCACCGTGTAAGTTGACGGCGTTGAAGCCCAATTCGTTAGCTGTCGATTGGCGTTGAATTCCGTGCCAATGTTGTGGCGAAAGCGGAATCTATCGATTCGACCGCCGAGCTGACGACCACTGCCGTGATAGTGGCTGGCCCCGCCAGGGGGCCAGCCGCGGTCAGACCTTAGCGATGATGGCGGCCTTTGTGATGACCGCGGTGGTCGTCATCGTCATCGTCATGGTCATCGTCATGGTCATCGTCATGGTCATCGTCATCGTCATGGTCGTCATGGTCGTCATGGTCGTCATGGTCGTCATCATCGCCACCCTCACCGGCGGTGATCACGGTAACGGCGGTGGCTTCGTTATTAGCGGGATTTGTATCCTTCGCGGCGAACGCCTCGACGATCGCTTCCCAGGTGACTTCGCCCGCGGTCGGCGGAACCGCCCAGTCGAACGGCAGCGTTTCCGAGGCACCGCTGGCAAGGTTGGCGATGTCGGCGGTGAAGCGCGCCCCGACCGACCCGTCGCCGTTCACGGCGCGCAGGAACACCTCGCCGTTGACGATTTCGTCGGGTCCGAAGTTGGTGACGGTAACGGCCACCGTTTCGGCATCGCCGGCGCGCGTCCGCGCGGGTACGTCGAGTTCGACGATGGCTCCGTCCGAGGCCCAGGGCAGCTCAGCGTTCCACGGCGTTCCCGTCTCATCATCGGCATTCACCGAGGTGATGCGCAGGGTGATCGTTCCGTCGGTTGCGGCGTCGTCGTCGACGTTGACATGGAAGTTCAGATTGAGGTTGCCGAAATCTTCGATCGGTCCGACCGAAAATCGCGGATCTGAAACCCATTGGTCGATCACGGCCGGATCTATGGGTTTCGGGATGACCATGTCATCACCCCCGGTCAATCCGGCGGCGATGGCAATGGGGTCGGTGCTCAGACGAAACGTCCGCCAGGTTTCTGTGTTGCCGTCCCAATCGGCGACGACGATGGCGTCGGTGGTGGGGTCGTTGTCGTGGTCGAACAGAAACGCGAAAGGCACCTGGTTTTTCGACAACCATGCTTCTACCGTGCCGCCGTACAGACCGGTGATATTGGTGGTAATCCCGGTAGATGTGATCTCGTCTTCGGTCGCATCGAGGTCGAAGCGCGCGCGTGCGAATGGGTCGTAGTACCCGTCGATATCATGATTGGGGTCGGTGTCGGCATCGCCGAACAGGCCAAAGGCGAACAAGGCATCCAGGCTGTTGCTTGAAACAGCGCCGCCCGAAGGTGTGGCGATATCCGGGTTCCAGGGAACGCCGTTGCGATCCGCGAAAGCGAGTCCATCTCCGGGGGTGGACGGGTTGAAGTCGTCGCCGGTGCCGGTGCCGAGTTGAATCGAGAATCCGCCCAGGCGGCCGCCGGTGATGTTTTCGTATTTTTCGAGGATGCGGTGGGTGTCCACGCCGTTGCCGGTGGCGCTGACGTTGAAGACCAGATCCACCGAGGTGCCCGCGACACTGTTGACCAATTTGAACCGCTTACTCGTCTGAAACGGGTCCGAGCATTGCTTGACGGTGCCATCTTCCGGATTGATGCCCGCGGTCATGACACAGTTCTGCCCCGTCATATCGTCGTCAACGACCGTGGCAAGGCCGGGGGTCTGTACGTCGCTCTCCACCCAGACCACCCGTCCGTTGGTCGTCGTCTTGGTGTCATCGGTAAACACGAAACTGCTGTACACCTCGTCCAGCAGATAAGGCGGATCCTCGGTGGTGACATTGGCGGAGTTCCAGCTGTCGATCACCCCCGCCGAGGCTTGGGCAACCGCCAGCGATAGACCCACCGCGTACAGTCCGCGGCGGCATTTGCCGCCTTGCGGCTCGGCGTGTTGTTTGCTCGATCGTTTCATCATGTCGGGTCTCCCCCTTGTTTATTGGTTGGTGTTGCCCACCCAACGAGTCGGTGGTGAGCGTCGTGCGTGTAAGGTCAAGACGAACTGGCAAGTGGCGCACGCGATGCGGGTTCGGCGCCGGGCTGCCGATTCGCAACCCGGCGGGAGTCTAGACGAAAGGTTAAGCCGAGGTTAAGGTTGCAAATGTACTTTGGCGCGGGTACGAATGTACCGGGACATGAGATATGCGGCCTAGGCGGTTTCCGCCAATCGCTCGACACATCCGATTTCTCGTGCCAATAAGGCCAGTTGAACCCGGTTGCGGGTTTGGGAACGGTCCTGCAGGTTCTGCAACTGATTTCTTACGGTATGGGGTGACAAGCCCAACTCGCGCGCGATCTCTTTGTTGCTCAAACCCTGACACAAATAGCTCAACAGCCTGGTTTCCCGCGGCGTCACGATCAGATCGGCGGGTGGCGTCGGGTCGGCGGATGCGGCGTCGGCCACGAACTCCCGATCATCCGCTTCGGGCGCGACCGTCGCCGGATGTCCGCCCGCTTGAGCGCCAATTGATCTGATTTCCTGCAACAGCTTCTCTGGCGAAACACCCTTTAGCAGATAACCGCAGGCGCCGTTGCGCAGTGCCTGCACCACGTCTTCGACGCCGTCGTTTGCGGTCAATATGACGATCTTGAGGTCGGGCTGAACAGCCAACAAGTCAGCCATGCCTTCAATGCCGTTACGGTCGGGCAGATCTCGGTCCAGCAGGGCGATGTCGGCCCGGCGGCGCGCCAACCACGCCAGGGCTGTCGTGATGCTATCGACCTCTCCGGCGGGGTTCAGGTGCTGTTCGGCTTGCAACAGGGTCCGGATACCCAAGCGGTATATCGGGTGACAGTCGATCGTCAGTATGTCCATAAGCCAATCTCCCTAACGGGCTACCGACGGGGAAAACGGCGTTAAACAGCCAGGATGCTGGTACTCGTTAAAACGCGTACCAGGCGCTTTCAGCGCTTCAGCCGGAAAGTTAAAAAACGTCGCCGCAGCGTTTCCGGTGAACATCCGTAACACTGCTGCGCGTTTTACCTCGGGCAGTTTTCCCCAGTATGCCTCGGAATTCTTGTCTACGTTGTTGGCGGCTCTAGCGGCGCCTAGGGTGAAATTTACCGCAACAAGCCCACTCGAAAACGTGTGCTGGGCCACACAGGCGCGACGCAACCCATTGCAGTGTATTGATCCTTGTCAGCCCGCGCGGCGAAATGCTGGGGGGCGCAGGTTTAGGGCCAGATTCAGCGGTAGCGTCGCATCTGTCCCACCAGCACGCCCTGAATCTGCACTCGCGCGGGGTGATAGACCATCGGTTGCATTTTCGGATTGGCCGGGTGCAGCAGTATCGTTCCCTGGCCTTTTTCGAAACGCTTGAGTGTCGCTTCCTCGCCGTCGATCAGGGCGACGACGATCTCGCCGTCGCGGGCCTGGTCGCGCTGTTCGATGATGACCCAATCCCCGTCGAGGATGCCTTCATCGATCATGGAATCGCCTTTGACCTCCAGTACGTAGCAGGGTTTCGCCGTGCGCAGGTTGGGTGGAATTTCCACCGTTTCCGGATGGGCGATCGCCTCTATCGGCTGGCCGGCGGCGATTTTCCCATACAGGGGCAGGCTGTTCTGGCGCAAGGTTCGTTCGGCCGACGTTCTGGCGTCGAACGGCGCAGTGTTGGTTACTCCGTCTTCGTCGAGCAGTCGGATGCCGCGCCGGAGGTTGTTCATGGGCTCCACCAGCCCAGCCTCGATGAGCGCCTGAATTTGTTTGTGCAGCGATCCCCGCGAACTCAGGCCCAGCGCCTGACACAGTTCGTCCAACGTGGGCGGGTGAGGGAAATCGTCCAGATGGTCGCGCAGGTATTCGTAGATTTCCTGCTGCCGGCGGGTAAGGTTGGGGGACACCATGTTGACCTCTCAAACTGGTATACGTACATCGGCCGAATCATTTTCCAATGTGTTTTCTATCCGTTGCACTCAAGTTCTTAAATCGTTCTATACTTGCCTTATTATAGAACATTGAGAGAACTTTGCCATGGCTGAATCTGTGTCCGGAGTCGCGTCCGCGGAACACGTCTTACCGGTGGATCACCCGGACCGCGCCGATGTGCGACAACTGGCGGACGCGCTTCGGCGCAAGTACCGCCAGCGGATCACCGGCGAGTTGGTGTTGCCGCAACGCACGGGACGGTATACCGATCTACCCGCCGATCTGGATCCGGCGCTTGCGGGCGCGCTGCGCCGCCGGGGCGTGGCCCGGTTGTACAGTCATCAGGCGGAGGCATGGCAGGTCACGCAGCGGGGTGAGCATCTGGTTGTGGTGACCCCGACCGCATCCGGCAAGACCCTGTGCTACAACCTGCCGGTGCTGCAGGCGGTGCGCTGTGACGACGCCAAGGCCTTGTACCTGTTCCCCACCAAGGCGCTGGCACAGGACCAGGTGGCCGAACTCATCGAATTGAACAACGCCGGCCGGTTGGGTGTACGGGCCTTCACCTTCGACGGCGACACGCCGGGCGACGCGCGCAAGGCAGTGCGTACCGCGGGTCAGATCGTGGTATCCAACCCCGACATGCTGCACCAGGGTATCCTGCCGCACCACACCAAGTGGGCGCAGTTTTTCGAGAACCTGCACTATGTGGTGATCGACGAGATGCATACCTACCGCGGCGTGTTCGGTTCGCACGTCGCCAATGTGCTGCGGCGGCTGCAACGGGTGTGCCGCTTCTATGGCAGCAGGCTCCAGTTCATCTTCTGCTCGGCAACCATCGCCAATCCGGCCGAGCTGGCGCAGCGGCTGATCGAGCAGCCGGTGCAAGCGATCACCGACAGCGGCGCACCGCAGGGCGAGCGCCAGTTGTTGCTGTGGAATCCGCCGGTCATCAACCCCGATCTGGGCATACGCGCCTCAGCGCGCAGCCAGACGACCCGCATTGCGCGCCTGGCGACGCGCATGGGATTGAAGAATATCGTGTTCGCGCGTTCGCGCTTGATGGTCGAGGTGTTGACCAAATACCTCAAGGACGTGTTCGACAAGGATCCGCGCAAACCGCCGCGGGTGGCCGCTTACCGGGGTGGTTACCTGCCGACCGAGCGCCGGGCAACCGAACGGAAGCTGCGTGCGGGCGGTGTCGACTGTGTGATCTCCACTTCGGCGCTCGAGTTGGGCGTGGACATCGGCGCGCTGGACGTCTGCGTGCTCAACGGCTATCCGGGCACGATCGCCGGAACCTGGCAGCGGCTGGGGCGCGCCGGCCGCCGCAATCGTGCCGCGCTCGGTGTGTTGATCGGCTCGAGCGAGCCGCTGGACCAGTACATCGTGCGCAATCCGGACTTTTTTCTTGGTGCGTCTCCCGAACAGGCGCGGATCGACCCGGATCAGCTGTTGATACTGCTCGACCACGTGCGTTGCGCCGCGTTCGAGCTGCCGTTCGATCAGGGTATGTCATTCGGCGGGGAAAACCTGCAGGAGTTGCTCGAAATCCTGCAGGAAGAAGGCGTGCTGCACCGCGAAGGCGACCGCTGGCATTGGCTGGCGGACAGCTATCCGGCCAACAGCGTCAGTCTGCGTTCGGTGGCCGAAGGGAATTTTGTCGTGATCGATACGAGCGCCGGGCAACAGCGCATCATTGCCGAGGTCGACTTCAGCGCCGCGCCCGACACCCTGTACGAAGGAGCGATCTACATGGTGCAGGCCAGTCCCTATCAGGTCGAGCGGCTGGATTGGGAAGGTCGCAAGGCGTTCGTGGTACCGACCCGCGCCGACTATTACACCGACGCGATCGAGTACACGCGCCTGAAGATTCTCGATAAGTTTGAACAGGCGCCGCACGGCGACGGCACCACAGCGCACGGTGAAGTGCACCTGATTCGCCGTATCCCAGGCTACAAAAAGATCCGTTATTACACGCACGAAAATATCGGTTTCGGCACCATTCAGCTGCCGGATCAGGAAATGCACACTACCGCGCTGTGGTGGGAGCTGCGGCCCGGCGTACTCGAACAGGCCTTTGGCTCGCGCCGCGCGGCGTTGGACGGCTTTCTCGGCAGTGCGTACGCGATGCATCACGTAGCCGCGCTGCGCATGATGTCGGAACGGCACGACCTGGGTCGTGCGGTAGGCGACGGCGACGCCAAATGGTTCGCCACGGTTGGGAGCAACGGCCGAGGGCAGATGCGCGATATCGCAGGCAACGAACTGGCGCCCGACCACCAGGGTCAGTTCCGCCCGGCGGTGTTTCTGTATGACAACTTCCCTGGCGGTATAGGACTTTCCGCACCCTTGTTCGATATCCGCGACCGTATCGTACGCGACGCGCTCGCGTTGGTAACCAATTGCGAATGCCATTACGGCTGTCCGGCATGCGTAGGGCCGATTCTGGCGTCCGACGAGGCGCGGGGCTATGCACCCAAGGCCCTGGCGGTGCAGGTGCTGAGCTTGATGGGGGGCGCGGCATGAACCGGGATCTCAAGACGCGCCTCGGGAAACTGCGCGGCTCGACCGGAATGGTGGAGGTTCGCCAGTCGGCGGAACCCGCTTCGGTGGCCGAACGCTGGTCGCGCGCCACGCGCGCGCGCCAGCGACCGGCTGCCGGGATGTCGGATCAGGACTTGGCCCGGCGTTGGCGCGGGGAAATGACCGCCGACGGGCTGGTCGAGATTGAGCACCGGGTGGCATTGCCGGAACCCCGTGCATTGAGTCTGCACCAAACACTCAGCGGCAGCTTGCCGAATTTGCCGGTCGCCGAAACGGAGGACTGGGTCTGTTTCGACACGGAAACGACCGGTCTGGCCGGTGGCAGCGGGACGCTGGCCTTTCTGGTTGGGCTGGCGCGACCGGCGGGCGATGCGTTGACCGTGCGGCAATTCCTCCTGACGGGCTTCGGTGGTGAGGCCGAGCTGTTGGCGCGCGCGGCACGGTGGGTCGGTGCGGCGTCTCTTATCAGTTACAACGGACGCAGTTTCGATGCGCCCTTGATGTCCACCCGCTGTCGCATGAACGGTCAGCCGGATTGGATCGCCGGTCGTGCTCACCTGGATCTGCTCCACGCGGTGCGGCGCGCCTTCGCGCGCGGCTGGTCGGACTGCCGGCTGGCGACGGTCGAGCAGCGTCTACTGGGCATCGCGCGTCAGGATGATCTGCCCGGTGCCGAGGTGCCCGCGGCCTGGTTTGCCTACGTGCGCGAGGGCGATGCCTCGCGTCTGGGTAAGGTGCTGGACCACAACCGGCAGGACGTGATCAGTCTCGCACGGTTGGTGCCCCCGCTGGTGGATGCCTATGCGCGACCCGGGCAGCTGCGCGCGGATGTCGAGGCCGTGGCGCAAAGCTGGCTGAAGCACGGCGAGGAAGAACGGGCGCTGACCATGTTGCACGGTTGCGCGGCCGAGCTGTCAGACCGGGGGCTGCACCTGCTGGCGCGGCTGTATCGCCGTGCGGGGCGTTGGGCGGAAGCGTATCGGATCTGGCGTCGGCTGGCTGAAGGCAGGGATCCGGGTGCGATCGAACACTTGGCCAAATATCATGAGCATGTCCGCGGGGATGCCGGCGCGGCTATGCATTGGGCCGGCCAGCTGCCGTGCGGCGCCACGCGTGACGCGCGCGTCGATCGTTTGCTGCGTAAAGCGGCTCAGTCGGCTCCGCTGCCACTGGATGAGTTGTGAGGGGGTAGCTCGACATAATAACCGCTGCCGTCCGACAGCGGCAGGCAGCGCGCGATGTGTCCCTGCTTACGCGCCTGCAACAGGTGCCGCCCGATAGGCTGAAACAAGGTCTGGCGGCCGTCGCCGCGCGCCGGGGCAAAGCGTATCGCATAACGGCGAGCTTCGGCGTGTGCTGCTTGTTCGAGAAACGCGTCAAGTCGGTGCAAGGCGGCCTCTGCGCCGAGCGAACCGAGATCGAATTCTTCTTCCACATCGCCGGGTTGCAGTGCCAGGCGTTCGAGCGGGTTTTGTTCGTATACAGTCATTGCTCAACCGGTCTCATCCAACAGCATAAAAGAGAAAAACGCCATGCCCAGACCCAGTACCAGTATTATGCTGGTACTGGTGCAGATAGCCGCCAGTACGCCCGTGACGAGCCAGCCGTTCTTGACCATACAACGTTTGCGCCGATAGGTGTTGGTAAAGCGACGCCGGTGGGGATGACTGGGATCCGGTCGGCAGTCGTCGTACCAGCTCGGTAACAGAAAAAGTACAAAACCCGCCAATGGTTTCATCATTGCCCTTATCTCCACTGTGGTCATCACTCCGGCCATGCAGAGTCAGTCGTACGCAATACTCCTATAGCGGTCTCCGAGGTGCCTGCGTCGGCCGGCTGCATTGTCTATATCGACCACCCATACCGCACCGCGTTCGCGATGCGGCAGGTGGCGTGTCTTCAGGACGTGCGCGCCGGTCTTCACGACAACTGCTCGATAACGTTCTGCAATGGCAGGGTTGGCGTCGCCACGGTCTTGTTCGAAAGTGTCGGCCGGCGGCTGCTTTTAGCGAGCGATGCCGGGTGTGGCCACCCGCAAAGCGCCCCTCAAGGCGAAGGAATGTCCCGCGCGGGCGGGATCGTCATACCTCCCAGTCTACCCGGAATGCGGAACGCCCGGGACACCGCCGGCAACAGGGTCTTCGGGATTACGGTGCGGCAATCGGGCCGATGGATGTGATACCTTTCGAATGGTGCAGCGCACAATAACGAGGAATGAAAATGCAGGTATTCGATGTGGTCGTGGTCGGGACCGGTCCGGGCGGAGAAGGCGCCGCCATGAAACTGGCCAAGTCCGGAAAAAACGTCGTGGTCATCGAAAAGCAGTCGCAGGTGGGCGGTGGCTGTACACATCAGGGCACTATCCCGAGCAAAGCCTTGCGGCACACGGTTCAGTTATTGGCCGACTATCGCCATCACCCGATTTTCGAGCACACGGTCGGCAACATGGATGTCAGCTGGCCGCAGTTACTGCATACGGCGGACGGCGTGATCGCCAAACAGGTGAGCATGCGCCATCGCTTCTACACGCGCAATCGGGTAACCCTGATTCACGGTGTGGCACGGTTTATCGACGCAAATACGATCGCGGTGGACAAACTCGATGGCAGCGTCGAACAGATTCGGGCGGCGAACTTCGTCATCGCCACCGGTTCGCGCCCGTATCGTCCGGCTGATATCGACTTCAACCACCCCCGCATTCTCGACAGCGACACGGTGCTGCAGCTCAAACAGACGCCGTGGCGCGTTACGGTCTACGGAGCCGGGGTGATCGGCAGTGAATATGCGTCGATCTTCGCCAAACTTGATTCGAAAGTGACATTGGTGAATACGCGGGACCGCCTCATGTCTTTCTTGGACGACGAGATCACCGACGCGCTCAGCTACCATCTGCGTGACGAGGGCGTCTTGATTCTTCACAACGAGGCATACGAGCGTGTCCAGGTGACGGACGATGACGTGGTGCTGCATTGCAGTTCGGGTAAGGTGATCAAGTCAGACGTCTTGCTCTGGGCGAACGGCAGGACCGGGAACACCGCAAATATGCATCTCGAGCAGATCGGCGTTGCGATCAACAGCCGCGGACAGTTGGAGGTCAACGAGCGTTACCAGACCGTATTACCTCATGTCTACGCGGTGGGTGATGTCGCCGGTCCGCCCGGACTCGCCAGCGCCAGCTATGACCAGGGTCGGTTCGTGGGCGCCTTGATTGCAGATGGCGAGTGCGATTGGCGCCTGGTCGATGATATGCCCACCGGGATCTACACCAGTCCGGAAATCAGTTCACTCGGGCGCACCGAACGCGAATTGACCGAACAGAATGTTCCTTACGAGGTGGGCCGTGCGGAGTTCAAGAATCTGGCGCGGGCGCAGATATCCGGTCGCGACGTGGGTATGCTGAAGATACTCTTTCATCGGGAGACGCTGGAGATTTTGGGGATTCATTGTTTCGGCGCGCAATCCGCGGAAATCGTGCACATCGGTCAGGCGATCATGTCGCAACGCCAGGAAGCCAATTCGCTCATGTATTTTGCCGAGACGACATTCAATTACCCGACTATGGCAGAGGCCTATCGCGTCGCCGCGCTCTACGGGTTGAACCGGATTCGCTGACCCGGTTTGATGACGGCGGCGGATCGGCAGCTTTCCGCATATGCGTGTCGGATGACGACTTTGGGATGCGGCCGACAATGAAAAAACCCGCTGGAAGCGGGCTTTCGAGTTAATTCAGGGCCTTACGAGCGAGCTATGGTTTGAGCATCGACGCATACTCGGGCATGGTCCAGAGGACGATGGCAATAGCCGTCAACAGCCCCAGTATCTTGAGCCCTTCGGCGAAGCCTTTTGTCATGTTCATTTTCTTGATTCTCCTACGAATGATCCGCTGTTCCCTCCCAACGGCGCGGAGTATAGCCCGAATTGAAAGTATAGTCTGCAGGTGATTGGTTACGGGACTATCTTAAGGATTGATACGCTATTCAGCGGGTAGTTTGCGTATCTGGGCCATGGAAACTCGAACGGTTTGGGGCCCGCAAGAAGACGCCCGCGCGGCGCCACGTTTGGTGTGAACGCTGGCGCGGGGTAAGCCACCGGTCACGATGCCGGTTGCGGGTCGGTCGCGCCCGCCGACCCGGGGGCGTAGACATCGACTCGGACGAGAATTCCGATACGCGGGTGGTCGATGTAGTGCAGTTCGCCGCTGCGCATTCGGCGGTGATCGCGCGCCCGAATACCGCCAACGGTGAGGTCGGTGTCCACGTGCAGGTATCGACCGCGGCTCAACCTGACGACACCGCGCAGGCTTGGTCCGCTCAGCGAGTACCAGGCGTCGGCGGAACGGCTACTGGCCGTCTGGCGCCACGCCTGGTGAAACAAGACCTTGTTGCCGTTATTCGTCAGCTTGGCCGCCGCCCCTCCGAGGCGCCAACTTGCACGTCCGGCGGCACGCGACGCGACGTCGCCTACGGCGGCATGGCGCACATCCTCGTTGTCCAATGCGCCGAACACCTCGCCCTGTGAGTCGCTCCAGCGTTGAAACACGATCATTTCGACCTGATAAAGACCGGCAGCCAGGGCGGGTGCGGCCGTGACCGAGGTAAACAGGGCAACGCACAGACAGCGGATCATGTTCATGGCAAACCGTTTGTTGGGTCCAGCGCGACAGTTCACTGTAAGCCGACCACCTGGTCAAGGGTCTTTCTGACATTTTCGATACGGGCGGCGGGAGTGCTGAAGTCACCATAGAATCGCAGCTTGTCCGCGCCATCCAGTTTGAAATCCTTGGGGCGTGTTTGAATCAACCGGATCAGGTTCGCCGGGTCGATCCTGGGCTCCGCGTCGAACAGGATCCTGCCACCGGCAGGACCCGCTTCGATTTTGCGAATGCCATAAGGCTGGACATGCAGCTTCAGCGCGGTAATGTCGAACAGGTGCTTGGCCGGCTCCGGCAGTAAGCCGAAGCGATCGATCATCTCGACTTTCAGATCGTTGAGCGCATCGTTGCTGTCCGCGGATGCGATGCGTTTGTATTGAATTAGCCGAACGTGCACGTCGGGTAGATAGTCGCCCGGTAACAGAGCGGGCAGTTGCAGGTCGATTTCGGCGCCGTGATCCAGCGGCCGGTCGAGTTCCGGTTGCCGGCCGGACTTGATGGCCTTGACCGCGCGCTCTAGCATCTCGGTATAGAGCGTGAAACCTATTTCATGGATCTGGCCGCTTTGCTCGTCGCCGAGCAGTTCGCCGGCACCGCGAATTTCGAGGTCATGGGTCGCCAACGTGAAACCGGCGCCGAGTTCTTCGAGCGCCTCTATGGCCTCGAGACGCTTGATAGCCTCGGCGGTCATTATTTTGGGTGGCGGTGTGATCAGATAGGCGTAGGCGCGGTGGTGCGACCGTCCGACGCGGCCGCGCAGCTGGTGCAGTTGCGCCAGCCCCAGTTTGTCGGCGCGGTTGATAATGATGGTATTGGCGGTCGGGATATCGATGCCGCTTTCCACGATGGTCGTGCAGACCAGGACGTTGAAGCGCTGATGGTAGAAGTCTCGCATGATGCGTTCCAGTGTCCGTTCGCGCATCTGCCCGTGGGCGAATTCGATGCGCGCGTTGGGCACCAGCAACGCGATACGCTGAGTCATCTTCTCGATGCTTTCCACTTCGTTGTGGAGAAAATACACCTGCCCGCCGCGTGATATCTCGCGTTGGCACGCCTCGGTGATCAACGCGTCGTTCCATTGATTGACGAAGGTCTTGATGGGATGGCGCGCTGCCGGTGGGGTGGCGATGATCGACAGGTCGCGCATACCCGACATGGCCATGTTCAGGGTCCGCGGTATGGGTGTGGCGGTCAGCGTGAGGATGTCGACTTCGGCGCGCAGCGATTTCAGGCGTTCCTTGTGGCGTACGCCGAAGCGATGTTCTTCGTCGACAATAACCAGTCCCAGGTTGTGAAACTTGACGCCAGGGCTCAGCAGTTTGTGCGTGCCCACGACGACGTCGACCGTGCCGTTGCCGAGCCCCTTGAGTATGTCGCTGGATTCTTTTTGTGAGCGAAATCGCGACAGGCTCTCGACCTTGACCGGCCAGTCGGCGAAGCGGTCGGCGAAGTTCTGGTAGTGCTGCTGGGCGAGCAGCGTGGTCGGCACCAGTACCGCGACCTGGCGACCGCCCTGAACGGCGACGAAGGCGGCGCGCATGGCGACCTCGGTCTTGCCGAAGCCCACGTCGCCGCACACCAGACGATCCATCGGTCGCGGCGATACCAGGTCTTCGACCACGGCGTCGATCGCAGCCTGCTGATCGGGCGTTTCTTCGAACTCGAAAGCCGCCGCGAACTGTTGATACTCGTCGCTGGGGGCGAGGAAGGCGTGTCCTTGGCGCGCTTCGCGGCGTGCATAGATGTCGAGCAGTTCGGCCGCGACGTCGCGCACGCGCTCCGCAGCCTTGCGCTTGACGCGCTCCCATTGGTCACCGCCCAGTCGGTGCAAAGGTGCGTTATCGATCGATGCGCCGGTATAACGGCCAATCAGATGCAGGGAAGACACCGGCACGTAAAGCTTGTCGCCCTTGGCGTACTCGAGGTGCAGAAACTCCTGCTTCAGTCCCGCGATGTCGAGGGTGCTCAGGCCGAGATAACGTCCCACACCATGATCTTCGTGCACCACCGGTTCGCCGACGTGCAGTTCGGCCAGGTTGCGAACCGCCTGATCGACGTCGAGGTTGCTGCGTTTGCGCCGGCGCTCTTGTTGGACGCGCTCGCCGAGCAGCAATGATTCGGGCACCACGGCGATTGCGGGCTGCTTAAGCCACATGCCGTTGTCGACTGGCGCAGCCGTGATCGTCAACGCGCTGTCGCTGGCCAGGAAGCCGTGCCAGCCTTCGACCACGCTTGGGATGATGTCGTATTCCCGCAGGGTATCGCGCAATTGCTCGCGGCGTCCGGCGGTATCGGCGGTGAACAGGACCCGGCCGGGTTTGGCGGCAAGAAAATCCTGGAGAAAACCGGCCGGTCGAGCCGCCCGTGCCTGCAGGCTCAATGGGGGTAAAGCGCGCGTGTCGAAGTTGTGAAATGCGGCATATCCTTTAAGCCGTGCGCCGATCTCAGTGGTTTGAAAACGGATTCCGGTGCCCGCGTTAAGCCACGCACCGAGTTCCTGCGGTGCGAGATAGAGCGCATTCGGCGGCAACAACGGACGTTCCACATCGTGTCGCCGTTGCTCGTAACGCGCTTCCACTCGCCCGTAGAAGCGTTCAGCCTCGTCGCGTACGCTGGCTTGTTCGACGACCAGCGCGGATGCGGGTAAATAATCGAACAGCGTCGCCGTCTCGTCGAAGAACAGCGGCAGATAGTATTCGATGCCGCCCAACAAGGCGCCCTCGCTGACCTGCCGGTAGACCAGGCTGCTTTGCGGGTCGCTTTCGAACCGCTCGCGATGTGCCTGGCGGAAGCGCGCGATGGACGCCTCATCGAACGGGAATTCACGGGCGGGAAGCAGTTGCACACGATCCAGTTTGTCCAGCGAGCGCTGGGTCTCCGGATCGAAGGTGCGAATGGTATCGATTTCGTCGTCGAACAGGTCGACCCGGAACGGTTGCGTGCTGCCCATGGGAAACAGGTCGAGCAGCGATCCGCGCACCGCGAACTCACCGTGGGTCATAACCTGCGATACCGCGCTATAGCCGGCTCTCTCCAGGCGTTGGCGAAACGCCGTGATATCAAGTTGCTGGCCGCGTTCGAGTTGCAGACTGAACGCGTCGAGATAGCTTTGCGGCGCGATACGCTGCATCAGCGTGGATACCGGTACCGTCAGTACGCCGCGGCGCAAAGCGGTCAGCCGTTGCAGCGTATCCAGGCGTTGCGATACCAGTTCGGGCAGGGGCGAGAACACGTCGTACGGGAGGGTTTCCCAGTCAGGGAAGGAAAGCAGCGGGATGGCGTCCGCACCAAGAAAAAAGCGCAGATGATGCTCGATGTCTGTCGCGCTGTGCGCATCCGGGGTAACTACGACCACCAAGCCTGCATGGTCTTGCATGGTCTGGGCAATTGCCAATGTCACGCAAGCAAGCGATGCCTTTCCCCACAGTACCCGCTCTCCCGGACTGCGGGGCAGGGCGGGTTTGAACGGCGAATACTCGGGCGGTGCGGTGACTTCGGAAGCGGCGTGCTGGATCATGCTACGATGCAATTAGTCGGATTTCGAGCCGCTATTCTGGCACATCGCCCGACGGGGTTCAGCCGGAACACCCGAATGACGAACGCGGTCGCTCGGGCCATGCTTAGCGCAGGGCGTGTGCAAATGATCGGGTTGTCCGGAAACCGTTGCCGTTGCCTTGTAGCAATGCGTTTCTCAACATTTGGGCC
>CBDUNM010000054.1:0-26988 GCA_965368585.1 uncultured Chromatiales bacterium | reverse complement strand
GTCGGCGAGTCTTCCTACGAGACCGACCGTGCGCGCTTCATCGGCCGGGGCCGCACCTGTGCCGCTCCCCAGGCGATGGACGAAGCCAGGGCGTTGTCCGGCAGCCAGGGCTCGGTGTTGGATCCCGTACTGGCCATCCGCCGCCGGGTTGACCTCGAAGCGGGACAATCAGCCCATGTGGATCTGGTTTACGGGATCGGCGACAGCCGTGACGCGGCCCTGGGGCTGGTCGAGAAATACCAGGATCGACGTCTCGCCGACCGCGTGTTCGAGCTGGCCTGGACCCATACCCAGGTGGTGCTGCGGCAGATCAACGCCAGGGACGCGGACGCGCAACTCTACGGTCGTTTGGCGAACTCGGTGATCTACGCCCATGCGGGACTGCGCGCCGACAGCAGCGTACTCATGCGCAACCGGCGCGGGCAATCCGGCCTGTGGGGCTATGCCATTTCCGGTGATTTACCTATCGTTCTGCTGCGCATCGGCGACCTGGCGAATATCGAACTGGTGCGCCAGCTCATCCAGGCCCACGCCTACTGGCGCCTGAAGGGACTGGCGGTGGATCTGGTGATCTGGAACGAGGACCGCGCCGGTTACCGGCAGGTGTTGCAGGAACAGATCCTGGGCCTGGTGGCAGTCGGCCTCGAAGCGCAGGCGATCGACCGACCGGGCGGAATTTTTGTGCGCTCGGCGGAGCAGATATCGGAGGAGGACCGCACGCTGTTCCAGGCGGTCGCGCGGGTCATCCTCAGCGACAACCGGGGCACACTGGCGGAACAGATCAACCGCGCCGGGTCGCCCGCCGTGCGCGTGCCGCGTCTCACCCCCAGTCGCCCCCGACCGAGCGCGACGCCCGCCGCGGCCGAACCGCCGCGGCGCGACCTGATCCTCGCCAACGGTATCGGCGGCTTCACCCCGGACGGGCGCGAGTACGTGATCACCACCACGCCCGATCAGCGCCCGCCGGCGCCGTGGGTAAACGTATTGGCCAATCCCGACTTCGGCAGCGTCATCTCGGAGAGCGGCCAGGCCTACACCTGGGGCGAGAACGCCCACGAGTTTCGCCTTACGCCATGGCACAACGACCCGGTATCCGATGCGGGAGGCGAGGCGTTTTATCTGCGCGACGAGGAAAGCGGTCACTTCTGGTCGCCCACGCCGTTGCCGCGGCGCGGCGCGACGCATTACGTCAGCCGCCACGGCTTCGGCTACAGCGTGTTCGAGCATACCGAGGACGGTATTGTCTCGGAGCTATGGGTCTATGTCGCCCAGGATGCGGCAGTCAAGTTCTCCGTGCTCAAGGTGCGCAACATCTCCGGCCGGCCGCGCCGCCTGTCCGCCACCGGCTACGTCGAATGGGTGCTGGGCGATCTGCGTCCGAAAACCGCCATGCACGTCACCACGGAAGTCGACCCCTACAGCGGCGCGCTGTACGCGCGCAACCCCTACAACACCGAGTTCTCCGGCCGGGTCGCCTTTTTCGACGTCGACGACGCGCACCGGACCGTCACCGGCGACCGGGTCGAGTTCATCGGCCGCAACGGCCGTCTGGAGGATCCGGCCGCGCTGCAGCGTACGCACCTGTCCGGCAAACTCGGCAGCGGGCTTGACCCCTGCGCCGCGATCCAGGTGGGGTTTGAGCTGGCCGACGGGAAGGCGCGCGAGATCACCTTCAGGCTCGGCCTCGGCGGCACGCCGGGCGGCGACGATGCGAATCGCCTGGTGCATCGCTTCCGGGGCCCGGACGCCGCGCGACGGGCCCTGGAAGCGGTCTGGCACTACTGGAACCACACCCTCGGCGCGGTCCAGGTGGAGACGCCCGATGAGTCGCTCAATGTACTGAGCAACGGCTGGTTGTTGTACCAAACCATCGGGTGCCGCCTGTGGGCGCGCAGTGGTTATTACCAGTCGGGTGGCGCCTTCGGTTTCCGCGACCAATTGCAGGATGCCATGGCCGTGGTGCATGCCGAGCCGCGCCTGTTGCGCGCCCAATTGCTCCTGTGCGCTGGCCGCCAGTTCCGCGAAGGTGATGTGCAGCACTGGTGGCATCCGCCCACTGGACGGGGTGTGCGCACCCATTGTTCCGACGACTACCTGTGGCTGGCCGTTGCCGCGTGCCGTTATGTACTGAGCACCGGCGACACCGGCGTGCTGGACGAGCCGGTTGCCTACCTGGACGGCCGCCCGCTCAACCCGGACGACGAGTCCTATTACGATCTGCCCGGCCGCTCGGAGATCGACGAAAGCCTCTATCAACACTGCGTGCGGGCGATTCGGCACGGGCTGAGATTCGGCCCCCACGGTCTGCCGCTGATCGGCTCGGGAGACTGGAACGACGGCATGAACCGCGTCGGCATTCAGGGCAAGGGCGAAAGCGTGTGGCTGGGCTTCTTCCTGTACGATCTGCTGGGCCAGTTCGGCATCTTGGCGCGCCGCCACGATGATAGCGCCTTCGCTGAAACGTGCGCGGCCGAAGGCCTGCGCCTGCGTAACAACCTCGAGCGGTACGGCTGGGACGGGGCCTGGTATCGCCGCGCCTGGTTCGACGACGGCACGCCGCTCGGGTCGCAGGACAACAGCGAATGCCAGATCGATTCCATCTCCCAAAGCTGGGCGGTGTTGTCGGGGGCGGGCGATGCCGAGCGCGGACGCGCGGCTATGAACGCGGTGGACGAGCGATTGGTGCGCCGTGATCATGGTCTGATCCAACTGCTCGACCCGCCCTTCGACCAGGCGGACCTGGACCCGGGTTACATCAAGGGTTATGTGCCGGGTGTGCGCGAGAACGGTGGCCAATATACCCACGGTGCGATCTGGGCGGCCATGGCATTCGCGGCCCTGGGGGACAGCCGCCGCGCCTGGGAGCTCACCACCATGATCAACCCGGCAAATCACGCGACCTCCCGTGAAGCCATCGAAACCTACAAGGTAGAGCCCTATGTCATGGCGGCCGACGTTTACGCGGTGCCACCCCACACCGGCCGCGGCGGCTGGACCTGGTACACGGGGTCGGCCGGCTGGATGTACCGATTGGTGGTGGAGTCGCTGCTGGGGCTGCGCCTGGAAGTCGACAGGCTGCATGTCGCGCCGTGCCTGCCCGCCCACTGGCGCGCGCTGAAGATCCACTATCGATACCGCGAAACGGTCTATCACATCGCCGTCGAGCAAGCCCAGCCCGGCGACGAACCGCTACGTGATACGACCCGCGTGACGGTCGACGGGATCGAGCACGACGGCCGGACTATCCCGCTGGTCGACGATCATCTGGAACACTCGGTGGTGGTGCGCGTGTCGGTGTCGCGCGATCATGCGGCGGACTAGTGGGCTGCTTGGTAGGTTCGTTGACTCGCAGAGCCCCGCTACCGGGCCAAGCCAAGGCACCCTTCGCGGGGAATGGCAGGCCCATTTCAAGAAGTGCAACGCCGTATTGGCCCGGTAGCGGGCGCCCTTCGGGCCGGTCCACAAGCGCCATCGGCTGTGTTTCGCTCGCTCGAATTAGCGACGGCTAGTCCGGCGCTCGCGAGCCTTGCCGACGACGCTTGTGGACCGGCTGAGCGTTACCGAATTCACCAAGCCGCCCACTGGACAGGGCAAAGCGGTGTGAGTAGTCGGTAAATACGGTTCAGCCTGATTTGTCGACGAGGCCTGTCTGTATTGCGGGTATTCCACATGAAAGAAAAATGGATTTTGCATTGGAATAATTGTAAATATGGCTGAATAATTTGAGTATATCGGGATTTTGTGAACGCTTTTTACAAACCGACAGTGAACAACATAGCGGGTGCAAGCGATCAGTCGTTTGCGTGATATATCGCGTCGCTTGTGCTTATGTATCGTACTTTGGTCTGATGGTAAATCGTGCTTGTGTATGATCCTGAATGGGATATATCAGGCCGGGCTCATTGTCAGAGCGAATTCTCTGTATTATCGGCGGCCTCGGTTCACGTGATTTTCGTCAGAATGAAACCTGTTTCATACAAATACGGCTGGCTCATAAAGGTCGATTTACCTACAAGTACGGCGGATAAAGAACGCATACGGCCGTAGATAAAACGGTAGGTCGGGCTATGCGTTGCCAAGCGTATGGCAAAGTAATGCGGCCGAATCTTGCGAAAGAAAGCGCAATGAAAGACCCGGCGCCAAGCTAATGCGGCCCTTGAATTTCCGATCCAGGGTGCCTACTTATCGGAATAAGGGCACCTCTAACAATTGAAATATTTTCGTGAGGCCAAGGCGTGGCGAGTTCGAGAAGCACAGTTCATAAGGCATAAATGAGCATCGCAGAAGGCGTCACAACGCAGGTTTCGCGGAAATAGACGATTGTTAGAGGTGCCATAAGATAGGCTGGCGAAGTATGGCAGTTGATCAATATCGATATTCTGTAGAATGTCACCTTGGTAATTGGGCAACTCGCCCGTACGGGTAGAAGGCTCGACGGCGGCTTGCGGTGCCATGCAGTCCCTGCATCGCTTGCAAGTCCAGCCCTTTCCGTCTACGGCAAGGGTGTTCGCTGCTCGCCTGCCGCCGACGTTTCCTCCAGAAACGAGCCGTATCGCCGCAATTAAGTGCCATTCGTCCTGAATCCGTGACACGTTTTTCAGGTTTGACTAGGAGAAAGCACACCGCCGGTGGCGCCGCGCGGGCGCGCAACAGACACAAGAAGGTACTTGGGCTGCAAGCGGGCCCCGGGGCAGCTCGCCCCAAGGGACGCCGTGAACCCTTCCCTGGGGCTTGCGATATCGTCCTTGATATCGACGCTCTTGGAACGAACCGTTCAGGACCCTTCAACCGGCATACCGTAAGTCAACAAATCAGCGGGTGTTCGACGAGCGGCACACCGCCGGTTCCGCCAGGGTGGGCATTTCCCGCCCCGTGATCAGTACTTTCGTACAGCTGTGTTTCGCATGAAGAACCAATATCGTACCGTGCTAACGATGCGTGGAAAGGCGTTTTTTTAATGCATGGACGAAGGCCAAGCCGGCGTCGAGAATCGGGTAGTTTGAGTGAATGAAGCTACGCCATATGGGTCTTACGCTATTGCCATTGCCCGAGCGCGTGTCATGAGTGCAACCATGAACCGGTCGGCTTCGCCGGTCCGCCCGGCCGACGACCGATGGTCCGGTTTCAGCCTGACCCGGCGCTACGCCTTGGCCAGTCTGCCGGTCGTGCTGTCATTGATGTTTCTGATCGGATGGTGGGTCAATCGCTCGATCGAGCAACAAGTGATTTCGCAAAATGCCTTGAACGTAGCGTTGTACGTGCAGGGCTTCATTACGCCGGAACTACAGGGTCTGGCGGAAAGAAGCTACGTGACCGATGCCGAGATGAGCGCCCTCGAGTCCTTGCTGGCCGACACGCCGCTCGGAAAGGAAGTGCTCTCGATCAAGATCTGGAAAGAAGACGGCGTCCTCGCGTACTACAGCAGGCAGGCACATGTCAGCCAGCGCTTCGAACCCACGGAGAATCTGCAGCGGGCCTGGCGCGGTGAGGTGACGTCCGCGTTTGACGACCTGCAGCAGGCCGAAGATGCGCTGGAGGCGGAGCTGGGGCTGGCGATGTTCGAGATCTACAGTCCGATTCGCCAGCAGGGACATGGAAAAATCATCGCCGTCGCGGAGTTTTACCAGGACGCGGAGCCCTTGTCGGCGCGATTGGCGGAAACACGGTGGAAGACCTGGGCCGTGGTCATTGCGGCGACTATTGTCGCGTACAGCTTGTTGTACGGCATCGTGCACAACGGCGGCGTCGTTATCCGCCGTCAGCGCGAGACCCTGAGCGGCCAGGTGGCAACGCTTTCTGAGTTGCTCGCCGAAAATGAGCGACTCGGTGTGCGCTTGAAGCGGGCCGCACGCCGTACCACCGAGCTCAACGAGCGATGGTTGCGGCGGATCAGCGCCGACTTGCACGACGGTCCCGCGCAATACATGAGTCTGGCCTTGCTGCGCCTCGACGCGCTATTGACGGCACCGGTTTCCGGCGCCAGCGTCGAAACCAAAGACGCGGTCACGGAACTGCGCAAGATACTCAACGAGTCGCTGACCGAACTGCGCAATATATCGCGGGGTCTGGCGCTACCCGATCTGGAAGACCTTGACCTGCTGGAAACGGTGCAACTGGCGGTCAAGGCGCACAGTCGGCGGACGCGCACCGAGATCGAGCTGCGCGCCGCGCCGGACCAGCTCGCCCGGTCAGCCGGGATGTCGGTCAAGTTGACGCTCTACCGCACCGTACAGGAGGCCTTGATGAATGCCTTTCGTCACGCCGACGGCGTCGATCAGTGTGTGGAGGTGGATGTGGATTCGCATGTGCTGCGTGTCGCCATCCGCGACAATGGACCGGGTTTTGAAGCCGACGATCACCCAGACGCCTTCGATCGACTGGGATTGAGCGGGCTTCGAGAAAGAATCGAAAGCCTGGGCGGCGAGTTCAGAGTGGTCTCCTCCCTGGGTAATGGCACTACCGTACAGGCGGAACTGCCGTTGCATGCAGCCCTGTGAACGAGCCAATCACGATCATCGTAGCGGACGATCATCCGCTGTTTCGGGATGGCGTCATTCGAACACTTTCCGCCGCGCCTGACATCGAGGTGCTGGGCGAAGCGGAGGATGCGCGAACGGCGCTGGAGCAAACCTGCCGATTCATGCCCGATGTCGTCCTGCTCGATGTCAGTATGCCGGGCGGCGGATTGCAGGCGGCCAAAGATATCGCTGCGGTCTGTCCCGTGGTGCGTATTGTGATGCTGACGGTATCGGCCGACGAGGAAACCGTGCAGGAGGCTCTGAAGGTCGGTGCGTCGGGGTACGTACTGAAGGGCGTTTCCGGGACGGAACTCATCTCGATCATTCGCAACATCAGGGCAGGGGAATCGTATGTCACGCCGTCGTTGGCCGCGAGCGTGCCGCAGGCGTCGCAGCAGACAAGGCGGACCAGCGCTGCGCGGGGTGAGCGGACCCCGCGTGAGCGCGATAGCCTCACCGAGCTGGCGCGCGGTGCGAGCAACAAAGACATCGCCGGTGCCTTGGGTATCAGTGAACGGACCGTCAAGCATCACATGACCAACGTCCTGCAAAAGCTGCATCTGAAGAATCGCGTGGAAGCGGCCTTATTCGCGCAAAAGGCAGTCGTCCGCGAGGCCTGAGCGCTCAAAAGTCAAAAATAAGGTGCGTCTGATGAACGCGATGCGAGCGGGGTGACTGCGTAATCTGCCTATTTGTTTCGGATCAAGCCAATGCCAAACGTCGTGGAAACCTGAATGGCTTTGGTCTACCGTTTGTGTATACACGAAAGCATACCTGACACCGCTTAAGACGGTGCGGGAATTCGACAGTTTTAAGCAGGCGTTACGGCAGGGGGAGCAATGTCAAACTCATTGACCGAGATTCGCGTTCTGATCGCGGACGACCATCCGGTCGTGCGTCAGGGTTTATCCATGGTTTTCGGCGGGCGGGCGGATATCAAAATCGTCGGGGAAGCCGACGACGTCGGTCAGTTGCTTGGCGGCATCGCGGACCACCGACCGGATGTCTTGATCCTCGATCTCGGCCTCGATACGCAGTGTGACGATGACATGGCAGCCCTTGGCGCGGTGCGCGAAGACAACCCCGAGCAACGGATCGTGGTTTATACGGCACACGATGATGAAACGCATATCGTCGAAGCCGTTGAGCACGGCGTGGAAGGCTACGTTCTCAAGAGCGCCAACCCCACCGAACTGTTGGCGGCTATCAAAGTGGTGCATCGCGGCGGTACTTTCATGCAACCGTCCGTCGCGTCCACGTTGATGAAACACATGCGCCGAGCCAACGGCAACCAGTCGCCACCGGATTTCGGCATCAGCCCGCGTGAATTCGAGGTATTGCGTCTGATGGCCGAAGGCCAAAGCAACAAGCAAATCGCCGGTCGGCTGGTGATCAGCGAACGCACGGTAAAGTTTCACGTCAGTGCGATTCTCAGCAAGCTGGAGGTGAGCAACCGCACCTCCGCGGTCTTGAAGGCAGACAGTGAAGGTATGCTGCAATGATTGTGACGCTCACCCGCGAGGCGTGCGGCTGGCGGCAGCGTGAAAGGCCTCGAGAAGCTCCTTGTAGCAGCGGTGCGCCAAGCAGGTTTCAGCGTCCTTGGCCGCTCGGTGCAAACGCTCGCAACACGCGGCCATCGCCTCGTCGCCAACCTGCAGGCAACCGGACTTGATAGCATGCGCCTCACGCCCGACGGCGCGCAGGTCGTGATTGCGCAGGCTGCTATTGATGCGATCGAGGCGCGCGGCCGTATCCTCAACGAACACCTGCAGCAATATCGCCTGCAACTCCGCTGGGATTTCCTCCATTACGCCGTACGCGGCTGAATGCGGATCGCTGTCGGCATCCACGCAGCCGGATTCGACGGTAGCGTCGTCCGTGTCTGCCGGCCGGTGACCGTACAACAACACCTCGAGGTCCGCCAAGTCCACGGGCGCGCCCAGCACTTTGGCCAGATCGCAGAAATCAGGACGACAGGCCGCACACCCGCCATGGGCCAGGCCAACCACCCGTGGCGGGTCAGAATCGGCGGCTTGACGCATCAGCGACGCGATGTCACGGCCGGGTATCGGGAATCGTGTGCAGTCGACAAACACAAACCGTGGCTTGTGGCGTGTGACCAGGCGCTGTGCCTGAGACAGCGTCGCGGCTTGCTCCACCCAGTAGTCCAGTTCAAGCAGCTGCTCGACCAAGGCCTCGCACGCGGCCCGTTTGGGCGCCAGAACGACGGCCAAGCGCCTACCTAGCAAGTCGGGGCTTTGGTTTTCGTGCACGACGATGCCGCTCAATGCCTGTGACCTCTCCTCAAACATCATCCAAACCGTTGACCTGCCGCCCTGGCCGGTACGTCGTTGATCGGACAGTGATCGCCAGGGCTCGGCTTCTTCAAGTGAACGTTCTTGCTACGCCGGCTCCGTCGGAGTGGATGCTCCTATGCAGAACAGCATAGCCGAAGTCTGTGAACAGTATGGCTGATTTATTTCGTTCCTGAAATCGACCAGGGGTCCAGCATGTGACCTGTACCAAAGTTCCAGGCCTTGCTCCGGTTTGAATCACCGTCCCTTACCCTATGCGCTGTGCGCGTGTTGTGCGCGCAATTGACAATCGTGAGTTGCCTCAATCAACTTCGAGGTTCAGTTCCACGATCAGTTCGTCGCGTTTCAGCACCGCTAGACCCGCTTCCACGGAAGCGACGGTCCATCCCTGGTGTTGCTCACCCTGGGTGAGTCGGAGCAGTTCGTTGTTGTCCAGGTTCCGTACCAAGGCGACTTGCGTATCCTGGGTCATAGCGACCCCGAGCAGACGAAGATTGAGTCGTACCACCGGTGGCGCCACGGTTTTCATGGGTTGCGGTGTTTCCGGGGGGCGACGCCCCTGCAGGAACAGCGGTCGTTCCAGGATCTCGTTGAACGCCGCCCGGGGCGGTGGATCATAGCTCGTATAGACAGGCTGGACCGGGTCGTCGGGGGGCTCTCCGGGCGGCGCGCCGGCCGGGTGAGCCGGGTTGGCTCTCGTGTGGTCGGTCAATTGCGCCGTCACCAGGCCTGCCAGCAACACGCAACACAGCAGCAATACCAGCGTTGCGCGACCGCCGCGAAGCGCGCTCACCCTGGCTGCCCTCGCATGTAAGCGGCCAACTCGAGGTCGACGTCGATCAAGGGCCACGCCGCGTCTCCGGTAGCGTTGACCCGACGCACGCGAGACCGGCCGCGCATGGATACGCTGTCGACGAACAGATACGGACTGCCGGTCTCGATCTGGTAGAAGATGCCGACCAGCTTGTCCAGGCTGGAGATTATCTTTACCCGCAAGGCGACACGGGTAAAGAACCGATCCTGTTGCGCAGGAACCGGTTGGGTGCTCAGTATCTGACCACCCGCGGCAAGGATGACGGCCTTGACCAAACGCTGCATCTCGGCGGCGGCCAGCGCTTCGGTGGTGCTGCGCAGATAATGTGCGTCCGACTCCGGCGCGCGCTCGAGTCGCTCGAGTTGCGGACCCAGGTGCACTCCCATGGCCGCCACGCGGCGCAATGAAACCAGATCGTCCTGCAGGTCGTTGATTTCTTCCTGGTAGCGTTCGTTCATCGACCACAGCGGCACCAGCGTCACGCCGGCCAGCGCGGCGCCTACCGCCAAAAGCAAGAGCAACGCCAATACGCGACCCTGCCAGTTTCCGCTCAGGCGGCTCATGGCACAGGCTCCCGGCCTATTTCGGCGGATAGATGAAAGCGCTCCGTACCGATGCGCCGATCGCGTGTCACGGGCGAGCGAAACCGCGCATTACGCAACAACGGCGACGCCTCGAGCGCGGCAATCAGTGCAGCGGACGCCGCCGAGTTGCCGCGCAACTGGATCTCCCGGTCCTTGATGTCGAGTTGGCTGATCCAGGTGTCATCGGGGAGCAGCTGCGTGAGTTCGTCCACCAGTTGCAGGACCAGCAAGGAGCGCTGTTTGGAATCGGCCAGAAAACGTGACTGTGCCTTGAGATGGTCAACCGTGTCGCGCAAGCGCTGCGCCGCGCGCGCCTCTTGAGCGACGGCGTCGAGCTGAAACTGCAACATCCGGATGGTCTGTTTCTTTTCCACCACGGGCAGCGCGACCACGACGGCGAGCAGCAACAGCGCCAATACCCCGAGTGCCCTGTTGATCCGCCTTTGCAGGATCGAAAGACGCGGCCGATGTTGTACCGGCAGCAGATTCAGGGGAGCGTATTCGCCCGCTGCATCGCAGGCGTGCGTCACCCGGTCCGGCTCCAGGCCCGGCCCGTGTTTCAGCCGGCTGAGCAACCCGTCGATCAGGTTGCGTTGGGCAAGGCTGAAGGTGACAACGATATGGCGTTGTTCGTTATCGCGTGAAATGACCCTGAAATCGTAATAGACCTGCTCGGCTTGAAACGGAGTCAGCCGCTCCATCTCGTAAGCCAGCGTCTCGCGCAGGTTTTCCTCGGTAGCGGCGGGTAAGGTGACTTGCTTGACCAGCACTTGATCGCGGGCCAGACACAAAACCACCTCCCGCGCGCGCGCGCCGACCGGTGGCGTGCGCGGGCCGGCGGCATCGTGCGTCTCCAGGTGGTAACGCCCGACCGGCACGCGCTTGCGGCCGGAAACACGGCTCAGGCATACCTCATCGCCCGCCACTTCCAGCAACACGCGCTTTTGCCCCGACAACAGCATCCCGTGCGCCGCAGTCGGCACCAGTGCGGCCAGTTCTTCCTGCCACCAGGCAAGAAAGGAGACCAGTCGGCTGTGCGCCAGGAAACCCGGCCGCGTGTTCAGATTAGAATGCGCGTTCATGACATGGCGCTCTCGATCTAGGCCCTCCGATCGACGCGTTGCGGTCGTGGCCTGCCCCGTCGCTGCCCGAAAAACTGCGCAGCCCCATACTCAGCGCTCCCGAGTCTCCACGTAAACCTCCTCCGATACAGCCCTAAATGTACATTAGCCGTCATCCGCTGCCGGCGCCAACGCCGCACCGGCTCGCGCGCGGGCGCGGCGGCGTGGGCCGTCGCGGGCAGTTACCGCCATCCGTCGCGTTGATAAACTTGAACTGTTTCAAAATACCTGAAAATCCGATCGATTCATCTGTACGGAAGGACAGGTACGCTGGCCTCGGGAAGTCCCTATACTCGGTCAACGTTCCCCCTTTATTCGGGGTGGCGTGTCGATTGACGGATTATTCGGCGGGAGTCTGCTGGCTGAAAAGCCGTTGCGCGGAGTGATCGTACGCCGAAGGGATCGGTGCCTCATTACGCCTAGGCTGTTTTGCCGCAGCTTTCCCAATACAAACATCAGGAATGGCCGAGTAGTATCTTCAAATGAGGCAATAAAAATGAAATCCAGAAAAAACGTCAACGCGCTCGTGGTGGGTGCTGTCACCTTGTTCGCGACCGCGCTTCAAGCGCCGCTTGTCATGGCGCAGGACGCGGTAGATGCGATAGATGAGGTCAAGAAGGTCAGGTTGAGGGTCACCTGCAACAGTGCTGCCGATGCGAAATACTCCAGGAACGTGCTGGGACGGTTGACCGACTTCACCTGGACGCGCGGCGGCAATCCGTTGCGCATCGTCGATAAGGTGCCGGTGCGCTGCGATAATGGCGCGGACGAAACCGCATCGGATGCGGTGGCGGTGCGGGTTCCACCACGGGCGAACGGTTATAGCTACCGAGTGGTGGCGGTCGATCCGGGCGGCCAGGCGAACCCGGCGACCGGCGATACCATCCCGGCCAGAACCGTGTGCGAGGGTAGTGTCAACTTCAACCGCAGCCCCGGTGACCTGACCGATCCAGGTGATCCGGCCCGCTACCTGGCCCAGTGCCATCTCGGCGACGGTGATAGGGTCGTGTTTCGGGTCATTCCCTTCATTCGCGAAGTGGGCATCGCGGCGGAGTAAAGCGCGCGTAACCGTTCAGTCCCGTTTCCCTTCGACCCTCTCTCCCAGTCGGTGGGTGTCGTAAAAGTCCCCTCTCCCGGCCGGGAGAGGGGACACGGACTTTTGGAGGGAAAACAGGGGACAGACCACGGTTGTGCGGCCCCTGCAGTCATCGAACAAGTCCAGCGATCTTGCTCGATACCTGCACGCTGATTTGCGACGCCCTGGCCCCGGACCGGCTGAGTCCAGCCGCCAGTAACGCCCTGACTCGTGGGGAGTCAGAGGGTTCACTAGCGTGTGCCGACATCACGCTGTGGGAAATTGCCATGCTGCTGAACAAAGATCGGCTCGACCCGAGTACCGACAGTGCAACGTTTTGCCAGTTGGCTTTGGGTGCCCACGGTGTGCGGGTGTTACCAGTAACGCCCGAGTACGACGGAGTACCGGCGTATAAACCTTGTGGTGAGTAAAAGGCACCGTCTCTACAGACTGCGCTACGCCAGGCGACCGTAACGGCGGGGACAGACCACGGTTCGGTTTGGCTGCGCGGTTATTGGAAAGAAGCTACGTAACCGGTCCCAACCCAATGCAGTAAAAAAATGGGGTCTGACCCCAATTTCAATTTCTCGAAAAGGGTCAGGGTAGAGAGCTCGTTCTGCAGCAACATCCGATGTTAGCGCCCCTCTTCCAACCGGCAAAGGGGCGCTCTTCTTCTACGTCGGTCTAAAGCCTGACATCCACGGCCGCGTTAGTCGCGGCATTCGTTTCGCCTTGAATCGTGTAGATGACCCGTACCGTATCGGGGCACACGTCGAAGTCCGGGTCGTCGCTGAGGGCGTAGTCGTATTCCCCGAAGCCGTTCGGTGAGTCTGTCACCTCGTCGAGCACCGCGGTCACCACGTCGATGGGATCGCCGTCGCCGTTAACGACGGGGAAGAACGCACCGCCCGGGACCCGCACCCGCACCGTCGTGGGTGTGGTGCCGTTGGCACCCACGGTGGGATCCGGGAAGGTCTGCGGAACAAGCGTTCCCGCGCGATGCACCGAGCCCATGATATCCAGCTCGATACCGCGGCCCGGGCGCTCCCGACACTGGGCGCGCAGCACACTGACCTCGGACCGGTCGGGATTACGCAGTTGTCCGGTTCCGCCCAGTTCGAGGACGAACCAGTTGAGACGTTGGCCGTCGAAATAACCCTCGAGACCCACAGCTGCATCGGTGAGTTGGTCGGCCTCCTGGGTCTCGTAGAGATTGATCTCGAAACCCAATTCGTTGGAGGGATGAATCGCCGGCATCCGGCCGGCGGTGTTGCGGTTGGTCAAGCGCAACGTTGCCGTCCCGAGGGCCGCGATGGAGTTGTTGGTACAGAGCCGCGCCCGTGGGTCGTTACGGCCCTGAGCGTGGCCGGGTCTGGGCGGCTGGCAGTTGGAGCTGGTAATGAGTCCCAGCACCACGTTTTCCGCCGGTTCGGTGAACACATCCTCGGCCGTATTGATCATGCCGTCCGAAGTGCCGAGGATAATCGCCGTGCCGCCGATGAAACCCAGTTCCGACCGCCCCGGCAGCGAGGTCGGGTCGGCCAACTGGGCCATGGTGATATCGCGGGTCGGGGTGTGGATCGGCGTGGCCGCGGGTATCTCGACGACGATTCCCATCACCGTGATCCTGCCGCCGGTGGTGCAATTGCCGTCTCCCCCGCAATCAATTACTTCGATCGGGCCTTCCAGCTCAATCGGCGCCGGAGGAGCCACTTGAGCCAGTAGTGGCGCTGTACAGACCAACGGCAGGGCCGCTGCTAAAAACCTGAACCTCGTAAACATAGGTTATTTCCTCAACTTCGAAGTTAGTTCTGATTGCTGTTGCAGGTATGCGCGCCTTACTCGCCCGGTTGGTTTTTGGGCAGACGTGCGCGCGGGATACTCCGCGATACTCATAGCGAAAATACTAGGCGGGGCAGAGAAGCGTAACTGGTCGATAGTCGGGGTCTTTTCGGTCTACCGTACAGGGTCCAGGGCGACAGTCGGGTAGCGAATGCAGTTCGTCAGGCCCGCGCAATCCCTGCTCAGGTATTCGCTGAACCACCGTTGAATTATTCGGTAGGACTGGATTGAAGGTAACGGCGGGGACAGCGCACGGTTTGGCTGCCTCAGCCGGCAGCGCCCAAGTCCGGCGATTCGGGTGCCCGGGTTTTTCGCGGGCGCCCGGATTCGCCTGGCGTGACGTGTCGCGCTAGTAACCCTGCCGATGTGGTCGCATTCAGGCCCTTTTGAAACTGGGCGCTAAACTGTCACAATGTGCAGACACTCCTGCGTCTGCCACGGTCGCCGGAATTAGAATCATGATCATAACTATAACTAAGAAATTTATTCGTATCCTGGGCGGGGCGGCTGGCTTGTTAACCTTACTGGCGTCCTGCGCCAGCCCTCCGACGGACGAGACCGATCGCGAAGTAACGCCGGCGCGTCAACTAGCCATCAGCAGTTCGGCCGGTCCTGCTTTCACTACGGGTGTTACGCCCGACACCGGTATGCCGTACACCGAAGCGCCGGCGCGGGCGGCGCAATCCCAGCCGCCGGCGCCCAGCGCGTTCTTGGTCAAGGGCAGCGGCAATTTTATTGGACGAAATGGCGCCGGGTCGGAAAACACATCAGATTTTCCAGCCGACGTGACGCTGAATTTCAATGCGGCCGACCTGCGGGAGGTCGCCAAGGTCATCTTCGAGGACATCCTCAAAGAAAACTATCTCATCCACCCCAATGTGCGAGGGATTGTGACCATCAAAACGATCTTGCCGGTCAAGCGCGACGCGGTCGTACCGATCCTGGAATCCTTGCTGCAATTGAACGGGGCTGCGCTGGTCAGGGATCGCGATATCTACAAAGTGGTGCCGCTCGCCCAGGTGAACGAAACCTTCACCTCGCCGACCGTGGGTCGCCGTCCCGCCAGCCCGGGAGCCGGCTTTGGGATGCAGGTCGTCCCCCTCAAGCACGTTTCGGCTACCGCGATCAAGAAGATCCTCGATTCGTTTGCCTCGACCGCGACGACGGTCCAAGTCGACGCAGCGCGCAATTTGGTGCTTCTTTCCGGACCCCGCAACAGCGTCAACAATCTGTTGGAGACCATCGAAATCTTCGACGTGAACTGGTTCGCGGGCATGTCCTTTGGCTTGTTTCCCCTCGACTACGCCGATGCCAAGGTATTGACCGGCGAACTGCTCGAAATCGTGGATCTGGGCGGCGAGGGAGCGTGGACGGGTGTCGTCCGGCTGATCCCAATCGAGCGCCTGAACGCGATTCTGGTGGTCACCCATCAGCCCGAACACCTCGATACGGTGCGTGCGCTGATCGAACAATTTGACCGCGGCACCCAGGCGGGACCGGCGCGACGCCTGCATATTTACAACCTGAAAAACGCCAAAGCGGACGACATCGCGGAGGTGCTGCAGGAGCTGTTCGGCGGCGGGCAACCGGAAGAATCTGCCATCCGCTCGGCCGATCTCCCGCCGAGTCTGCGACCCAATGTGCGACCCGTGACAATATCGAGCGTACCGCCACCCCCGCAACCGGGGCCGGGCGGCATGTCGGAGGGGGCCTTGCAATCGACGCTCGAACCGCCGTCAGATCCCAACGCGGGCGCCGCCGTGGCGACGGGCACGCCGCAGGGCGCGGTGATGATCCGCGCCGACCAGCGTAACAATTCCATTCTGGTACTCGCCAGTCTGGCCGATTACCGGTCCGTGGAGGCGGCCATCCGTAAATTGGATACCGCACCGCGGCAGGTGCTGATCGAGGCCACCATCGCCGAAGTGCAGTTGAGCGACAATCTGAGCTACGGCGTGCGCTGGTTTTTTGAATGGGGCCTGGGCTCTTACGGCATCGAGACCGCGTTCCGGACCCCGCTGCCCGGGGGTGCGGGCGGCGAGGGCCTGACCCTGGCGTTGTTCAACAGCGACGATGAAGTCAGGGCGTTTTTCGACATCCTGGATACCGAATCCAACGTGAAGTTGCTGTCCGCCCCGCAGGTACTGGTGATCGATAACCAGACGGCGAATATCCGCGTGGGGGATCAGATTCCCGTCGTGACGCGTGCCGCGCAGGGCACGAGCGATCCGGACGCACCCGTCGTCACGGAGGTCCAGTACCGCGACACGGGCACTTTGCTCAGCGTAACTCCCCGCATCAATGCCGGTGGGCTGGTGACCCTCGAGATCAGCCAGGAGGTCAGCACGCCCGGCAACGCGCCGGCGGTCGGCGGGGGCGGTAACGTACCGATTTCACAGCGCACCATCGACAGTACCGTCATGGTGCAGAGCGGCCAGACCGTGGTGTTGGGCGGTCTGATTCGAGAAAACACGTCGAACTCGAAATCCGGCATACCCGGATTGATGAACCTGCCGTTGCTCGGCACGCTGTTCAGCAATACCAACGAAGACGTCAGTCGCACCGAGTTGATCGTCACCGTGACACCGCGCGTGGTCGAAAACCCCCAAGCGGCGTACCAGGTCACCGAAGAACTGCGTCGCCGCGTGAAGGCGGCGACCGCGGTGGAGACGTCCGTACGGCATTGAGGCGTCCGGCGACAACCGGCCTTTGCTGAGCAACCAGCCACAGGCTGCTTGACCGACTGATTCTTGGGGGGCGCGCCGCCCGCCGAGATTCACCGCTGGGGTACTGGCGATCGGTTTGTCCCGAGTTTTCAGTACTCCCTTTGCACCGTCAATCCCCATCGTTCCTCGGCGCTCTTCACCGCCAAAATGCGGCGAGTCGGCGAATGCCGATGCCCAGCGCCTGTACCAAGGTCCAGGATAAGTCTGTCCCTCTGAGCAGTTATGGATCGGTCGAACCTGGCCAATACTGACTACCCATCAAGTTCCGTCTTGAGAACTCGTTCAGCCGTACCCTCAAAAAACTGCCGAGGATAGACGATGACCAGCGAAATCGAACAATACCCTCCCAGGTCCTCGCGGAACGCTCGAACCGGTCCGGCGCTAGTGTGCGCGGTTGGCCTGGTGACGTGTTTTGCGGGGCAGGCGCAGGCGGCCGTCACCTGTACCGATACCATCACCGCGAAAGTGGTCGTGCTCGACAACCCGACCGTGTTCAACCGCCTCGGCGCGCAGAACCCGAACTGGATCACCTATGCGCTGAAGCGCGACGTGATCGCGGTCGACCCGATAACACGGCTACCCACCGGCGCCGTTCCCGGCACCGGCCTGACGGCCGGCAACGTCGAGCTGCGGCCCGACAAGCGTCCCCGTCCGCTGGTGCTGCGCTCGCGTGCCGGTGCCTGCCTGGAGGTCGAGTTCACCAACCTGCTCGCGACGGGGGCAAACCCGAACAACGCGCAGCAGGGTGAGGACCCCGGCGCGGTTCCGCCCTTTCCGGGTTTGATCAACAATGACCAGGTCTGGGGTCGTTGCGCGGGTTTGCACGCCTCGGGCACCGAACTGGTGAGTTCCATCAACGACGACGGCAGCATGGTCGGGACCAATCCGGGTGCGAATCTCAACCCCCGTCTGTGTGGCGGTGGACTGGTCCCCCCGAATGGCACCATCACCTACAAGCTCCACACCCCGCACGAAGGGGCCTTCGTGATCAACAGCTACGGCGCCACCCTGGGTAGCGAGCAGAACAGCGGCAACCTCGGCATCGGCATGTTCGGTCAGCTGAACGTGCAGCCCAAGGACGCCAAGTTCTACCGCAGCCAGGTCACCGAAGAGGAACTGCGTCTGGCAACCGTCGGCAAGACGCCCCTCGGCCAGCCGATCATCAGGTACAACCGGCGGTATCCGAATATTGAGCCCTGGATCTCCGAGGGCAAGGCCAATCTGCCGATCCTGAACATGCTGTGCACGGCCCCCGCGGCCAATGCGGGCGCTTGCGTGCGCGACGAGCTGGTGCACAGCGATATCAACGCCATCATCGCCGGCCCCAACCCGGACGGCAGCTTTCCCACCAGCACCTACCCGCTGGAGAGCGTGGGCAAGAGCAACCCGGCCTTGCCCAACCGGCTGGAGCCGTTCCGCGAGTTCACCTCGACCTTCCACGACGAGCAGACCAACTCGCAGGTGTTCCCGAAATGGTACGGTAACCCGGTGCTTGGCTACACCCTGGCAGGCGTCAAGGACCAGTTCATGATCAACTACGCCTCGGGCGGCATCGGCTCGGAGATCATCGCCAACCGCCTGCACACCGGTCCCATGCACGACTGCACCGATTGCGCCTACGAGGAGTTCTTCCTGGCCTCGCAGACCGTCGGCGACCCGGGGCTGCTGGTCAATTTTCCCGCCAACACCGGGATCGAGCAGTGCGATCCGGCGAACATCCTCGACGCCACCTGCTGGCGGCAGTTCGGAGACGACCCGGATAACCCGGTCAATGGCGGCAATCCGATCGGCGCCAACCCGCCGATCCCGGGCAACTTCGCCCTGTTCCAGGAAGATCCCTACAACGTCCACCACGCCTACACGGGCGACTTCGTCAAGATCCGCAACACCCACGCCGGGGCGTTCGAGCAGCACATTTTCCACCTGCACAACCATCAGTGGCTGTTCAACCCCAACGACGACAACGCCAACTACCTGGACGCCCAGGAGATCATGCCGGGCTCGGGTCATACCTACGAGCTGGCGAACGGCGGCGCCGGCAACCGCAACAAGACCACGGGCGACGCCATCTTCCACTGCCACTTCTACCCGCACTTCGCGCAGGGCATGTGGTATCACATCCGTAACCTGGACACCTTGCAGACGGGCAGCCTGCTGGCGGTCAGCGCCGGTCCGGAGCAGGCGCTCGACTTGGACGGGGATGCGGTAGCCGACACGGGCGATCTCGACGGCGACGGCTACCACGACACACCCTTTGCGCTGCGCATCGGCAAGCCCGCCGCCGGCGCCCGCGCGCTGCCCGACGGCGAGCTGCCCGACGGCGTGCCGATCCCGGCCGTCGTGCCGCTGCCCGGCAAAGCCATGCCGCTGCTGCCGGCCAAGGTCGAGGTCGTAGCGGTGGACCGCGGCGATTTCGGCGTGCTCTCCGGCCGCCGGCCGCCCAACGGCCTCGGCCAGGGCCCCGATTCCTCGCAGGCGGTGGTCAAGCGTTTCTGCGGCGCGACCGAGCCCAATTGCACCGACGCCGCGTACGGCCCCGACGGGGTGGTCGGCACCGCCGACGACGTCAACCCCGGCTTCCCGTTCTGGTTGGCCGGCAACGAGTGCGGCGCCCCCAGGCCCGCCTCGGTCCACCCGGGCCCCGACGGCATACCGGGCAATGCTGACGACATCGATGTCCCGGCGGATGACTGCCCAAGCGGCACCGTCGGTCAACGACAGCCCACCCCGCCGCTCGACATGCTGACCGAGGCGGGCGCGACCGCCAACGGCATCAGTCCGGCGCAGGCCGGCGGCTGGGACGGCGGCCTGCCGCGTCACAACCTGCGCGGTTATACCGCCGGCGGACTCTCGCTGGATACCCAGAACCGGCTCGATTTCCGCAAGGTGATCGAGATCGCCCAACCGGTGTATTTCCCCGAGGTCGGCACCGACCTGGAGCAGGTGGCGATGGGCTATCACGCGGTGCGGAATCGGGCCAGCTACGCCAACGATCTCAGGGGCGCCGGGACGACCCCGGGCAGTTTCGTGCTCAACGGCGCCCCGGCCGTACCGGGCGGTCCGTACCAAGACCCCTGCATCGACGATCGGGGCACGCCGCTGACGGCGGGTGTGAACGGCTGGTATTTCGACGGAGACGGCGATCCGGCGACATTGAAGACGCGCGGCAGCTCGCCCTTCCACTCCGAGAACCCGCGCACCTACAAGATCGCGAACGTGCAGATAGACGCGGTGTTCAACAAGGCGGGCTATCACTACCCGCAGGAGCGCATTATCGCCCTGTGGGAGGACGTACTGCCGACCATCAACAAGCAGCGTCCGCCGGAGCCGCTGGTGATGCGCTTCAACACCTTCGATTGCGGCAAGATCCTGCACACCAATCTGGTGCCGGGGGAGTTCGAGCTGGACGACTTCCAGGTGCGCACGCCGACCGACATCATCGGTCAGCACATTCACCTGCCGAAGTGGGACCTGACCACCGGCGACGGCGCCTCCAACGGCTGGAACTACGAGGACGGCACGCTGGCTCCGGCCATTGTCGAGGAGCGTATCCACGCCATCAATAACTACAACGCCCTGGCGGGGACGCGCACCCGCCTGCTGCCCATTCTCAGGGACCTGGGCATCCTGCCCGGGATCAACCTGAACCTGCGCGACGCGTTGCGGCGGCATGTGGTGGATTTGAGAGATTTGGCGCCGGTGCCGACCATCGACACCGGCGATCCGGGCAGCAGTGTTTCGCCCGGGGAGCTGGCGCTGCATGCGCAGCCGCATCCGTTCTTCGGCGCGGGTGTGGGCGACGAGTACCTGGGCGCGCGCACCACCATCCAGCGCATCCTGATGGACCCGGTGGTGAACGTGTCGGGCGTCGACCGCGGGCTGGGCCTGACCTTCTCGCACGACCACTACGGCCCGTCGAGCTTCCAGCAGATCGGCCTGTACTCGACCATTCTGGCGGAGCCGGCCGGCTCGACCTGGGTGCACAACGAGAGCGGCCAGCCGCTAGGCACGCGTCCCGACGGCGGCCCGACCAGCTGGCAGGCGGCCATCCTGCCACCGACCACGCCGGTCGGCAACGTGAAGTCGCACCTCTTGCGGGACCATCGCGAGTTCTATTTCGAGATGAGCGACTTCCAGCACGCCTACGAGGCCGGGGTCTACGTCGGTGCCGATCGCAACGGCCGTCCCAAGCACACGGCGATCAACCAACCGGATCCGTTCGATGCCACCAACGCCAACGCCCCCGCGCTGGCGGAGACCTGGAAGCACACGGTCAATCCGCCGCTGAAGCTGAAATCGGCAGCGCCGTTCCCCGATGTGGTGACGGCCGAGGGTGGCTGCCCCGGACCGGCGGGCAACTTCGACCCGAGCATACCGCGGCCTTGTGCAGAGTCGATCGACATCAGCCACAGCTCCATGTTCGTGGTCAACTACCGCAACGAGCCGGTGGGCCTGCGCGTGTTCGATCCGAACGCCACCGGGCCGGACGGCAAGCCCGGTGCCCAGACGGCCGGGCTGGCGGGCGATCTCGCCTTCGCCTTCCAAAGTCGCACCGACCGGGCGATACCGCAGTTCAACTCGCGCTTTGGCAGGACACCCCGGGGCTGGCGGAACGCGCCGTATTGCAATACGGACGACGAGGACACGGATCTCGAGCTCGAGGAAGACGATACGGTCAGAATAACCGGCGATCTGATCAACTGCGATCGGCGCCGCGGCGACCCCTTCACCCCGATCATGCGCGCCTACGAGCGTGACGAGGTGAAGGTCAAGATCCAGGTCGGCGCCACCGAGGAACAGCACCAGACCACGATCCATGGCCTGAAGTGGCTGTCCAACGGCTCCGGCTTCGGCCGCTCGCCCAACTCCGGCTGGCGCAACTTCCAGTCGCACGGCATCTCCGAGCAGTTCTCCCTGCAGACGCCGCTCAATCCCGACCCCGGCCAGCGGGGCGATACGGTGGACTATCTCTACGCCACCGACGCTACCCGCGACGGTATGTGGCTCGGTTCGTGGGGCGTCTTACGCACCTACGGTTATGTCCGCCCCGACCTGTTCCAACTGCCCGACAACCCGCAGCGGGGCAAGGGTTCCAAGGTGATCGTCGTGAACGAGGCCGAGTTCAACGGCGTCTGCCCGGTGAGCGCGCCGGTTACGCGCTACAAGGTCGCGGCGGTGCTGGCCAACGACGTGTTGCCCAACCGCCTCAACGTCATTATCCCGACCAACGCGGGCGGGGATTCCGACGGCGACGGTGTCGGCGACAACGCGGGCGGTCTGCTGGACCCCGCGGGCGGCACGCTGGTCTATAACCGACGTACCACGAACGTGCCCGACGTGGTCATTCCTGCCGAAGGTGGCGAACCTGCGACGACGCTGACCGGCGGGCAGGGTCCGCTCAACGACCCGACCGCCATGCTTTACGTGCGCCTCGACGACCTGGTGCCCGATCCGCAAACCCCGGCGGAAACGGCCGCGTGCGATCCTGCGCAGCCAGGGGGCGGGGTCAAGAACCCGGCCTGCCCGGTCAGACTGCACAACAACGCGCCGGTCGAACCGTTGGTGCTGCGGGCCAACGCGGGTGACTGCATCAAGGTCACCTTGTTCAACCGGCTGCCCGAAACGGCGCCGGACCTGGCCGGGTGGCAGGACATGATGTGGGTGGTCAACCGGGATCAGTTCAACGCGGTGCGCCCGCCGGAGATGCACTTCTTCAACAACAACCTGATCCGCCCGTCCAGCTACGTCGGTCTGCATCCCCAGTTGGTGGAGTACGACGCCAGTAAGCACGACGGTGTCCTGGTCGGCAAGAATCGGCCCGCAGCGGCGGGTCCGGTGGAACCCGGTGGCAAGAAGACCTACACCTGGTACGCAGGCGCCCTGATCGAACGCGATATCGAGGAAGATGTCAACGCGCCGCCGAGACAGGACTGGGTGGAACTGCGGGCGATACCCGTCGAATTCGGCGGTACCAACCTGCTGTCCACGGACCGCATCAAGCAACCGCAGAAGGGTCTGTTCGGTGCGCTGGTGATCGAGCCCAAGGGCGCGACATGGCCGGATAACCGGGGCCAGCTCGACACGGTCGCGGACGGCCAGGGCAGGAATCTACAGACCCGCAAGACCCGCGCCCAGGTGACGGTCGACGCCGGACCTCTTGGCGCCGCGGGCGACGGCGGCACCTACCGCGAGGCGTTGGCGATCGGTCACAGGATCACCAATCTGCGCTGGCGGGACGGCTCTGCCATCGCCAACCTCCACCAGGGTGAGCTGGGCCGCGAGGGCGCGGAGGACAACGGCCATGCCGGGTTCAACTACGCTATGGAGCCCGCCTGGTTCCGCTACCGGCTGCCGCCGGACGTGCCCTTCGGCAACGCGGGCACGCCCCACAGCTACGGCAGCATCCGCCGCGTGCATGCCTTCTACGCCAACGACCTGGTGGCGGGCCAAGGTAACGCCATACCGTTGAACCCGGGGGTGAGCGCAGCGGGCGATCCGGCGACCCCGGTGTTCAAGGCCACGGCCGGTCAGGCGAGCCGCATGCATGTGCTGAACGGGGCCTCGGCCGACCGCGACGGGACCTTCATCCTGCACGGCCACGTCTGGGCGCGCGATCCGTACGTGTGTAAGAACCAGTCCAATCTGGGACTGGTGGGTCGCTGCCATCCCAACAACGGGGTGCCGTCCCGCTCGCTGGGTCTGAACCTGCAGGCCAAGTACATGGGTGGCGAGGAAGGCATGGGCCACGTCTACGGGCACTGGCCGATCCTGTTCGATGCCGGCGGTACGGGTGCGGTCCCGGGTGACTACCTGTTCCGCGACTACACGCCCAGCGGCAACCGCAACGGCCAGTTCGGCATCCTGCGGGTGGAGTAACGGCCCGTCTCAGCGGCCAAGGGATGGGCCGCGCAACCTACCCGTGGGTGCAGCCAGGAGCGGCTGCACCCACATTTGACAGCCTGATCGATCACTAACGAATCCGGCCAACGATGTACCAAAGCGCAGCATGGGGAGAAAAGAAAACGTTTCGTTGGTCGGCCTCGGTTGCCGCACAGGGATAGACCTGAAAATAACTACACGCCGCAGCAAAGCAGAGGAGAACATCGGTGCATTATTTTTCAAGACGCTTTTCCGGGGGAGGGCTGCTCGCCCTGCTGTTATCGGCCGGCGGGTTCGTGCCGGCCGCAACGCCGCCCGCTACCGCGACTGTTGCGGTGCCCGAGTCGACCCCGGCAACCGCGTCCGCCCCATCGGCCGACGCGCAACAGGCTGCCGAGGCCGCCCACCGCATCGCCCGTGAGGGCGTGATCGTCGAATTTGCCACCCGGCCGACAAAGGGCGGGTCGGACCAGGTGATCGCAGCCGACTGGGCCGACGTCACCTTCCGCATCACCGATGCCAACACGGGCGAGCCGGTCAAGGGGCGATACCCCGCGGCCTGGATGGATCTCGCCCTGGCCTGGCAGGCGAAGGGCGAACGACCGATGAGTTGCAAGGACCGCGTCTCGACCTATCTACAGGGAATCGTCGGCGTGCGGCCGATGATCGACCTGAACAGCCACTTCCTGCTGGTGATGAACCGCGACGCCTCGATCTCGGTCATCGACCCGGCGGTCGGAATCACCGGCATCACCAACCTGTTTGCGCAAATCAACCTCGATCAACCGGGGGCGGACTGGGCCAAGACCGACGACCAGAAACGCCTGTTCGTCAGCATGCCCAAGGCCGACCGGGTTGCGGTGGTCGACACCGAGATCTTCAAGGTGACCGGGTATGTCGATGCCGGCATGCAACCGACCCGCGCGGCGCTGCAGCGCGATGGACGCTACCTGTGGGTCGGTAACAACGCCGACACGGCCGAACATAGCGGGGTCACCGTGATCGATACGGCCGACCTGCAGCCGGTGGCCTTCATCGCCACGGGTCGGGGCCACCACGAGATCGCCTTCAGCGACGATGACCGCTACGCCTTCGTCAGTAACCGCGACGCCGGTACGGTGTCGGTGATCGACGTGCAGTCGTTAAAAAAGGTGACTGACCTGGAGACCGGACCGCTGCCCATCTCGCTCGATTTTTCACCCCTGGGCAAGGCCCTGTACGTGGCTGACGGCAAGGCCGGCACCGTGACCGTGGTCGATGCGGACAAGCTCAAGATTCGGGCCCGCATCGAGGCTCAACCGGGCCTGGGTCCGTTGCGCTTCTCCCAGGACGGCCGTTGGGGTCTGGCGGTGAATCCGATGCAAAACAAGGTATACGTGATCGACGCCTCGACCGACGCGCTCGCCCATACAATGACGGTGGGCAAGGCACCGTACCAGGTGAATTTCACCCGTTCTTTCGGCTACGTCCGTTCGCTGGGCACCCAGGACGTCGGTCTGATCCCGGTCTCGGAGCTTGACGAGTCGACGCCGCCGCCGGTCACCTACATCCCCGCCGGCCAGCGCCCGCCGGGCACCGCCGCGGATATCAGCATCGCCAACAGCGTCGTGCCCTCGGTCAAGCAGGCCGCCGCCTACATCGTGAACCAGGCGGAAGGCACGGTGCACTACTACATGGAGGGCATGGGCGCGCCCATGGGGGCGTTCCGCAACTATGGTCACGAGGCCCGCGCCATCGAGATCGTCGACCGCAGCCTCAGCGAGCGCGAACCCGGAGTGTACACCGGGCGGGTGAAGATCCCCATCGAGGGCACCTACGATATCGCCTTTATGATGGACACGCCGCGCTTTTTGCACTGCTTCAGCGCGACGGTCGAGCCCAACCCCGAGCTGAAGGTCTCGACCGCGCCCATGGCCATTGAGTACCAGCTCGCCGAGCGGCGCGTACCGGTGGGCGGGAGCACCAAGGTGATATTCAAGCTCACCGACCCCAGGACCGGATTGCCGCGCCACGACATACCCGATGTGACCGTGCTTTATTACAGCGCCGACGGACGCGGGCGCCGGGTGGTGCCGGCCCGGACGCTCGGGGGCGGTCTGTACGAGGCCGACGTGAGGATCGATCGGTTGGCGACTTACTATGTCTTTGTCGGCTCACGCTCCGAGAAACTGCGGTATAACGACCTGCCCTTCGTCAGCCTCATGGGACAGCCGGCGCCGGCCAAGGCGCAGCCGGTAGTCCCGCGGGTCGAAACCGAGAGTAGCTCGTGACGGCGAACGGCTTGTGGCGTGCGTCGCTGCTGGTGACCCTGCTGGCGCTCGGGGTCGGGGCCCGGGCGCAAGGCTTCAACCCCGGTACCGCGGTGCGCGTGAATGGGGTCGAGATCAGCAACGAACGCTTCAATGCCTTTTATCAGGAATATCGGCGCCCCTACGGGATCAACGTCGCCGGGCGCGGCGATCACCTGCAACGATTGACCCGGCTGCGCCGCGAGGCCCTCGACCTGATGGTTGAGCAGGAGCTGATCCGACAGGCGGCTGAGGCGCAGCGTATCGCGATCACACCCGCCGAGGTCGACGCGGAACTGGCCGTGATCAGCGAACCCTTCAAGACCCCGGAAGACTTCAACCGTCGCATCGCGACCGAGGGTTTCAGTGTCGCGAGCTACCGCGAGCATCTCACGCGCCTGCTCGCGGCGAAGAAGTACCTGGACGGCATCCGGGGTGGCGTTACCGAGGTCGGCGACGCCGAGCTGGAGACCTATTATCGCGATAACGAGCGCCGGCTGACCCTGCCTGAGCAAGTGCGGGTGCGCCATATTCTGTTGACCTGGAAGCCGTTGGGCACACGCGACGACCGCGCCGCGATTCGCGACCAGATGCGCCCCATTCTGGAGTTCTCGGATGACCATGCGACCCGCGAGGCCGGTGGCGACACCGGCCTGTTTCAGCGCGGCGAGATGGCCCCGGCCTTCGAGGATGCGGCCTTCGGTCTGCAGCCGGGCGAGATCTCGGCGCCGGTCGAGACCGCCTTCGGGGTGCATATCCTGCGCCTGGAGGAACGCCGGGCGGAGCGCCTGCTGCCGCTCGAGGAGATCCGCGCGCCACTGCGCGC
>CBDUNM010000053.1:0-27326 GCA_965368585.1 uncultured Chromatiales bacterium | reverse complement strand
GGCCATTCTGCTGGCATGGACCGTCATGTTTTTTCGTGTCGTGGTCGAGGTCGGGGTGGTGAATCTAACGCTGGCCAAGGATTTGGCGCCGGGCATGATTCTGATGGGGGCGGTCAGTCTGGGGATCAGCTTCTTTCTATGGCGGCGCGGGCGCAGCGAAGAGAAAGCGGAAGTACAAGCCGGGCACAATCCATTCGAACTGGGAGAGGCGATCAAGTTCGGCGCGCTGTTTGCGGTGGTGATCTTTGTCGCCAGCGCCGCTCAGGTCTATTTCGGAAACACCGGTCTGTACCTGGCGGGGGCGTTAGCTGGCCTCACCGACGTGGACGCCATCGCGCTTTCCATGGCCAATCTCGCCTTGCAGAACCCGGAGAATGCCGGACCTGCCGCGCGTACCGTGGTCATCGCGGTGATCTCCAACACCATGGTCAAGTGCGGCATGGCGATCTGGCTCGGCGCGCCGTCGATGCGCCGGACGATGATCCCCATTACCGGTGCCCTGGCCGTCTCGGGCGTCGTCGCGGCGCTATTGGTGGGATGACCGTGGTTGTCTTTACACCTTTGGCCTGCCGGGTCGACTGGCCACGGATTGTGTGGCTTGCTTACCGGGTGCTGAAGTCCAACGCGCTCCGGTGGAAATCATGATCGCGTTGCAAACAATCCGCGAACTGATCGACCTTGCGCCGCCTACGCAAGGGGATCCCTGGATCATTGACGGGGGTTGCCACGTGGGCGGATTTGCACGTCAGGCGATCGCTGCGTTTCCTGAGACAAGGATTTTATCCTTTGAACCCGATCCCGACTCTTGGGCCAGCGCCCAAAAAAATCTGGACTCGCATGGCCATGTTGAGATCGTGCAGGCCGCGCTCGGCGCCCGAAAAGGACGGGCGGAGTTCTTTCGCGGACCCTACGCGGCCACTAATTCACTGCTGCCGAGGCCGACTGTCGATACGAAGCCCTACTACCCGGAACAAGCCGTTCTAAGCGGCGGCACAAAGGTGGATGTCGTAACAATAGATGAAGCGTGTGAGAACCGGGGAATTCAGGCGTTAGACCTGCTTAAGCTGGACCTGCAAGGCGGTGAGCTTGCCGCGCTGAATGGCGCCACGGCGCTGCTCGAACGAGGCTTGATCAAGGCCATCGTAGTCGAGGCGGTGTTCGTCGAAAAGTACCGGGATCAACCGCTGCTGTGGGAAATCTGGCGTTACCTCGACGCATACGGCTACACCTTGTACTCTCTGGAGGACGTCGTGATTGGACTCTATGATTCCGAGGAGAAGAGCCTGCGACAAAGGCAATGGAATCAGTGCGACGCCGTGTTTTTGTCCCGTGGAATTCGCAACGCCCTGGAGAAGCAATGACGAAAGCGACTCCCCTTTATCTTTGCTGCGCGTTGATGCCGCTCGGCGGATGCGCCTTCGACGTGATACACGTGGCGCAAACGCCGGCTTCACTCGATACGTCACAACCCTGCAACGACTCCTTCGAGTTGACTCAGGACATCGACGTCGAACCCAGCGGCGGGTATAAACGGACGCTGAAGAAGGAAACCCGGTGGCATTGCGTCGGCAAACTTCAGCAGGGCGACGTGTACAAGACACGGGACCAGGTGCTGACCGTGGAAGCATCGCACATATACGAGGCTGACATCGTGGTTTCGGCGCACAGGCTGGTAGGTTTTTACCTGCCGGTCGAGCGCTCCTTTTCTCCCCTGCCCTCGCCGCTCGAGCTTGTGTCGCGAACAACCACGCCAGAATGATTCCAAACCGACAGGGACAAGCCATGGTCAACCTACTCAAAGCGCTGGCTGTGATTTGCGTTTCCGCTTACCTGACGGGCTGTGCGTCAGGCCCGAAGTTCTCGGAAGTGGCGACCTCGTTAGGCGCAGCCGCGCCCGAAAACGCGCGCATCTACATCTACCGGCCGGGCGTTCTTGGCGCCGCTATTCAGCCCGAGGTGAAACTCAACGGTGATGTTGTCGGCAAGGCTGTACCCAGGGGTTTCTTCTATGTAGATCCAGCGCCAGGGCATTATAAGATATCGACCTCCACGGAAGTGGAACGGCAACTGTCGCTGGTCGTCGAGCAGGGACAAACCCGGTATGTCCGTCTCAATATCGGCATGGGATTTTTTGTCGGGCACGTGTATCCCGAGCTGGTGGAAAATGCGATCGGTCAAGAGGAGATTCAGGAATGCAGCTACACCAGCGAACCATAGCACTCGGATAGGATCCAGGTGGCGAGATTGCATGCCGTCACCCACTGGAGGGTCCGGTGGTCACTGAGTGGTTTGCACTGAATCGAATGACGGGGCCCTTCTCCCGGCAGGAGGGTGTCGTAAAAGTTCCTTCTCCCGGCGGGAGAAGGAACACGGACCTTTGCGACACGCTCCGGCAGGGAGAAAGTACTCATACGATGGGAGACGGAGTGGAAAAGCCGGCCAATGACAGGCGATAAGTTTACGGGTCCTCGAGCGGGGCATCCGCATAGCAGCAGCGGGCGTCAGAACCGCTACACAGGACAGACATCCCGTCCGGGGCGGCGGGAGCTACAGGGCATTTAACGTGAGGAGAGGCAATGACAAAGGTTCGACTCGGTATTGATTTCGGCACCACCCACACCGTGATAGCGGCCGTGGACCGAGGCAACTACCCCATCGTCAATTTCGAGACCGGCACCGGCGAATGCACCGACTGGTATCCATCGCTGGCGGCCTATCGGGGTGGACAGTGGAAATTCGGTATGGCCGCAGCGGCGGTCAGTCACGACGAAAGCTGGGCGGTTTGCCGGTCTTTCAAGCGACATCTCGCCGCTTGCACGCCGGATCATCGAATCCAGGTCGGCGACGGCTCCATCCGCGTGATCGATTTGCTGCACCGCTTTCTCGCCGAACTGAAAAACGACCTGGCGCGGCACTCCAATCTGGACATCGACGCGACCACACCTCTCGAAATTACGATTTCCGTACCCGCCAACGCCAACAACAATCAACGCTTCCTGACTGCTGAAGGCTTTCGCCTGGCCGGTTTCGAGGTCGCTGGCGTCATCAACGAACCGACCGCTGCCGGTATCGAATATGTCAACCGGTTCGGCGTCAAGGGCGCACGCAGCCGCAAACACTATCTGCTGGTCTATGACCTGGGCGGCGGCACCTTCGACGTCTCGATCATCGGCATTGGCGAGCATCGGTACGAAACGCTCGCCACCGAGGGCATCATGCGCCTGGGCGGCGACGATTTCGATCAGGTCCTGTGCGAACTCGCGCTGGCGGCGGCGCACCTGAACGAGGCACCCACCGCAACCCAACGTGCAATTCTGCTCGATGAGTGCCGCGAGAAGAAAGAAAGCCTGCACGCGAATACCCGCAAGATCGCGATCGACCTGGAGCGGGCGATGCTCGGCGCGGGAGATGTGACGGTTCTGGTCAGTGATTTCTTCGCACAGTGCCGGCCGCTGATCGATAAGACACTGGCACTGGTGCACCGCTCGCTGCAGGACACGCAGAAAACCACAGGTATCGGACTTGACGAGCTGTCGAGCGTGTACGTAGTGGGCGGTGGCAGCCATTTCCCGTTGGTCAATCGTCAGTTGCGCAAGGCGTTCAGCCGGTTGGCGAGCCGTTCCGCCTACCCGCACGGCGCCGCCGCGGTCGGCCTTGCGGTCGCCTTGGACAACGCCGCCCGGCTGGAGCTGAAGGAACAGTTCACGCGTGATTTCGGCGTTTGGCGCGAAAGCGAATCCGGGGCCGAGATCGTACTCGACAGGATCTTCCACAAAGGCACGGCGCTCCCCGGCAAAGCGGAACCACCACTGGTCGTGACCCGGACCTATCTGCCCTCGCACAACATTGGCCACTATCGGTTCGTCGAATGCGGCCGGTTGACCGACGACGGACGGCCGACCGACGATCTGAGCCTGTTGGACGACATCCGCTTTCCCTTCGATCCGCAGCTGCAGTCCGGCCGGAAACTGGACGACATCCCGGTCACCGCCTTCGCGCAACGGGCGCAGCGCCCGGTTGAAGAAACCTACTATTGCGATTCCGACGGAATGATTCAGGTCATCATCAAGGACACCGACAGCGGTTACCAGCGTCAGTACCTGCTGGCCGGCGGCGATTCCGACCCGCTGGGCGGCAGCAATATGGCCGAGGTCGCGTAAGCCCCGCGGTCACCCCGCGTACCTTTTTACGGCCGAATGGCGTGCGTTCGACGCCGCGTAGTAAATCGGTGCGCGGGGCGCACCATAACGAACCTGGGCCGGGTTTTCACACCGGCCGTTTGCATGGCAGAGACCCGTCGCAACCCGCCGAGCTGGGATCGCAAATCGTAAGTTGGGAAGCAAAGTTATCCGGCACATGCGCCGGCTATAATCATAAAAAAACGGCTTTACCATAAACAACAAACCGAGACTTCCGGAGGGGGCGATGATAAAAACAACCCACAAACTGGCTTCAATTCGTGTTGCGTTTCAGAGGACGGCAAAGACGCTCGGGTTGCTTTCGGCGACCTGTCTGACCTTGTGCTGCGGTACGGCTGTTGCCCAGTCGGCCGACGTGGATGCGCGCATCACACAACTCCAGACGCTGCTGGTCGAGCAACAGGCGACGACGGCTCGTGCCGAGGCCAGCCTGGCCAAGGCGAACAGTGATCTGCAGGCCGCGCTCGACGAACTGACACAAACCAAGGCGCAAGTCGCATCGCTGCGCGCGGACGGCGCCGAGATTGCGTCGACGCGCGAGCAGCTGAAATCGACGCTGGCCGAAACTCAGCAGACGCTACGGGCGGAGCGCGCTGCACTCGAGGCGGCGAAATCGAGCCACCGGCAGTTGGAAGGGGCGCTTGAAGACGCCAACACCCGCTTGGCTGCATTGCAATCGGAGTCCGAAGAACGCGCCAGCCAGCGCGCGACCCTCGAACAGGAACTGAAAACGTTGCGGCAGTCGCTGGCCGATGCACAAGCCCGGCTTACACAACGGGAGCAGGAGGCAGAAAAAACGGCACAGCGACTCTCCCTGCTCGAGCAACAGTATGCGGATGCGCAGGCGGGGGAACAAACGCTGCGCCAGGACCTGCAGGCCGCACACGCCGAACGCGATCGGTCGGCGCAGGAGTTAGCCGCTGAGCGTCGGCGTTCGGACGAGCAGGCGTCGCAGCTGAAAACCGTCGAGGCGCAAGGCGCGCAATTGGCGGGCGAACTCGACCGGGCCAAAAACTCTCTGCAGTCGCGCGAGCGCGAACTTGCGACAGCGGCCATCGAGCGTGAGCGTCTGAAACAGGCGCTGGCCTCGTCCGCGCAAAAACTAGCGGCGCTCGAGGCCATGCTTGCCAACACCACCACGCAACTGCAACAAACACAAGAGACGCTGGAATCGACGAAACACCAGCTCGACGTGACCGAAACGCAGCGCCAGCGCCTGAGTAAATCAGAGTCCGCGCTCATTGCCGATGTCGACCAACTCACCTCCCGTCTCTCCGCCGCCGAGGCCACCGGATCGGAGTTGCGCGGCGATCTCGCGTCGCAGCAAGCCCAGGTGCCGGCAAGTTTCGGCGGGACGGCGTCGATCGACGCGCTTCGGACGCAGGCCGGTCAATACGCCGACGCGCTGCGACTGGCGCACGCCGAGCAGCGCGACAATCGCGACGACGCAACGCTTTCGGCGCGCGTGGTGCAGGCACAAACGAATTTGTTCAACAGCCAGTTGCTCGTCGCCGGCAGCTTGGTTGATCCCCGGGGTGTCTATCGACTTCAACCTGGGGACTCGCTGAGCCGGCTGTCGGCACGCCAATACGGCAGAATCGGCGACTGGCGGCGGATCTATCAGGCCAACGAGCACATTCTGGACGATCCCGATCAGGTATTGCCGGGCATGACCCTTGTGCTTCCCTGAGGCTTCGCATTGGTAGCGGGCCTCGGAAACAATCGACGGAGCGGGCCGGCCGCACTGAATAGCTGTCCAGGATCGCGGTGAGGCCCTGCTCCCTCAAGAGGATCTTGTAAACGATTCTGCTCCGGCTGGGAGAACGGTCGCAGGCGTTTACGACACCCCCTTGACGGGAGCGGGATTCGTTGTGGCCGTAGATCATGGGGCAGGCGATCAGCGGTCCGCGCAAGGGCGTGCGGCACGAGGCGGTGCCGTTGGAACACACCACCTGCGCGGATTGGCGGGCTCGCTACCCCGACACGAAGGTGCTGTCCACGGACACCGGCTACCACCGCGACTACGGCAAGAATCCATATGCCGGGTACACCGCCAGCGACTCGTTGTTCTTCAACGTCGGCAAGTTTGACCCGCAAGGAACGGGTGGTCGGCATCGTCGACAACGACCAGGCGCGAATCTGGCCATTTGCCGAGCTGGCCAGGTTCAAGGTTCCGCTCCAACAGCAGCTGGAGAGCGAGCGGATAGGGGTAACCTTTACCGGCGACGCGCGACGCGCCTGGATATCGGACAAAAAACCACCGCGTCCTGCCCAGCACCACCGGGTTCTGGTTCGCCTGGATGGCGTTCCACCGCCCCGACTGCCGCATCTATCAGGCACCCGGAACCGCGCAAAGTCCGGTGCGGGACAAAGCCCGACGGGTGAATGCACGGGCACCGTGCCATGCCTGTCTGTTTTTTTTACACTTGACGCTGTAGCTAGTCCCATGGCGCACCTATCACACTGTATTAAATGATAATTTATTATCCGGTGTGGTTTTTGCATGCTCGCGAACATCCCGGCTGTGGAAAGAACCAAAACATGAGAACCCGCTCGCTTCGTCCCATCGTTTGTGTACTGGCCCTGTTCGTCGGAGCCAACGTCGCCGCGCTGACCAAGGAACCCTACCGGTTCGACCCCCCGGATGTCACCGAACAAGCGCTACGCTTCGTACACGGCGAGGGCGTGGAACGAGACCCGGATCTGGCCGTCGTCTACCTCTGTGCCGCCGCGCGTCACGGATACGCCAAGGCGGCTTACGAACTCGGCTGGCTGTACTTTCAGGGCCGCGGAGTGCCGCGCGACGACGCGCTCGCCGCGGCGTGGCTGCGTGAGTCCCTGCGACTCGGTGGCAAGGTGGGAGAGCGAGTCATGGCGCGCCTGGCATCGGTGGAACAAAAGCCCCTGTGGTGCGTCGACAGTGACGGGTCGCAGCTGTACTCCTCGGATGCACGCCGCGCGAAACTGGTCGTTGCCGTCTATGAGATGGCACCGCTGTATGGCCTGGACCCTGAACTGGTACTCGAGGTCGTCAGGGCCGAGTCCAACTTCAACCCGAAAGCACGTTCACCGAAAGGGGCGCTTGGCCTGATGCAGTTGATTCCGGCGACGGCAAAACGTTTCGGGGTGGCCAACCCGTTCGAACCGGCACAGAATCTCCGCGGCGGGATGGCCTATTTGCGTTGGTTGCTGGAGCGCTTCGACGGCGATCTCAAACTGACCCTGGCCGGTTACAATGCTGGCGAACATTCGGTCGAACGTTACGGCGGTGTACCGCCCTATGCCGAAACCCGCTCATACGTCAAAACCATACTCGGCCGCTATACCAAGACGGCGATGATCGAGAACTGAGACCATCATTGCACGCCGATATCCAGTAGGCGCGCGGATCGAGTCTGCGGAATCGGCTGATTGTCCTCGGCGCGATAGCTGAAAACCAGCGAGTATTTGTTGTCTTGAGTCGTGTTGTTTCCAGCCGCGTGGAAGGTGCGGCAATGGAAAAACAGCACATCTCCCGCCGCCAGACGCGCATCGACCGCGCGGCTCAGCAATTCGGCGTTTTCCGGCAGTTCGGGGCGCAGAAACAACGCCGCATCCAGTCGACCACGGTCGATGTTGAGCCGGTGGGATCCGGGGATCAGCCGCATTCCGCCATTGGCCGGGTATTCATCGCCCAACGCCAACCACACATTGATCAGATCCGGCCGGTCAAAACACCAGTACCTAATATCCTGGTGCCAGCCGGTGGCGCTGCTGAAGCCGGGCATCTTGGTCATGATGCAATTGTGGTGATTCTGGCTGATCATCAGCCGATGACTGTCCATGAGCAGTTCCACCACATCGATAATCCGCGGCGCATGCGCCCACTCACGGAACACCGGCGCGCGCGAATAGGCATGCAGCAGGCGACGCGGCGTCTTTCCGCCCGGGGCGTCGATGTGTGCAGGCGCACCGGGATACTCGACCTCCGCCTCGTACTCGAGAGGCCCCAGCGGCGGTTCGAGCGCCGCGGCAATCTCACGCTGCATATACTGTCGCAGCGCGTCGGATGCTAAACCGCGCAGGATCAGGAAGCCGTCGCGATCAAACTGCGTCTTGGCGTCCGCAGGCGCCTGCTGCAGCTGCGGTTTCGAAGCGTTCTCGGACATGGTACGGATTCTACCCGCAAGCAGCGGCTGCCGGGCAGGTAAAATTCGAACCCGGACTACACCGAAACCAGGTGTCGACTCTGCTAAGATCGGGCCACGGGAGAGTTCACGATGCAGAAGAGACCACCGCAAGGCGCCAATCGCGGCGCGACGACCCGCCTGGCGAATAGGCACGCGATGTGGACGGGGAGACCGGTACCGGCGAACGACGTTCAAACGTTGGCAGCAACCGCAATGTGACTAACTCAGGCTGCTGCGGTCCGGAGAGTGCGACTCAAGGAGCGCCGTCAATCCCTCCCTGGAAGCTCGGCTGCAGGGTCCCTGTTGCAGACGCACTCGACTCGAAGTCTCCGGACCGCCTGCCAGTGCTGCAATTTTTGCCAAGCCGATGACAGTAGGCGCAACCGAGGGGGCTACTCTTGGCCGACAAGACAGACGACGACCAAGACAGGGTCCGGGGCGCCTCCGGCCCGGCGGTGATCGCTCCGTTGCGCAAACTGGGTCAGTTCCTGTGGCGTGTGCTCAAAGGATTCAAGCGCAACCAGGGCGTATTGCTGTCAGGCGCGGTCGCCTATTACGGCCTGCTATCCATTGTACCGTTGCTCGCCTTGCTGCTGATCGGCCTGTCACACTTTATGGCGGAACAGGCGTTGCTGGCGAGCGTGCAGACGCACCTGGAGTTCATACTACCGATCAAAGCCGATGCGATGACCACTCAGATCGGCGCGTTCCTGGAACACCGCAATCTGATTGGCTGGATAGGCACGGCCGTACTGATTTTCTTCGCCACCATGGCATTCACGGTGCTGGAAAACGCCATGTCGGTGATCTTCTTCCACAGGGTCACGATTCATCGCCGGCATTTTTTCGTGTCGGCCCTGATCCCGTTCATCTTTATCGCGCTCGTGGGTATCGGCGTGGTGGTGGTCACCCTGGTCAGCGGTGCCCTGCAGGGGCTGGATGCGGAACAGGTCACCCTGTTCGGTTACACCTGGCAGCTTGATGGCGCCTCGGGCGTCGTGCTGTACCTGCTAGGCGTCGTGGGCCTGATTCTTCTGATGACATCGCTGTACCTGGTCATGCCGGTCGGCGGCATCAACATACGTCACGCCCTGCTCGGTGGACTGACCGCCGCCATACTGTGGGAGATCATGCGGCACATCCTGGTGTGGTACTTCACTCGTTTGTCGCTGGTCAGCCTGGTGTACGGCTCACTGGCCACGGCTATCGTCGTACTGTTGAGCTTTGAATTCGCCGCCTTGATTCTGTTGTTGGGCGCACAGGTCATCGCGGAGTTCGAGCGGGGCGTATCGGCCGACGGCGACGGCTTCAACACGTGATCGGTAACCTGATTATTTTACCAGGCCGATCCTATCCTTTATTTCCAAGCTGTCGCTGAACTATGGCGTTCTAGCTCAAGATCGCCGTATGCGGCCATCCGCGCGCTCTTCGACGCGCGCTATCTAAGGGTTCGCGCGGAAAAAGCTTCGCGTTTTTAGGCGTTGAGACGCCCGCCTGGCAAGGCGCGAGGCGTGCGAATAGCCAGCCTAATTAAACGACGAGCAACGCAGTCAGACGGGATGTATCGGCGTATGAAAAAATGGGAGGTTGTTTTTTCGCGAACCCCAAGGCAACCGTAAGAGCCGAGCCCCTTAGGCGAAGGTATGATGCAGCTGGAGTAGGTGCTTGATATCGATCCAATGCGGCTACATGCCACGGACATCCGACGCCGAGAAATCCGACCGTGACTCGCGGACGCTCGTTCACCTTCTCTACCGGATATACATGGTATAATTGACGGTTGTTTCAAGTCGGCATATTTAGGTTGCAAGAGGTATTCTTCAATTGTGGCTTCAACAGAAACTGCAGGTTGCCAAGTCGTTTCTGGACGGCTCGCGCAGCGTGACAGATCAGAGATTGTTCTGGTCACGACCCAGGGCGTGGGTGGGCGGAGAACTGGTTAACAAGGCGGGACTGCAGATCGCTCGCGCCGCTTATCAGCATATCAAACACCGTCCCAGTCTCGAAGGCGTGGCGCCCGAGCGCAGGGAACTGGCCGAAGCCCTGATCAACGATGGCATGATCGTTCTACCGGATTTCCTTCCACAGGAAATATTCGAGAAAGTGCGAGCGGAGTATCACGCCGCGTTCGCACCGGGCCGTGACACGATCAATCGCCAATCCGACAATACGGTCAACAGACCGTCGCACAAGTTCACTTCCGATTCGGATGCCATAACCTCTGCGGTGATTCGCGGGGTTCAGCAGGATTCGTGCAAACTTACCGAGGCGCTCTCCCCCACCGCCTTGCAGCATGTCGTCCGCAATCCGGTCCTCTGGGAGTTGGTCGCGGCGGCGGTCGGAAAACGGGTGAAATACCAGCCGGGCGCTTTTTTTCAACGCGAGAAACGCGCGGCGGATCGCCTAACGGATACCGAGCAGAACATTATCCTGCACGAAGACGTCTTCTACCATTCGATCAAGGCCTTCTACTACATCAACGACAATACGGTGGAGAACGGCGCGTTCGTCGTCGTGCCCAAGACGCAACGGCTCGACCGCCGGAGGTTGAAGCACGAGTACCTGTTCAGCGTGGATATCGCGCGTCAGAAGAAGGGCCGGTCGGTCTCTCACCCCCTGCACGAAAGCGGCCGTATGGAAGTACACGGCCGTGCCTATTCGAAAGAAGATCTTAAGGAAGTTCAGGTGGTGGGACAAGCGAATACCTTGATCGTCGCCGACACCATGGCCTTTCATCGCCGCGGCGGCAGTTCGCCGGTCAACGAGCGTCAGCAGATTCGGATGTGCTTTCGTCACGTCGAAACGCTGCATCACTTACTGTATCCGCGTTTCGGCACCACCCGATCGAAGCGCTATCAGGATACCGCCTACTACTAGCGCAAGCGTTTGTGGGGCGCCCTGCCATCTTAATTGCCGGGATTCATTATTGACTGACCATGTCAAAAGTCGAGATTGCCATTTTTATCGCCTTCGTCGCCTCCGCAGTCGTCAGTGCCCGCTACATGGGACAGTTGGACGGACGGCTCACCGCGATCGAGACCAGCCGGGACTATATCTCGATCAAGGACGAGCAACGCGCCGCAATCGCGCTCATAGAACAAAGCGCCCGCGCCTCCATGGACAGCATTCGGGAAGCCGAAAGCGCAGGACTGACGAAGTTTTCGCAGTTCGACGAACGGCTACAGGAAGTCGAGGTGTTCGTGACCCGTGAAAGGACTCATCTGGTGGAACCGGTAGAGGCCCCTGGCGCGTCACCCTGGGGGCTTTGGAAAGGCGCTGCGTTCTGCCCGGCCAATCACTACGTATGCGGGCTCGAGCAGAAAGTCGAACCCACCCAAGGCAAAGGCGACGATACCGCCACCAACAGCGTTCGCATGTATTGCTGCCCTTTGTAACCCGCGCCGGTTAGCGTCCGGGGCGAACGACCAACCCGTTGCGCCGGGCCAAGCGACCCAGATCGACTTCCCTGCCCTGCGCCGGGCGTACCGGGACGAACAGTGCCAGTACGAGCGAACCCGAGGCCATCACCGCGCCGGCGATGAACACGGCCGACGATGACGACAGCCAGATAATGCCGAATACCGCCGGTATGATGACCGCGGCGATGTGGTTAATGGTGAACGACACCCCCGATGTCGAAGCAATATCGGCGGGGTCGGCAATCTTGTGAAAATAGCTGCGAATACCGATCGCCAACGCGAACAGCAGATGATCCATGACGTACAGGCAGGCGGCTATCCAAACGGTCTCGACGAAGGCGTAGGCGAGGAACACTCCGATGAGCCCCGCGTACTCGATCACCAGTGCCGGGCGTTCGCCCCAGCGCGAGATCAATGCGCCGACGCGCGGCGCGGCGATCGCATTGATAGCGTGATTGATGAGATACAGCAGCGCTATGTCCGAAGCGGAAAAACCAAACTTCTCCACCATCAGAAATCCCGCGAAAACCACGAAGATCTGCCGGCGCGCACCGCTCATGAAGACCAAGGCGTAGTACAGCCAGTAGCGCTTTCTGAGAATCAGCTGCTTGTGCTGTACAACCTGCTGACCAAAGGCAGGGAACAGCAACCAGCCGAACAGCGCAGCGGCCACCGTGAACAGTCCCGCCACCAGGTACAACCAGTGATAGTCGACGTTGAGATATTCCATACCCAGCCAGATCGTACCGAAGGCGACCAGCGCGGCGACTGAACCGGCGGATGACTGCCGGCCCATGACAACCGGCGAGCGCGTCTTGTCGATCCATTGCCAGGTCAACGACTGCTGCACAGTGAAGTAGTAATGAAACCCGACCGACATCAGTACGGTGGTGAAGTACAACCCGTACTCGGACGGCAGATACCCCGTGAGCGCGACGCCCAGACCGAGCACCGCGACCGAAATCAACGCGAAGCCCTGTTCACGGATGATCAGCAGGATGAATATCGTGGTGAACGCCAGAAAACCGGGCACTTCGCGCAGGCTTTGCAAGAAGCCCATTTCCATGCCGGTGAACGCGGCCTCCTCGACCGCGAAGTTATTCAGCAGTGCCCGCCATACGGAAAATGCCAGCGACGCGGCCGCGGCCAGCAATATCAACAGCAGCTCGGGGGAGTGGGAACGAAATTTCATTTTAAGGAAATCCCAATCAAGCGCGGTACGCGATGGAGGTTAGCAGGTTTTGCGCCGTGCGCGGCTCGCGGGCAGCAATGTCATACCGGAGACCCGGCTATGGTCGAGGGTAAACCGTGGCGCAGACAAGCCGATAACCCATTCATCGACGCATAATATGAGCGGAGGAACCGACGTTGAACATTTTTGGCAACGGAGCAGTTGATCTCAGCGAAAGGCCGACCGCGCAGGCCATCGGCAAACTGGCCCCCTATCGCGCCGTGGCGGGCGACCTGCTGCAAGCACTGGCGTCCGACGCGCGCTTCGTGGCGCTAAAAGCGGGCAGGCTATCCGGCGGGTGGGCGGGTTCGGACGCCCTTTACCTTAACTCCGGGCAGTTGGAAGTCACGGACGAGGAAGGCCGCCGGACATCGCTGTCGAGCGTTTCGCCCTCGGCTCGTTATCCCCTGCCAGCAGGAGCGACATACCGCATGCGCGCGGTGTTTCCGGTGACCTTGCTCAAGGTCCCGGCCAACGGCGGCACGCCGGCGGAATGGCCACTCAAGAAAATGGCCGCTCCGGCGTCGCCCAATCTGACGGACCAGGAGCGCGAGGTCTTACTCACCCTGAAACGGCACTTGGCCGCCGGTCGGTATCGCTTGCCTAGCATGCCCAATCTGGCGATCGAACTGAGCCGCACCCTGGCCCGCTCGGATGTTCCGACGCGTGAAATCGTCAAACTGATCCAGCTCGATCCGGCGCTCGCCACCAAACTGATGCGGGTCGCCAACAGTGCCGCCTTCCACTTCGGAAAAAAAGCGCGCAACGTCCATCAGGCCGTCACCCGCCTGGGGCAGGCGCGGGTACAGAATCTGGCCGTCGGCTTTTTATTGAAGGAAGCGTTCCAGACCCGGTCAGCGGCATTGCGGAAACGGGCGAAGTCGCTGTGGATCGACAGCTGTCACGTGGCCGCCGTCAGCTTCATGCTTGCCAGACACATACCCGGTCTTGACCCGGAACGGGCCATGCTGGCGGGCCTCATCCACCGTATCGGCGTCCTGCCCGTACTCGGGTTCGCCAACCAGTTCGCCCCCTTGAAGGACAACCCTGCGCTGCTCGACTACACCGTGCATCTCTTTACGCATGCACTGGGCGAAAAAATTATTCGTAAATGGGGCCTGGGCGAGGATCTGGTCGACGTGGCCAGGCACGCGGATGCATGGGGCCGCATCGGCTACGCACTGCCCGACTATGTTGACGTAGTGCTGCTGGCGCAACTTCATACAAAAATCGGCACCCCCCACATGGAGCGATTACCGCGTATTGACGAACTGCCGGCCTATCAGAAGCTAGACCTCGGCCGCCTCACGCCGCGCCGCTCGATCTCGGTGCTGGAACTCGCCGATAAAGAGATTCTCGATCTGAAACAGATCTTATCCTACGCCAGGTGATAAACCCGTTCTCGGCCGGCTGCGCCGCGGGAGCGCAAGCGTACGCCTAGGAGGCTGTCCGAGAATAGCGGTCGTCACGAGGGCGTTCCACATTGAGGCCTATTTTTATTCCGGGCATCCTGCCCTCCACCCTTCGGGCCGCCGCGAGCGGCGTGCAAATCCGCTCCCAGCGGCTTGGTCGATCATGTGAGGCGAAAAATCTTGCTGCAAGAGATTTTCGCTTCAGCCTCTTAGGGGTGAAGCGCAGGGATGCGCTGAACAATAGTGATGACTATTTAACGAGAATGGTCGATTAACAGGAACCATTTGCGGCGTCCGCAATAGGTCAGTCTATTCTCGGACAGCCTCCTAGCCTGCAGCATCATAGAGACCTCAATCGAAGTTTCTTACCAACCCCTGGTCGAGCCAGTTCACCACCTGCGTCAGTACGACCTCGCTGATTTTGGCTTCCGGCAGATCGCGCAGCAAACACTCACACAGTGTCGCAAAGTCCGCACCCGCGATAGCCGCGTCCAACAACCGCTGCTCGATGGCGGTCAGCGAGCGAAACTGCGACAGCCGATCGGCACCGCGCCACAGCAACCAGTCCGATGGCTGATCGGTAGCGGGGCCAGGCGGCGTCTGCGCCGCCTTCAGCGCCTGCCAGATCGGCACCGCATTGGTACGGGTCGCGTACAACTGCACGCTGGGGTGAAAGCGTACCCGCATTCGCGGCCAGGTGTCGGCGGGCCGCGACTGTAGTTCCGGCAGCCCCGCGCGATCCGCATCGGGCGCGTCGAATACATCCAGCATCATCCGCTCGAAGGCGGCCAGTTCGCTCAACACCGGTAGATCGCGATAAGGATCTGTCTGCCGCAGGAACTCCGGCAAAGCGTTGCCGAAATCGCGCAACGATGTGTAGTGCGAAGGATGTTGATGGATATAGGACGCCGCCAGTTGGGCAAACTGCTCATCGCCGAGATACCAGGCCAGCATTTCGTGATCGTTCTCCAGCGTCTGGCAAAGCCGGATCATGTACGCACTGCCGTAGATCGACAGTCGCGCCCGGGCCGAAATCGGCGCCTGCTCCGCTACGAGGTCCTCGGCAGCGTACCCGCCGTATTGCAGATACTCGATTAAGCTGCGTTGCAGGTCGCGTAGAGAAACCGATTCAGCCATGATCGCCCAGTTCTACCGGCAGGTGGCCCAGTTCCTCCGCAACCCGACGGGCAATCGCGAGTTCGTCTTCCAGCTGTTCAAACGGAGGAATATCGTCGTCACGTTCTATCATGGTGCTCACCGGGCCAAACCGTTCAAGAACGCGGCGATAAAGCAACCAGACCGCTTCGCACACGTCATGATCGTGAGTATCGATTACGTGGTCACCGTTGTCGGTATGGCCCGCCAGATGTATCTGCCACACCCGCTCCTCTGGCAGCGCAGCAAAATACGCCTCGGGATCGAAACCGTGATTGCGGGTGCTGACGTACACGTTGTTGACATCCAGCAGCAACAGACAGTCCGCGCGATTCGCCACCTCTGCGACAAACTCCCACTCGGGCATGACCGAATGCCGGTAGGTCAGATAGCTCGATACGTTCTCGATCAGGATCTGTCGGCCCAGAAAATCCTGTACCCGACCGATCCGGCGGCAAACGTGGTCGATCGCCTCTTCGGTGTAGGGTAGTGGCAGCAGATCGTGACTGTTGAACCCGTACGCACCCGTCCAGCATAAGTGATCCGATATCCACCGCGGCTCAACCTCGCGCGCCAGCGTCTTCAGCGCGCGCAGGTAATCCATGCGCAGCTCATCGGTACTGCCAATGGACAGCGACACCCCATGCATGACTATCGGGTAGTGATCGCGGAGGGCATGCAGAAAATACTTGGGCTTACCCCCGGCTACCATAAAGTTTTCGGAAACCACTTCGAACCAATCGACCTTGGGCCGATGGTCGAGCACATGCTGAAAATGGGGCGTGCGCAACCCCAGTCCGAACCCGAGAAAAGGTCTGCCCAAGGTCACGCGCCACCGCAGATCGAAGCCGGGGCATCCGGCCCCGGTAACGCTAAAACATCACTCAACCAACCTTCCCGCCTACGTCCTCGCAGGACTTGGAAGGCATTGCGACGAAGCCCGTTCCTTTGCAGCTGGCATGCCCCGCACAGGCGTTCTTGGCTGTTTTGCAGTCGTTGTGGCCGCCACAGACGTTCACGCCGTAACACTTGCTGAGATCGGCCTTGGCGACCGAACCCCGCCATTCGTCGCGCACCTCACCGCCGATGTCACCGCATGCCTTGGACGGCATGGCCACGAATCCAGTGCCTTTGCAGCTGGCCTGACCAGCACAGGCGTTGTTGGCTGTTTTGCAGTCATTGTGCCCGCCGCAGGCGTTGACGCCGTAACAATGCGCCAAATCCGCTTTGGCCATGCTTGTCGCACCGGAGCTGGAGGGGTTGCTTTGACAACCAGCGAGTAATCCAGCCGCCGCCAGCGCCATGGCGACACCCGACGTCTTGAGGGTAAGAGGTTTATTCATGTTTGTACTCCTTGGATACGGGAACCGGCATGCGCGACAAATTGATCGCCACCCGATTCCCCCTTTGGTTTGTAACTGCCCCCGTGGATAGCGTATCGGGCATTTGTGCAACAACCCGGCACACCCTGTACGAAGACCTTGTTGCCACGCGTTTTATTGCACACCGGTCCGTCCGCACTCAGACCGGGGCTGAGCTCGACGATGGCACGAAAACGCGGCATCGAAGCACGGTCTGACACGTAAAAAGCTAGCAGCCGTTTATCACAAAAGCTTAACTTTTCGTCTCCGACCGGACCTTTGGCCCGATTTGGCGGTCCATCGCCATGACAGCGAGCGGCGCGTGCGCAGCGCGCCGCCGCCTCGACCGATCCGGACGTGGAGGTACCTGACCATGAGCAAAGTCTTACTCGGTTTACTGCTTTGGCAGCTGACCCTGTACGGCCACGCTTCCCGGCTTGACCAAGCCGTCTTCGCCGGAGGGTGCTTCTGGTGCATGGAGGCCGCGTTTCAGGGGTTGCCCGGTGTCACCGACGTCATCTCCGGATTTACCGGCGGTGCGCGCGCGAACCCGACCTATAACGGCGATCATCAGGGCCACTACGAGGCAATCGAAGTCTCCTATGACGCCAGCCGGATTTCCTATCAGGATTTACTCGAAGTATTCTGGACCAATATCGATCCGTTCGATGCTCGCGGCCAGTTCTGCGACCGGGGATCCAGCTACCGCAGCGCGTTATTTACGGACTCCCCGCAAGAGCGGCAATGGGCGCAAATATCGAAGCGGCGGGTCAGCGAGCGCTTTCCCGGTCAGCAGGTAGTGACGCCCATTCTCGATCGCAAGGCCTTTTATCCTGTCGAAAACCACCATCAGGACTATTTCATAAAGCATGCGCTGCGCTACCGCATCTATCGCGCCTGCTGCGGTCGCGACCGGCGTCTTCGGCAAATCTGGGGGGACGTCGCGGACCACTGAAACCGCGCGCAGATCGACACAGTAGGCGTCGCGGACGGAGTGACCGGGGTCGCGGCCGACCGGCCGTGTATTGGGTATTGTAGGCGCACGCCGGCAACGGTACGCTTGCGCCATTCGAATTTCCATGACACACGAGAACCGAAGAGACATCGACATGAAAATCAATTCCCAGTTCGGCTTCGGCTTCGCAGCCGTCGGACTGCTACTGACAGGTTTGGTTGTCCTCCCCGGCTGTTCCGGCACCTCCGAAGACGTGCGGATCACCTTCTGCAAGAACCTCACGAACGCCCTGACCGACACCACTGAGGAGGTCGCTTGGCGGGAACCCGAGGTACAGATAAAGCGTCCGGAGTTCGCGGCGGTGACGGTCGAATTCGAGGCGGAAGGCGAAAACACCACGGGTACCTGCTATTACGCATACGATCTAGTCGAAGAGAGTGCCATGCACCTCGCCAACCCAATATTGTCGTACGCAACCCTGCCGTACAGGATGACGCTGAACGGGAACGATCTTTCAGAGCCATTCCTGACGAAGATAACCAGCGACGCGCAGATTCGGCAGGGAAAAATCGCCATGGATCGGATCAAGCGCGTGACCCGGAACGCCGCCGATCAACTCCAGATGACCGCGAGCGAAGCCGCCGGGTTTGCGAAACGGACGGCCGCCGAGGCAACCGCCTTCGCCAAGCAGGCGGCGGACGATGCGTCGGCCTACGTCAAAGAGACCACGCAACAGATCAAGGAAAGACTCGACCAGTAACGCGGACTGCACCGGGGTAAGCAAGCGTGCAGATGCGGATCAGATCTTGAACTGCTGACCTTCGCACGGCGCAACACACTCGGTCGCCGAACCCCGCTCGGTGAGCATGCGGCGCACGGTCTCCAGTTTGGCGTCGATGTCCTCATCCGATTGACCGGGATCGTGGTGATACAAATACAGCGTCTTAGCCTGCGCATCAGCGGCCAGGCGCGCGACTTCGCTCACGCAGGAGTGCCCCCAGGTGACTTTGCTTCGATACTCTTCGTCGGTGTAGGTCGCGTCCGTGATCAACACGTCGGCGCCCGCGACGAATCCTGACAGCTGCTCGAAATAGCGCGCGTTGTGATACGGCGTCCAGTCGGGAAACATCTCGTTGTCCGTGATGTAACAAATCGAGCGGCCCTGATAGTCGACCCGATACCCCAGGCAGTTCCCCGGATGGCTCAGCAACAGTGAACTTACCTTGATACCGCCGATATCGAACTCACCTTCGGTCAGGTCGGTAAAATAGACGTGTGCACCGAATTCACGGATAGTTATGGGAAAATAGACATCGTCCATCTGTGCCGAGATCAGTGCTTTCATGCCTTTTTCGGCGTGCGCTGCACCGATAATCTCGAAGTCATTCCCCTGATCGTACAGGGGCGAAAAGAACGGCAACGCATTGATGTGATCGTAGTGCGGGTGTGAAATGAAGATCTTGGCCGTGATGCGCTTGCGTCCCGCCGCCCGCAAGCGATCACCGAGACACTTTATCCCGCTGCCGGCGTCGAAGATAAAAAACTGGCCGCCCGGGAACTCCAGTGAGACGCACGAGGTGTTTCCGCCGTAGCGTACCGATGCAGCGCCGGGGACCGGCAACGTGCCGCGCACCCCCCAGAAATCCATTACGATCCGGTCCGCGACGAGTTTTTCGATCTGTGCCGCGAAGGAGGACGGATCGATGGGTTTGTTGATAAAGGCGTCCGCACCTAGATCGAAGGCTCGCTTCTTATCGTGTTCGAAAGGCTTGCCCGAAACGACCACTACCTTGACGTCGCTGAACGCGGGTCTGGCACGCATCTGCCGGCAGAGCGTCAGTCCGTCGACGTTCGGCATCATGATGTCCACGATAACCCCATCGGGCGCGAACGCCTCGATGCGATCCAAAACGTCCACACTTGTGACACTCGACTCGACCGTATGACCGGCGGATTCGAGCAACTTTGTCTGGAGGACGATCATCACGGCGTCGTCATCCACGATGAAAACCTTCACCGCGCCGGACCTGCCAGTTTTGGGAAACCAGTCGGGGGCATTAACCGTTCACCACTCTATTGAAACCCAGAATACGTACCGACCTCCCGCGACCCGGATGAAGCGATCCGAGTCGCGCAGTCTTGCCACCTTAACGCATAGTAAGGGGCTCAAGCGAGCCTGTACCGGTTTCAGAAAACGCCGAACTGTCGAGTCTCCTGCGGTAATATCCGGCCATGACGACGCAAGAGTATATTCATAGACAAAGCCACGACAAGCGGTTTCGATAACTCCTTCGTTTCGGCAATCTGATGATTTGTCGAATCTTATTACCCACGGCCAGAACCTCTGACGCGGCGCGGCGGAGTCTGTCCTGGCAGAAAACGCCGGTCTCGCCAGGCGGTACATCCCACTACGTCATCCCGGCAGTCAGACTGCGTCGTCCGGGTATGTTGTACATTCCGTCAACCCCTGGGGCGACGTGTATTCGGATACTACGATGAGGATCAGCCGCACTTGAGCGGCTCAATCAACTATCGCGGCGCGTTCGCGAGCTCACGCGCCTGCTGGACCCATTCTTCCCGCTCGATCCGTCCCTTGAAATTGAGCTCACCCGAAAACGCGTTTATGTCTTTTTCGCTCCAGCCGGCAATATGCTCAAAGCGCGATATTCCTACGCCGTTGAGTTTCTTTTCCAGGACCGGACCGATGTTCTTTATGAAGGTGAGTTCGTCGTTGGAGTTGGACGCTACGGGAGCTTTAGACGACGCGCTGGCCCTCGGCTTGCTTCTCTTAAGCTTTGGCGTTGACCTTCCCAACCTGGGTAGCGGGTAGCCCACTGTTCAAGTCGCGCTTGGCCAGTCGCTTCATCTGCTTCTGCATAGCTTGCTATTATTTCACGCGGGCATAGTGTTTACGAGTACTCGCTTTCAATTTGCGAGCTAAGTCCGCTTCTTTCATCCAACCACTCCTCTTTACACGTATTGCCATCGATGTTTGCGGCAACCCTTGGCCGCGTAGCCAAAATTCCCCCCGCGAATTGTTGATGGCTAAGTGGCCTTTATGTTTCGCTCGACCTTTGAAACAAGCGGAACATGATAAGTACCACCAGAATCAGCAACCCGAACGGGTAGTGAAACCATCCTATAGAAAACGCCGTCAAGGTGCCTGCAAGTAACAGTAGCAGAATCGTCAATGGAAGATCCACGTAACACAATCCCCAAAATCTTCATGTAAGTTAGCCGGATGGCATCTAAACCAGAGAAGGCGGACGAACAGAGCCGCAAAGGACCTTGATTAGACAATAAATAAGCGAACTCGTATAGACCCGGCAGCGTCAAATGGTCAGAATCTCGATCGTCGCTCGTACAGACCTCGACTGATAGACCTTGACCTATGCGATAAAGATCCCGATCGCCGTCCGTTTTTCCATCGCAATCCACAAGGGTTTACTTGCAATCCAGCCTTTTGGCCGACCGAGGCAGTGGGCCGACTCTTTACAAGAATTCGTCATTGCGGGCGCGACTGAGGAATTACCATAGACAACTGACTGAGTCGGTGCGGAGTGAATCGATGGCGGTCCACTCGACGCTACCCGCCTTTGTGGCGATGTCAGGGCCGAAATCGAGGTCTTGAAGCAGGCGGGTTCTCGTCCGTTTGCGTTCTCAAGCGGTAAAACGGATACCGCGGCACAGCACGTCTAACATACCGCGACCTGGGCCTACTTCAGTGATGTAGCGAACCCTGATGAGTTGATGTACTCAAAACCCAGTCCTGCCGTTTACAGTCGTTTTGTGCGGCGTGCCGTCACGATCGGTGCCGCTTCCGCGGCGATGTTGTCCGCTTGGATGAAACAGTCGGAGCACGCACCGTTTGACCTGTGGCATATGCAACCGACGATCGCCTTACGCGGTCTGTCCAAAGTGCAGGCCCTTATCGTCCAACACGTTCACCGCGGGTCGGCCCCCACCGTGGAGTAGCCACGTAGAAGAACCCCGTCAGCAGATCGAGCCAGACCGGCACTGCCGATCCGGCCTGCGATCGAGACATCGCTTCACTTATAAAGTTTGGGCGCGCCCAACTGTTCGTGAATTGCATTGCTGGCTTCCGGCGAAATGCCGGTACCTTGGGCCAATTGATGCAGGTATTGGGCTTCAGGGTTGCTGTCCAAATCGATCGCCATCAGAGAAATGGCGTAGACCTGCTGTTCCATGCCGCGTGGAATGCTGCGGATAAAGCCCTCTGTATCTAGCGGCTGCGCAAGTTCCTGGCGCACGAAATCGATCTCATCCTGCGTGACATCACCCAATCTGCCAACGATCTTTTGCTGTTCTTGCTTGTCTACATGGCCGTCGGCCTTAGCCGCGTTGATCATCGCCTTGATCAACAAGTCAGCCTGGTCTGAGGCCTGCGTGTGGTCCATCCCCTGCGGCACACGGTCTCGCGGATCGGCCTGAGCTTGTTGCGCCTCACGCTGACCCGCGGCGCCGAACTGTCTCATCGCCATACCGAGCAAATCGCCCAGACCGCCATCGGTCGATTGCCCGCCGCCCATCAAACCGCCCAGCAGCCCCCCCAATCCGCCGGCCTGGACTTGCGGTGCGGCACCGCCGCCGAACACGCTACCCAAACCACCACCGGTCTGCTGACCACCTCCGGTAACAGCGCCGATCACCGAACCCAGGATATTCGAGCCTGAACCCCGTGAAAGGGCCCCGCTACTCAGCAGGCTGCCCAAAATCTTTAACGCATTGATGTTTGCCACGTTTCTCGCTCCTCACATCTATATCTATATCTAAATCTATCTCGCTCACCGGGCCTCGCTTGCCCGATCGAGCACGCAGTGTATCACGGCAATTTACCGACCTCGCAGGGTCACACCCGACTCAACAAAGCCACCTGACGACCGCTGTTCTATACTGCGGTGACCGCATACCCGCGCGTTGCAATCCGGTTTTCCCTGCGCAGTTTGAACGGATTTGATGGAAACAGAACGACCACCGATGATCGTGGCGCACCGAGGTGCATCCGACGACGCACCGGAGAACACCCTGGCCGCGTTCGAACTGGCATGGCAGCAGGATGCCGATGCGATCGAAGGGGATTTCCGGATGACCCGGGACGGCGAAATTCTCTGTATTCACGATGCGGTCACGCGGCGCGTGGCGGATCGCAGTCTGGCGGTCGCGGACTCAACGAGTACGGAACTGCGCGCCCTCGACGTCGGGAGGTGGCGCGGCGCCGAATGGACGGGCGTAGCCATCCCGAGTCTCGCCGAGGTCGTTGCAACGGTTCCAGAAGGGAAGATGCTCTTTACCGAAGTAAAGTGCGGCCCCGAAATCGTTCGCAAGCTGGTCACCGAAATCAACGGGGCCGACTGTCACTACGATCAAATTCGCGTCATCTCATTGGCCAAAGACGTTATCCACGAGGTCAAGCGGCAGGAACCGGCGCTTAAAGCGGTTTGGCTTTCGTGGATCAAAGAAGCATCTCCGGGACGCCTGGTTCCGACAACGGATACGATATTGGCGACTTTACGCCAGACAGGAGCCAATGGGTTCGGCTCGTCGTATGCCCTGACTACCCGGGAATTAGTCGAAAAGGTCATCGACGCCGGGTACGAATACCACGTATGGACAGTGGATGATCCGCAGAGCGTGCGACGTTTTCGAGACTGGGGAGTGACCTCGGTCACCAGCAACGCACCAGGTCGGATTAAGCAAGTGCTCGCCGAGGGCTGAGTAACCTCAAGGCGCCGACCGATGCTTCCGATCGGTGCCGATTTACACTCTGTCGTCGGAAACCGCGCTGCGGTAATGTAGGTGGTTGTGACAAGTCTCGGGGATAAGGTCTATGGACACAAAAACACTGCTCGAACAATTCCTCAATTCGGCGAAATCGCTGACCGAACAAGGGCGTGATCTCGCAGAAGACAAATTGGGCGTACCCGAATCCGGCGTCGAACGTGACGCCATGCTTTCGGGCATGGGTAAAGGCGCACTCGCGGCGGGCGCGCTCGCCATGCTCCTCGGTACGGGCGCAGGCCGCCGCATCACGGGGTCGGCGTTGAAATTGGGCGGGTTGGCGGCCGTTGGTGGGATTGCCTACAAGGCCTTTCAGAATTGGCAGGCGGGCAAAGCGTTGAATCCTTCCGATATAGGCAAACCGATCGGCGAACTCAGCGGCACGGACGAACAAAATCGCAGCGAAAAACTCTTGGTCGCCATGATTTCGGCAGCGAAAGCTGACGGCCACATTGACAGCGAGGAACTGGCCAATATCAAGCGACAACTGCCCCAACTCGGATTCGATTCCGATGCAGCCGCCTTTATCGAAGCGGAACTCGCCAAACCGCTCGACGTTGGCGGCGTCGCCGCTCTGGCCGACACTCCCGAAACGGCTGCTGAGATCTATTTGGCGTCACGGTTGCTGATTGACGTCGAAAATGACCTGGAACGACGCTATCTGCAAGATCTCGCGAGAGCAATGAAGCTCGAATCCGGCATGGTCACGCAGTTGGAACAACAGGTATCCAACGCTTAGAGCTGTCTGTTTTTCGTCGACGCGCTCTAGCGAGTCTCGGGCACTTCTGCCGGATTGCAACGCTTCGAGTACACCTCGCAAGTTAGGACGCATCTGGCGGATGCTACCCTGTACATCGTCGAAACGGGGTATGACGGCGTTGTCGAGTTGTCCGACGGGGGCGTCTCCGCGGCCGCCCGCCATTCAAGCCGTAGACCTCCACGATCGGCACCTGCCCAAGGGCGCAAGCGGTCTCAACAGCGAAAGCAGGGCACGTGAAAGCGCCGCCCGATCGCGCTGTCTGGTCAGGAAAATTAATGCATCACTATGAAACCTTGCGTTCGACATCATTCCACCGTTTCCGACCGGGTCGGCAGAATATAAAGATACGGAAGCAAAACTGGCGCAAACACGCACCCCCTGTGCTCGAACCTGGCCGGATCGGACAAGAAACACGCATCGAGGCTCACCGGCTCGGTGCCGACGCATGACACCACCGCCAAACGCAGGCGATCGCCGCCTATAGACCGATCATCTCCGCATGAACGCCTTGCGCCTTGACGATTTCCAGCAATTGCGATGAAGACACATCGGCAGGATCGTATTCGACCATCAACAGATGGGGCGTACGGTCTGAATTTCGCACGCTGATTACGCCGACGAACGCCCGAAGCTCCGCCTCTATCGCTGCGCGCTGCCGCGGGCCAAGGTCTTCGTCAACGTGTATGGTGACATCTGTCAATTGAATATCCATTGCTGCCCCCGTTAGGTCGAATGGTTACCTTTGTCTAATCTATATGCTTAACCTAAGGCGAAGATCCGTGTTTTCGCATCGATCAATCGCACAAAATGCGTTTACGGGGTAAGTTTTCGACCAGATCGCGACCGAGTTACTGCCACATCGGGCGGCAATGTCTGATTTCTGATCAATGCAAAACGCGCTAACCGAGAACGATGCCATCAGATCCCGAAACACTGCTGAAACGCCACGATAAGCTTGTGCAAACCGATGGCGCAAAAGTTACCTCGCATGTCCAACGGCCGGACGGCGAGTGGTTCGTGAACACCCTCCTGATTGATGGCTACGATATCCCCTTCCAGTACAAGCGTAAACGACGCTACAAGAATCTGCGCGGCCAGCGCGTCAATCTCACTTACTACCGCGTGTCGTGCAGCGTTGCCGGGATCGAGTTCGAGTCCATGAAAGTGGTCAGATTGAAGATCTCCTAAATAGGATTGGAATCGGCCCCGCGGTGCGGATCCGCCGCGTCGCAATCGACCCGCTTCAGCTACGTCGCCGATTTCCTTCGAATCCTGTACAAAAAAGCCTGCGTTGCGCCGGCCGCCCACTCCCACGAATCTACCGGCGGGCACGCGCAATTGTCGGTATGACGTCGTTGGCAAAAGGTCTTTGAATTAGATAAGTTTCTGATTAACATAATTATTCTGAATCTCACCACCCTTCTTTGCATGAAATCCCTGCGTCGTTTCTCCGATTTCTGACTGACGATGTGATTTAACACGCCGCATTGGCTAGAATCTACAATGTCAGAAAGCGAACTCGAGTGATTTGATGCCTCGCGCCGTGACCGTGACGCGAAATAATTGCAGGGATGTCGCCCAGCAAATGGTGCTCAACGCAAGATTCTCCGCGTCATCCTTTAACATCGCGACCGAGCAAGCCGGCGTTATCAAGGCGCCTTTCCTCTACCGTTGCAGATTCGAACTCGCTGCCGCGCCACGGGTAGGGTGGCGCAATTGCCCGGGACTGTTGTTCCAATCGAAACGTGGCTGACTCGCTCCGTACTGACGTACTGACGACGTACCAGCACCTTGAGGTCGAAGGGCGATTGCGCGGCTTAACGGAACAAGCGCGCGGCATATACGGCTTGGCGCTCGAAGACCTGCCGGTTCGATTTGATTTGCCTGGAAAAGCCGCCGGGCAGTTTTGCCGGCGCGGGACGCGCCTTTGGTACCGTTTCAATCCCTGGGTGTTCGCCGCGGATTTCGACCATCACCTGCATGACACCGTAGCCCACGAAGTCGCCCATCATGTCGTCTATGCGCGCCACCGACGATCTGTCAAACCACACGGTACCGAATGGCGCTCGGTTATGTACGCGTTCGGCATCCCGGACGCCCGGGCGACCGGGCGATATTCACTCGAAGGTGTACCCATGCGACAGCAGGCGCGCTACGAGTATCGTTGCGACTGCCGCGTCCACTACCTGACGACCACCCGGCATAACAGGATAAATCGAGGTTGCGACTATCTCTGTCGCAACTGCAACCAGAGCTTGGTCAGATCCCGCCGTTGAATCGTAAAGACAGGGACTGCCGATCGAGGCTAATCGCTAACGCAGGTCGAGCGTCCGAAACAAGCAAACCCCGTCGATGCGACGGGGTTCTTCTGAACTTTGCTCAGGCAATATGCTAAGAGCATTAATCAAACATATCCCTGTTTTCTCAACCACCCGATCATCGGCAACATCAACACCAAGGTCCCTGGCGCTGGCACGCCGGTCGGGGGCACCGGATCGATCGACGCAATCTCATCCCTGACGAACTCCAGTTTGAAGTTACTGAACGGAGATGCGCTGTCGATTGCTGCGACGATCCAGTATCGGGACTCGACATCGCCGGGATTAAGATCCTTGATCATGTGCGCCTCCAGATTGCCGTTGGTTGCGGCGATGATCTGGTTGTTGGGGCGCGTACCTGCGTTCAAGTCCCAGTCGACCGATGCGACTTTCGTCCAATCGCTCAAGGTCCAGTTAGAGGCATCGAAATTCGGCATCTCCAGGGTGGCTTGGTCGTATCCCGACGCGCTGTGCGTGATGTCGGAAAGATCGAAGGTTCCACTGCCCGCATAGGCGTACAGCGAAAAATCGGTGTCCACGTTGCCGGC
>CBDUNM010000052.1:0-27974 GCA_965368585.1 uncultured Chromatiales bacterium | reverse complement strand
CAGTGGGTTGCAGTTCAGGTTTGAAGTCGTCGCTTGCGCGCTCGGTGTTAACTAACGCAGCAGGCGTGCCAGACTGACCTGATGGCGCCATGAGAATGCCCTATCAGAATGATTATAAAGAAAATATTTCAATTATCTCTATTTCGACTCTGTACCGACGAGCATTAGACTCGTCAATTATGTTGTGTGGTGCCGAACATTTAGATCCGATTAGCTGCCGATTTCCAACAATCGCTATTCTGAACGACGCTCGTCTACCAGCTAGCGCCCCATACGGGTTGCGGGCGACCTTCGATGACTGCTCCGATGTCGGGGGCACGGCCGGTGAAACCGTCTGTAATGCCCGGGATCTCGACGCCTGCGTGTTTGATCGCGGCCGAGTCGCGCGGGGTGGGTATATAGAAGGACTTGACTTCGGTCGAGTAGTCGGGACCCAGGGGCGCCGGCTCGACGAACGGCCTCGCCCTCATCAGGACGTCATCGTCGTGCCGCCGGGGCGAATCGCCGAATAAAGGCGAAGTTGGCGCAAGGCCGAGTTTGGCGCCCAGCAAAGACGAAAATGAGCCGCCGCTGGCAGTCCACCAGATCGCCCCGTCCGGGTACCACGCATTGTGCGTGAAATCGACCGGATCGTTGCCGGCGGATTCCAGCGCCATGAGCTTGTCGCTGCCGCCCACGGAGTGCAGCAGGTTGTTCCGGTAGCTCCAGCCGCGCAGCGCACCGTTGTTGAACTGGACGAACGCCCATTCCCGATCCCCCTTGGTGCGCAGGATCGTGTTGTTGTAGACGAGGAAGCCGCTGCCGGTGTCATTCCACTTGAACGGACCGCGCACGGTATTGATGACGATATTGCGGAAACTGTAGAGCGGCCCGCCCCACAGGGGATCGATGGAAAAAAAAGTCGCGGCGTTGCGGATATAGTTGTCATAGAAACCGATGTTGCGTGTCGCGAAGTCGCCTTCGAAGGCATCGTCGCCGCTGGCTAAGATCAGATTACGATAGAAATATACCGCCGCCGAGAAGACACCGTTTTTCACCGCAACACTGTCGCCGAAGCCGTACAGCGTGTTGTTAAAGCCGCAGTTGCCCTCGCCCGGCAGGCGCAGACCATCATCGTTCCACGTCAGGTTGGTGTCTATAAACGGCCTTGTCCATGGGTTGTTGCCCTTCAGTTCGTTGTCGTAAACCAGTACTGCGCGCAGCGGAGCCCAGCCGACGATGCCCATGTCGACGCCCCTGATCGCGAGCTGGCGAAAGGTCACGTGCGAATATTTTCCGTCGCTCCAAAAGGACACGCCTATCGATTTGGCCTTGGTGCCGCTATCTTTGCCCGAGCCCTCCAGGGTGAGATTCTCGAAGATCACGTGTGATGCCGCGACAATCTGCAAAATGATGCCTGTGGCGTTCTTGATGACCACGCCTTCGCGCGATGCCCCCCTGACATAGATCGGGCGGCGCGCGCTTCCGGAAGCCCTGAACTGCAAACCTTCTACTTGATAGGTGCCGTTGGCGAGTTCGAGCACATCCCCAGCGGCGAGCTTGTCGAATGCGGCCTGTAGATCGTCCGTGGGTTCGACGCTGTGTGTTTTCCGTCCTGCCGGTGGCGGCAGGGCGCGTGTTGCCATGACGCGCCGGAAGCGCCTTGGAGCGTCGCCCACCAGGTCGATTTCGATCTCGTAAGTAGTTCCCGGTTCGAGGTCGAACAGGGTACCGGCCAACGCCGCAACAGGTGGCACGGGGGCGCCGCCCGCATTCCATTCCGGGCGGATACGATAGAGCGGATGAGCCAGCTGCCAGGCGGTGGTTCCCTTGCGCCGAAAGCGAACGCGTGCACTGTCCGCCGCGAGTTCGCCGCCAAGCGGAATGTAGATGGCGATCTGCTCGGGAGTCGGTTCATCCTGTTTGACCGCCGCTATATCGGCGGGGGTTTCAACAAAACCAGCCTCGCTCGCCGGTTCAGCCTCCGGCGCTGCCAGGCTCGCAGGCTGCCCCCTCGTCGGCGAGCACACGAAATAACTCAAACCCAAAACAACGGTCACAACCGCGCCGTATCTTCGCCACATCATCATTGTCCAACTCCTCATACACCAAGCCTGGTCGGCGGGGCTACGCTCCGGAACGTCGATGGTATGTTCGGGATAATCTTCTTCCCTGACCAGAATCGCAATGCCGACCGTCGCATAACCCTTGGCCGCCCGACGCCTATGTGTCAGGCGCCGGCGAACCGGCGGCGCAAATCGTTTGCGAAGCCCGTGCCGGCCTCGGCATAGATGTTGAACGCAAACTCCACACCCAGGCGCTCCAGTTCCGCGGCTTCGTCGGGGTATTTCGTCGTGGCGGCGATACGCCCCTTGAAGCCCAATTCACGCAGTCGCTCCGCCACCGCCAAATTGGCCTGGTGAGAGGGCAAGGCCAGCAAGACCCACTGCAGCCGGTGCGCGAGCCCCGGCGCCCGCGACCAGAAATCCGGGTTGGTGCCGTCGCCCAGCACCGCTTTCCGTCCCTCGCTGCGGTGATTGCTGACTTTCAGTTCGTCCATGTCCACGCCCAGCACGCGGTCAGGAAACTCCTGTGCCACGGCGTCGTACACGGCGCTGCCGACGCGACCCATACCGAACAGCATCACGTCGATATCGCCGACCCTGAAGTCCTCGTCGCCTGGCAAGCGTTGCGCGCGTTCGATGCGCTTGATGCGCGGCCGCCACCGGCCGTAAAGACGATCACCGGCCGCCGCGGCGGGTGCCGCTAGCGTGAACGAAATCGACAGCGTAATGGCCAACACCGCTAACCACTCTTTGGGCAGCCAGCCGGCCGCGGCGGCTATGGTACCGACGATCAGCCCGAACTCGCTGTAATTGGCGAGATTCAGCGATGCCCGCCAGGCGTTACGCGCCCGCAGCTTGAAAGCGGCGAACAACCCGAGATACAGCGCTACCTTGAGCGGCAGGAAGGCGATGAGCAGTACCGCAACCAGGAGTTCCGTCCATCCCGGCAGGGCGGTCATGCCGACGCTAAGAAAGAATCCCACCAGAAATAAATCCTTGAAGCCCAGCAATCCCTTGGCCAGTTCGCTGGCCTTACTGTGATTGGCCAGAAGCATGCCGGCCACCAGCGCCCCCAGGTCACCCTTCATACCCACCAGTTCGAACAGGTCCGCGCCGCCGATGGCCAGCACGATCCCGTACAGTATCAGCAGCTCGCCGTGACCGGTGTGAATCAGTACCCGTTGCAACAGATGGCGCAAAGGAATCAGCGCCAACAATGCGAGCGCCCAGGGTGAAGGGAGCTTCCCCGTCGAGGCGGCCAGAAACGCGACTGCCGCGATGTCCTGCACGATCAACACGCCGATTGCGGTGCGGCCGTGGCGCGACGCGGTCGCGCCGAGTTCGTCCAGAATCTTGACTGCGAACACGGTGCTGGAGAAAGAAAGGGCGAAGCCGATCAGGAGTGCCGTGACGAGATCGCTGCCGCTGAACAGTGGCAGGCCCAGTGCGGCGAACGCCAATACCAACACCGCCAGCAGCGCGACGACCGACACCATGTGGATCATGGCAACCCCACACACCTCGGGCCGCGCCAGCGATTGCAGCTTGAGTTTCAGCCCGATGGTGAACAACAGCAAGGTAACGCCGAGATCGGCGGTCGCGCGCAGGAACTCACCGCCTTCCGCGCCGACCGCGTTGAGCAGAAATCCGGCGACCAGAAAGCCGACCAGGGGCGGCAGGCCGACCAGTTTGACCGCCAATCCGCAGACGAAGGCAATCGCGATCCACAGCGGATCCCGCGGATCGATAGCCAGTAATATGGATTCCACGCTTACCTCATCATTCTCGCCCGGGACTCCCCGGCCTGGCGCTGGGGATTACACGCAGCCGGCTTCAGGCGTTCAATGTCTGTGCAACAGGCGCCTGACAGGTCGGTGCGTTCGGTTCATCCGTGATCCGGCGCGGCGGAAATCAGGCGTGCGCAAAGCTTAACCCACCCGTTTCGCCGTATGCCAGCCGGTGGGCCGCCGGCACCGGAGTACTGGTCCTCCACTCGGCACTTTGACACAATTGAAACACGCCTGCGTTAAAGAGGCCCTGGTCGTGCAGTATTTCGCATACGGCTCGAATATGTCCACCCGGCGGCTGGTGACGCGGGTACCTGCCGCGCGTGCGATCAGCGTCGCCGCTTTGCCGCACCATCGGTTGGTGTTTCACAAAGTCGGTAAAGACGGCTCGGCGAAATGCGACGCACAGCTTATGTGGGGCGCGCGTCACGAGGTTGTTGGTGTGGTATTTGAGATCGACGCGCGGGAGAAGACGCTGCTTGATATCAAAGAAGGTCTGGGCAACGGTTATGCGCAAAAGACAGTTAACGTGATCACGCCAGATGCGCGGTGCCTAACAGCTTTCATGTACTACGCGACGATCACCGATGCGTCATTGAAAGCCTTTCACTGGTACAAAGAGCACGTCTTGCGCGGCGCGCGCGAACACGGTTTGGCGCGCGCCTACATTCGCGCCATCGAACGCATCGAGTCGGTGCCCGACCCCCGATCGGAGCGCCACGACCGCGAACTTTCGGTGTATCGGCAGACGCCGACGAATGAAGCAGGGGCATGAGTCGCAAGGGGAAGATCACGGCCTGGCACGACGACAAAGGCTACGGGTTTATCACACCGGAAACTTTCGAAAAACCCGTATTCGTGCACGTCAAGGCATTCAAACCACGTGAGCCGCGCCCCAAACTGAACGATATCGTCAGCTTCGCCGTGGCATCGGATGCGCGTGGACGCCGCTATGCGAACCAAGCGAGATTGCTCCGCGGCGGTGCGTCACGGTCGCGTCGAGCCTCCAGCGCCGCCGTCACCCGTCCCCTGCCCTTCGCCTTTCTCGCATGCATCGTATTGGCCGTTTTGTTCGGGCGGCTGCCCTTTGGCGTGCTTGCCGTCTATCTCGCGGTCAGCGGTATTACCTTCGGAATCTACGCCTTGGATAAATCCGCGGCCAGGCGAGGTTCGTGGAGAACGCGCGAAAACACCCTGCATTTTCTGGCGCTGTCCGGAGGCTGGCCCGGAGCGTTGCTTGCGCAACACCGGCTGCGCCACAAGTCCAGAAAACCGGCCTTTCGCGTCTGGTTCTGGATTACCGCGAGCGTCAACTCGATGGTGCTTATCTGGTTGATCACGCCGCCCGGAACCCGGACACTGCAGTCCTTGATGCAAGCGGCATCAATGTTCAACGGTTGACACCGAAAGCCCCGGATATCAATCCGTCCGGTCACCTTTGGCGTAAACGATGCGGCCGATGGCACAACCGACGAACGACTTCGCGTTCGCCGCCGCATGGAGGCCTTCCACGGAACCGGTTTCCGGGTAGCCCGGACCGGCCAGCCGTTGGGCGACGGCGTCACGGGTGGCGGTGTCGCCATCGATCCCGACCTGGCCGCGGCCAACGTCCACCGTTACGCCCGCGGTCCGTTGGTCCTCCGGCAGGCGTGTGTTGATGGTGTTGACGCAACGGCCGCATTTGATGTTTTCGTGGCTAATCTCGCAGCCCATTTTCGGTACCTTACGCACAGCGGCGTACTCTTGGTTTGAATGACGGGATGTTCGGTCTCAGCCACTGAGGGCGCGCGCAAGAAAAAATAACTTCACATTTCGATACGCCGATTCATCCCGTCTGTCTGCATTGCTCGTCGCTTCAATAGTCCGGCTCCTCGCGCCTTGCCAGACGGGTGCCTCGACGCCTGAAAATACGAAGTTGCTTATGCGCGAGCCCCAAGCCAGGGTTCGGCAAACCGGCACCGTTTTTCGCCACGCCCTACCAACGGGAAATCCGACGCCGCGAGGCTACTCGCAACCGACAGTCGTTACGCCTAGCCGCTCCGCCCGTCGCGCACATTCGCGCGACCGACCCAACCCAGCCGTGCCCGCAGGCGCAATCGAATGAGGTTTTCCCACCGGCTTGCATTACACTTCATGCTTGCAGCGCAAATTCATCTGGAGCCCGAGGTGTGCGAACTGGTCGGTTTATCGGCAGCCAAACCCATCGATCTGACCTTCTCCCTGGCGCAGTTGGCACGACGCGGCGGGTACGAAGCCGCCAATCTGGAAGGATGGGGACTGGCGGCATACGAAGATTTCGACGTGTATCTTGCCCGTGAACCCCGGCCGGCGTCCGACAGCCAATTGCGCAAGTGCATGGAAAGCCACATGCCGGCCACACATCTTGCGATTTCGCATCTGCGTCAGGCGACCCTGGGGGTGACCTGCCTGCGCAATACCCAACCGTTCGTCCGCACCCTGGGCGGCCGCAAGCACGTCTTTGCGCACAACGGCCATCTGCCCGATCTGCTGCACCATGCGCCCGACCTGGGCCGTTGGCGTCCGGTAGGGGACACCGATTCGGAACTCGCCTACGCGATCCTGCTCTTGAGCCTGGAGCCGATTTGGTCGGGCGCCACTGCGCCCGTACCCGAACAGCGCATTGCCGTGGTGCAAGCGTTTGCCCGTCAGTTGCGTCCGCTCGGACCGGCGAACTTTCTGTACAGCGATGGTGAGTTTTTATTCGCCCACGGCCATCGGCGTATCAAGCCGGACGGCGAGATCAAACCCCCCGGGTTGGTGATGCACACCTGCTACGACACCGACAGTCAACGCTTCGATGGCGAGGGGATATCCGCCCAACGTCACGGTGAACGGGCCCTGATGTTCGCCAGCGTACCCCTGTCCAATAGCGGTTGGGAAGCGCTTTCGCAGGGTGAGCTAGTGGTCGCCCGGGACGGCGAAATCGTCGCGCGAATAGAGTGAAATAGGCCGCTTGCGCGACGCGACGATTAAAGCGTTGGAAGAATTAAAGGAAACTTCCCGGCTGTCGCTGTAGTCTCTACGATGGAAATACGAACCGATCCCCGTAACATAGACTATCTGCGGTCTCTGTCGTTGTTTGGTGAATTGGATATCTGGCAGTTGCAAGCCGTTTCCGATGCCGTCGAACCTGTTGCCGCCAGGAAAGGACAGTCACTGCTGGAACGCGGCAGCGATGATGGTTACACCTATTTTCTGGTCGATGGCCAGGTCGCCCTGGAAGCCGCAGACGGTCGTAAAAGGAAAATTCAGGCTACGCCTGAGGTACGTCGTACGCCGTTGGCGAATCTCCGGCCACGCCTGTTTCAGGTAAGGGCATTGAGTAAGATCGAGGGGTTTCGCATACCCGACATAGTGTTGCGTGCCGCCGGTGCGACCGACGGTTCCCACTCCAACACCCTCGATACCATCCTGGTCGAAGACTCGGATCAGTCCGACCGGCGCGAGTTGGAATCGGAACTTGGTTTTCGTCTTTATAAAGACCTGAAGGAAGATAAGTCGATCCTGCCGACGCTGCCGGATCTTGCGGTGCGCATCCGCAAGGCTATCAAGGACGGCACCAGCGACGCGAAGGAAATTGCACGGATCGTCGAAACCGATCCAGCGATCACCGCGAAGCTCGTCAAGGTCGCCAACAGCGCATTGTACGGCGGGCGTGCGACTATCGAGAGTTGTCCCGCGGCCATCGTTCGTCTGGGTACCAAAACGACTCAGAAACTGGTGCTGACCTACAGTCTGCAAGAGGTATTCAAGACCAGTATCTGGGCGGTCAACGAACGGATGCAAGCGCTGTGGAATCATTGCGCGGACGTGGCTTCGATCAGCTTCATACTGGCGCGCCTGACCAAGAAGTTCGACCCGGAAGAAGCAATGCTGGCGGGCCTGGTGCACGACGTCGGCACCATTGCGATTCTTAATTACACCGAAGTGATGCCGCAACTGGCCGACGACCCCGAAGCACTGGAGAATTCGATCGGACGGTTGCGTGGGGAACTGGGCGCGATGATACTGCGCGAATGGTCGTTCCCTACCGAGGTCGTGCTGGCGGCCCGCGAGGCGGAAAACTGGAAACGTGAACACGATGAGCCGGCTGACTTCGCCGACCTGATCGTGGTGGCGCAACTGCACGATCAGATCGGTGAAATGGCCAATGCCGGATTGCCGCCCTTCCACGAGATCGGAGCGGTCAAACGCCTGCTGGGCGAAGACGTCACGCCCGAAACGAGTATCGGAGTGCTGCAGGCCGCGCAGGCCCAGATCACCGAAACACGGTTTCTCCTCGGCTAGCGCCGGTCATCACCCTGCCTGTTCGGTATCGGCCGCCGGAAGTTCTGCCGCGGCATCCCCCCTTATCGCGCGCCGTTTCCACAATAAATAAACTGCCGGAATCACGAACAGCGACAACAGCGGTGCCGTAATCATTCCGCCCACCATGGGTGCGGCGATGCGGCTCATGACTTCGGAGCCGGTGCCGGTCGCGAGAAAAATTGGCAGCAAACCGGCGACGATGACCGCCACCGTCATGGCCTTGGGCCGCACTCTCAAGACGGCCCCCTCCATGATCGCGTCTTTGAGGAGCGCCATGGTGATCGGCCGTTGCGCGGTTTGCGCCTTCAGGCTGTTATCGAGGTATACCAACATGACTACCCCGAATTCGGCGGCCACCCCTGCCAGGGCGATAAAACCAACGCCCACTGCGACCGACAGGTTGTAGTCCAGTACGTAGATCAACCAGAATCCACCCACCAGGGCGAAGGGCAGGGTCGCCATGACCAGCAGCGCCTCGGCCACGCTGCTGAAGGTCAGATACAGCAGGATGAAGATGATTACCAGCGTGAAGGGAACCACCTGACTGAGCCGCTGATTGGCGCGCAGCATGTATTCGTATTGTCCGGACCAGCTGATGGAGTACCCGGCCGGCAGCGACACTTGCGCGGCAACGGCGCGTTGCGCCCGTTGCACGTAGCTGCCCAGGTCCACGCCACGGATATCGACGAAGGTCCAGCCGTTCAGGCGTGCGTTTTCGCTCTTGAGCATGGGTGGGCCGTCAACAATGGCGACCCGGGCGACCTGGGCCAGCGGTATCTGTGCTCCGGTCGGCGTCACCAACGGCAGTGCCCGCAGCTTCGACACATTGTCTCGGCGCTCCCGCGGAAAACGCAGGTTCACGGGATAGCGCTCCAGACCTTCGACGGTCTGCGTGATATTGATGCCACCGACCGCGGCCGCGATCACTTGATTGAGTTCGGCGATACTGAGTCCGTAGCGCGCGGCCGCCAGCCGATCGGGCGTGACTTCGATATAACGCCCGCCGGTGACGCGTTCGGAGTAGGCCGACGTCGTCCCCGGCACCTGCATGAGGGTCTTCTCGATGTCGCGGCCGATACGCTCGATTTCCTTGAGATCCGGTCCGGCCACCTTGATGCCCACCGGCGTCTTGATCCCGGTCGCGAGCATGTCGATGCGTGTCTTGATCGGCATCACCCAGGCGTTGGTGACGCCCGGGAAATCGACGGTTGCGTCCAATTCCTCGATGATCTTTTGCGTGGTCATGCCGGCGCGCCACTGCGCGCGCGGTTTGAATTGAATGACCGTTTCGATCATGGTCAGCGGAGCGGGATCGGTTGCGGTGTCGGCCCGACCGATCTTGCCGAATACGCGCTTCACCTCGGGAACGGTGGCAATCAGGCGGTCGGTCTGCTGCAGCAGTTCCTGCGCCTTGCCAATCGACAGCCCCGGCAGGGTGGTCGGCATATACATCAGGTCCCCCTCGTCGAGTTCCGGCATGAACTCGGCGCCCAAACCGTCCGCGAACCGCGCCAACCAGGGAATATCGTCGAACTGGCGTTGCCAGTGCTGCGTAACATCGGCCTGCCAGCCTTCGACCTGCCGGGCGAACTGCGAAGGTTGGCCGGAGACCGCTGCAGCCACCTCAAACGGCCATTTCAACGGTGCGAGCAAGCCCGCGACGCCCCCGATGGGAATCGCGACGCTGAGCAGGACCAGCGCGGACAGCAGCAACGTAAACCAAGGCGTCGCGAGCACGACTTTCAGCAGCGGGCGGTACAGCCAGATCAAGAAGCGGTTGAGTGGATTTTTGTTCTCGTCCGGAATTCGGCCGCGGATGAAGTAACCCATCAATACCGGCACCAGCGTCACGGAGAGCCCGGCCGATGCCGCCATCGCGTAGGTCTTGGTGTAGGCCAGGGGGGCGAACAACCGGCCCTCCTGCGCTTCGAGGGTAAACACCGGCAGGAAACTCAGGGTGATGATGAGTAACGAAAAGAACAGCGCCGGGCCGACTTCGACCGCGGCCTCCCGGATGATGCGCCAGTGCTCGGCACCGCTGGCCGCCACGCCGTGGGCGTGGCTGTAGCGCTCCAGGTGTTTGTGGGCGTTTTCGATCATGACGATGGCGGCATCCACCATGGCGCCGATCGCGATCGCGATGCCTCCCAGCGACATGATGTTGGCGTTGATGCCTTGTTGCTGCATGACAATAAAGGACGCCAGGACGCCCAGCGGCAAGGTCACGATGGCTACAAAGGCGGAGCGCAAATGAAACAGGAAGACCACGCATACCAATGCCACGACGATAAATTCCTCGATGAGCTTTTCCTCGAGGTTGTCGACGGCGCGTTGAATCAAAGCGGATCGATCGTAGGTCTCGACGATCTCCACGCCCTCCGGCAGGCCGGCCGCCAGCTCCCGCAGGCGTTCCTTGACGCGGGCTATGGTGGTCATGGCGTTCTCGCCGTAACGCATCACGACGATGCCGCCGGCGACCTCGCCCTGCCCGTCCAGGTCGGCGACCACGCGACGCATCTCGGGTCCGATCTGGATAGTGGCCAGATCGCGTAACAGGATCGGCGTGCCCTCCGCCGTCACGTCCACCGGAATGACTTCCATATCGCCGATGCCCGTCAGATAACCGCGGGTGCGCACCATGTATTCCGCTTCGGCCAGTTCGAGCACCGATCCGCCGACCTCCTGGTTGGCGTCTTTGATCGCGGCGGACACGCGCCCCAGCGGAATGCCGAACGCGCGCAGCTTTTCCGGGTCGACGACGACCTGATACTGGCGCACCATACCGCCGACCGTAGCCACTTCCGCGACCCCGGGCACGGTTTGCAGTTCAAACTTCAAGAACCAGTCCTGCAGGCTGCGCAGCTGTGCCAGGTCATGCTTTCCGCTGCGATCGACCAGCGCGTAGTTGTAGACCCACCCGACGCCGGTCGCATCCGGGCCCAACCTCGGCTGTACGCCGCTGGGCAGATCGGCGGTCGCCTGGTTGAGGTATTCCAGGACGCGCGCCCGCGCCCAGTATAGATCCGTGCCGTCTTCGAAAATCACGTACACGTAAGAGTCGCCGAAGAACGAGTAGCCACGCACGACCTGTGCGCCGGGTACGGCCAGCATGGTGACCGTGATGGGATAAGTGACCTGTTCCTCGACCACCCGCGGCGATTGGCCGGCGTAGGGCGTGCGGATAATCACCTGCACATCCGACAGGTCCGGGATGGCGTCCAGCGGCGTTCTTCCCAATGAGACCAAACCCCATCCCGTCACCACGGCGGTCAGGACCAGAATCAGGAAGCGGTTTTTGATCGACCAGGCAATAACGTTACCGAGCATAGCGGGATCCTCAGTGCGCCGCGTCGGCATCGGTCGACGTCGCGTCCGTTGCCATGCGCTGGAAACTCGCCTGCAGGCTGGATTCCGAGTCGATCAGGAACTGACCGGACACGACGATCCGGTCCCCCTCGACAAGCCCCTCCAGGATCTCCACATCGTCGCCGCGCGCCATGCCGGTTACTACGTCAACGGGCTCGAACCGGCCGTCGCCCAGGGCCTTGACGACCGTTTTCCGTTCACCGGTTTCGATCAGCGCCTCGCGCGGAACCGCCAGCGCCCCTGTTTTCGCACCGCCGTAGATCACCACGTCGGCAAACATATTGGCCTTGAGGTGTCCCTCGGGGTTGTCGAAAGCGAGGCGCACGCGCAGCGTCCGCGACTTGGGATCGAGATCGGGATAGATGTACTCGACCGTACCCTCCCATTCCCGTCCCGGATAGGCGGGTACCGTGATCTCTGTCGTCAATCCGACCTTGAGCCAGTCGATCTGGTGCTCGAAGACGTCCACCAGGACCCAGATTTTGCTCAGATCCGCCAGGGTTACGATCTCCTGGCTCGGTGTGACGTACATACCCTCGCGCGCCCCCAGCATGGTGACGACGCCGTCGGCCGGCGCGGTGACCGGTATCGTGTTGCGCGTCTCACCCTCCCGCTCGATCCGCCGGATGGTCGGTTCGGTGACGCCGAGCAGGCGCAGCCGGTTGCGCGCCTTGTCCAGGCGGATTTTCGAATTGAGGCCGGCGCTGTCGTTGAGCGCGATCAGAAAATCGACTTGGGCACCGAGGATCTCCGGTGAATAGAACTCGCCCAATACCTGACCGCGCTTGACCGGAGCCCCTTCGGTCTTCAGATTGAGTCTCTCCATCCAGCCTTCGGCTCTGGGGTGCACGTGGTGCAGGCGGGTCTCGTCGTACATCACCCGGCCCACGGTCCGGATGTACTTCCACAGTGTCTTACGCTTGACCACATCCGTCCTGACCCCCATGTTCTGGATCACCTCGCCGCGAACCGTGACGATGGGGCGGTTACCGGTTGCGGAATCGATCCGTTTGGCAACCAGATTCATGCCGCAGATCGGGCAGTTGCCGGGTTCGTCGCGCACGATTTGCGGATGCATCGGACAGACGTACTTCGGGTCCTGATGTTTGAGAGCGTGCTCCATGGCCGTGTCTTCCATGGCCTGGGCCGGCGAATCGCCGGGCGTGGCCGACCGGTCCTCACAACCGGACAGCGCGATCGACAAGACCGCGCCGGCCAAGGTCGACGCCCGGCGGATAAATCGATGTGCTGAAAAACGGTTAAGGAAGTTCATGTTTTATCTCCGCGCTGCCGATTCGGCGACGCCTGCTGAAGTACGTCAATGCTGTCTGCGTCAAACTTGCGTCGCGGCGACAGTCAGTCTCGATCGAATGCCAGGAGAAGGAGTCTAGAAAGCGCCAGGCATGCCGCAGAGTTTTACGGCTGGCAAGGCAACGGTTGTTTCGTTGCGGCGCAATGCGCCGATCGCAACCTTGGGCGCGGATCTCATTATCCGGCGTGGTGGAGGCCACCGTTGGGTGGGCGGTCAGGAAGACGGGCGAACCCCGCAAGCAGGTTCGCCGAGGGGACAGGCAACGACAAACGGGACCTGAGCGATTCCGTATCGAGCGAGCGCGAACCATCGGGGGCGCCGGGCGATGCCCCCAGTTCGCAAAAGCAGTCGCCTGCTTCGCAGCAGCGTTGACCGGGATCGTCCATCTGCCCGGCAGGGCCGCCGTGGCAGGGCCATTCGGCTGCCGTCGTGCCGCCTGCGTCGGCAATGGAGCCGCTATCGAGCAGCAGAGGTCCGAGCAGCAACATGGCCGACAGCAACAGGCGTAAGCAAAGCGTGCCGTAGATCTGGCCTGGTGACTCGGAGAACAGGTACATGACGCCCGATTATGGTGGAAAAGCCGTGTGACTGCATTGTGTACATGCGCGAGCACCAATATCCCCGGCAATCGGGGGGATTGTGCGGCGTTGTTTACACGGCGTGCCGGCTCCGCGCCGTAAAACCGGAAGCGCGCTTCGGTTAGGCAAAGCTAATCTGTGCGACCCACTAGTCTGTGCGACCCAAAAGCCCCGCGCGCGCGATCCGCGCCAAGCCGACTGAAAACACGGTCTTGAGTGTAAAGGTTACTAAACACTTAAACAAACGAAGATATTTAACATATTGAATACACGTAAAATCTTATTTGGCACATTTAATGCAAAAAATCAGGTGAGTCTTAGTCATGACCGGCCTCATTCGCACAGCGGCCGTATTTCTGAGATTTCGTTCCCGAGTGACCATCGACCTCCGACACTGATGGTATTGATTGGCCGCCCCTGACCGGGCGGCATTTTTTTGCTAGCTGGTATTCGCGACCGGCATCAGCGGTTCTGCCCGCTCCGGTTTCCAGTCCCCCATCCGCAACAATGCCTCGAACTCGGCGGCGGGCGCCGGTTTGCAGCACAGGTATCCCTGAAACTCGTCACACCCATGGCTAGCGAGGAAACTCAATTGATCCGAGTTTTCGACGCCCTCGGCGATCACCTGCAGGCGCAGGGAGTGCGCCATCGCGACCACCGTCCTGACGATTGCGCAATCGTCGGCATCGTGGGGCACGTCGCGGACAAAGGCCCTGTCCACCTTCAGGCGATCAATGGGAAAGCGCTTGATGTAAGCCAGCGACGAATAGCCCGAACCGAAATCATCCATGGCAATGCCCACCCCTTGCTCGGACAGGCGCTGCAAAAACTCCCCGGCCTGCGCGGGGTCGCGCATGAGCGCGTTCTCGGTGATCTCCAACTCCATCTGCTCGGGCCAGACCTGAAACGCGGCCAGCGTATCGATGATGCGTTGTGCCAGGTTTTCGTCCTCCAACTGCCGAGGGGAGAGATTGACCGCGATGCGAAAATCCTCGTGCACCTGTCCCGCCAGGGCTGCGCGTTGCGCGCACGCGGTTCGCCAGACCCAGTCTCCCAGCGGGACGATCAACCCGGTATCTTCGGCGATATGCACGAATTCGCTCGGCGGAATCCAGCCCAGTTCCTCGTCATGCCAGCGCAGCAGGGCCTCAGCGCCAACGACCCGGCCGCCGACGAGCTCGACCTGCGGTTGGAAGTGAAGCTCGAGCTGCTCGTTTTCGATGGCGTCGCGTAAACGTTGTTCGAGGCGCAGGCGCCGACCGGGTATTTCGAACAGCTCCGAGTGGAAGAAGCACACGCTGTTGCGGCCGCGCTCCTTGACGCGGTACATTGCGAGATCGGAGAATTGCAGCAGTTCTTCCACGCCGTCGCCGTCTTCCGGGTACATGCTGATACCGATGCTCGCGCCCAGATGAACGTGCTGATCGTTGACCGGAATCGGTCGTCGAATGGCGCTCAGAAACCGCTGGGCGGCCGCATCGGCCTGGTATTTATCGACGCCTTCCAGGGCGACGGCGAACTCGTCGCCGCCAAATCGCGCCACCGTGTCTGCATCGCGGGCGCTGGCGAGCAGCCGTGCGGCGACCTCGCCCAGCACATTGTCGCCCGCGGCATGACCGAAGGTGTCGTTGACCGGTTTGAAACGGTCCAGATCGATGAACAGGACGGCGACTTGCTTACCTTCCCGTCGTGACCGGTCGATGGCGTGCTGCAGGCGATCCTTGAACAACAGGCGGTTCGGCAAACCGCTTAAACCGTCGTAGTGCGCCAACCGGTAGATCTGATCTTCGTTGTGCTTGCGCTCGGTGACGTCTGAAAACATCCCGACATAGTGCGAAATCTTGCCATCGTCGTCGCGCACGCCGATGATCGACAGATGTTCGGCATAGCGTTCACCGTTGCGCCGGCGGTTCCATAGCTCGCCTTCCCAAAAACCGTTCTGTACGATCGTGGCCCACAAGCGATCGTAGAAGGAGCGGCTCTGGATTCCCGCGTTCAGCAACTTCGGCGTCTGCCCCACGGCGGCCTCGGCGGAGTAACCGGTGATGGCGGTGAAGGCTTTGTTAACGCGCAGAATGCGCTGCGATGCATCCGTGACCAATACGCCCTGGGCGCTGTGTTCGAAGACCATCGCGGCGAGACGTTGCGCGACGTCCGCGTCGTGTTGCGCGGTAATATCGCGGAAGGTGACGACGGCCCCGCGCAACTGTCGCGCCCCATCGTAGAGCGGCCGCGCGCTGGCCGTGAGCCGCAGGTCGGGCTTTCCATCAAGGCTGTGCACGAGCAGGTTGCGGCTTTCCACGGATTCACCCTGCAAGGCGCGCGTCAGCGGCGACAAACCGTCGACGCTCGCGGCATCCCCTTCGCATTGGCCAAACCGCCGGCTTTGACGCCAGGCCTCGAAGGCGGCCGCCGAACCGTCGATCCCGAGAATCTGCTGCGCCGCACGGTTGATGATGCAGGGGTGGCTGTGCGGGTCGACGACGATGACCCCTTCACCGATATTCTCCACCACCAGGTCGAGCAGGACGGTTTGGGCGCGTAATTCCGCGCTGCGTTCGGCCACCCGTTGTTCCAGCCAAACCGTCAATTGTGCCAGGCCTTCCTCGCGTCGCCTTACTTCGGCGGCCATTTCCGCAAAGGCCCGCGCCAACACGCCGAGTTCGCCCGGCTGGTCGACCGGCAGGGACACATTGTGCTGACCGCACTGGATACGCGCCGCGGCGCGTATCAACTGGCGCAAAGGCGTGGTCAGGCGCCGACCGAGTATGATTCCCAGAAGCACCGCTGCGGCCACCAGTGCGATGGTGACCGCGACGCTGTGTTGCAGGGCCGCATGCGCTTCGCTGGAAACCAACTCGTAAGGGGCGCGCAAGGCGATCGTCAGCGGCTGTCCCGCGGTGGTCGGGTCGAAGTCGATGCGTCGCAAATACCAGGTGTCATCGCCGCTGCCGACGCGGGGAACGATCACCATATCCTCGGATGTTCCGCGCAGGAAGTATTCAGCCGCCGGGAACAAGTCCCCTAACCCCGTGGTGTCGACAAACTCGTGCGCGAAAGCGAGGCCGTTTTCCGGGTGAAACAGGATGTCGCCCTGTTCGTTGGCGATGTAGATTCGAATCTGTTTCGGGATCCGCGCCAGCGGTTCGGCCAAGCCGGGTCCGAATTCTCGTTTCATTTCCAGAGCGCCAAAAAGTTTGCCGTCAGGCCCCACGATCTGGATGATCGCGCGCGCGCTTGGTCGCACGGGTTGCTCAACGATACCCTGTTCGCGATTGACGGCAATCGGGTAGAACACCGTCGAACCGGCGGCGGCGCGCAACGCACGCCGCAGGTCGTCGTCCCCGCTTTGGCTCCGCAATTCGGTCGCTGACGCCACGCGCACCCGGTCATCGAGCCGCTCGACTCGCACGACTTCCGAGACCGCGCCAGTCATGTCGAGCAGGCGCAATTGAAAGTAGCCGGTACTCGCCTGCAGAAACGCCGCAAAGGTGCTTTCCAGCCGGTTTCGCAGGTCAATCGCGCCAGACCCGTCCCAGGGGTCGTAACCGGCCGCCAGTCTAGCTCTTACCATACCCCGCACTGGCGCCGACTGGGCGAGAAAACGGATCTGCTTGTCCATGTCCCTGCCGACGTCGACCAGATGGTGCCGCGTTTCATTGGCGTACACTTCGAGGTGGGCGGCCCCCTGGCGCAACAGGGCTTCGGTACGTCCGCTTTGAAAGGCATAAGCCACCGCAATCGCGGTGAGCAGTACGCACGCGGTGAGGACGATAACAAGGCGACGGGCGAGGTAGCCGGTCGTTCGGCGTTCGTCATACGTCGAATTCAAACGCGTAGAATCTTGTGGCAACGCGGGATTCGAGAACCATCAGCGATTGTTGGATTTGTTGTGAGCGCTAACGGCTCGCATGCGATAACCTTTAAGTCGCAGCGAGCACGATACGCAGCGCGTTCACGGGATCGGAACTAACGCTGTTTTATTGCCGGCCAGCCGGTATATTCGGACCACAAAATTACCGACGGACAACTCTTGAACCCTTCTCCACTCGGCGAAGTCCTCGTCATCCTGGCGCTTGCGGTGGTCGCGGTCGCCTTGTTCAGGCGCGTGCACCTGCCGCCGATCCTCGGTTACCTGTGCGTCGGTCTGTTCGCGGGTGAACACGCCCTGGCCTGGATCCCGGAAAGCGACGTCATCCACCTGCTGGCGGAAGTGGGCGTCGTCTTTCTGCTGTTCATGATCGGGCTCGAGATATCCATACCGCACATGCTGTCCATGAAGCACGCCGTTCTGGGTTTCGGCAGTGCGCAAGTGGTGCTTTCGACGCTGACCACCATGGCGATTGCCCTGCTGATCGGTATCCCCTGGGAGGGGGCGCTGGTGGTCGGCGGGGCGTTGGCATTGTCGTCGACTGCGATCGTGGCCAAGCAACTGATCGAGCAGGTCGAAATGCAAAGTCGGCATGGCCGGTTCGCGCTCGGCATTCTGTTGTTCCAGGATCTGGCTGTCGTGCCCTTTCTGGTTGCTATTCCGATTCTCGGCGGCGACGCGACGCACAACGTCGCGCTGGCGCTGGGCATTGCCCTGTTCAAAGGCTTGTTGACCATTGTTCTCATGCTGGCCGCCGGCCGTTGGCTGTTGCGCCCGCTGTTCCATCGGGTCGCGTCAGCTCATTCCGTTGAACTGTTTACGCTGGCCGTGCTGTTGGTTTCCCTCACGGCGGCCTGGATTACGCACGCCGTCGGATTGTCGCTGGCGCTGGGGGCGTTCATCGCGGGCATGCTGATCGGCGATACAGAATACCGCCACCACGTGGAAACGGAGATTCGGCCGTTTCGCGACATCCTCATGGGTCTGTTCTTCATCACCGTCGGGACCCAGCTGGACCTGGCGACGCTGCCGTCGATCCTGCACTGGGTGTTGTTGTTGCTGGGCGGCCTGGTACTGGGCAAGGGACTGCTGATCGCGGTGCTGGTACGCTTGGGCGGGCATGAAGCAGGGGTCGCGATCAGGACCGGTATCGTGCTCGCGCAAGGCGGTGAATTCGGCTTTGCCCTGCTCGCCCTGGCGTTGAGCAACCGTGTGCTCAGCGCCGAACAGGTGCAACCGATTCTCGCCGCCGTGGTCTTGTCCATGGTTATCGCACCGCTGCTGATTCGGCGCAACGGGGCCTGGGCGGAACGGGCTTGCCGTTCCTACCGAGAGCACAAGGAGGCGACCGCGCACCTGATCGAGGAAGAGGCCCAGCAGCTGCAACGGCACGTCCTGATCTGCGGCTTCGGGCGCATTGGTCAGAATCTGGCGCTGTTCCTCGACGACGAACGCATCGATTACCTCGCATTCGACATGGACGTCACCCTGATCAGCGAAGCCTGGGAAGCGGGACAACGGGTGTTTTACGCCAATGCCGCCCACCCGGAAGTACTGGAGGCCGCGGGTCTGGGTCGCGCCCGTGCCCTGGTGATCGCATTCGACGACCCGCGCACCGCCGAACAGATCATACGTTCGGTGCGCCGGCTGAATAAATCCGTCCCGATTATCGTGCGAGCGCATGACGACACCCATCTGGAAGAATTCGAGGCCGCCGGCGCGACCGAGGTGGTACCCGAGTCGGTCGAAGCCAGCCTGATGCTGGCCTCGCATCTGCTCAACCACCTGGGGGTCGATCGCGATGAGATCAAACGCGTGATCGAACAGGCTCGCACCGACCACTACGGCCGGGTACGCCGTTACTTCCACGGCCGCGACGAGATCGAAGACCTGGAGCGGCTGGAAGATCAGTTCCGTCTGCACACCGTGGTGTTGACGCCCGAGAATCGCGCCGTCGGCCTGCGCATCAGCGATCTCGGGTTCGACGGCCTCAATGTTTCCGTCGTCACCGTAAGACGCGCCGGCATCTGCGGCGACGAGCCCGATTCGGGGATGGTGCTGCGCAGCGGCGACGCGGTGATCTTGCAGGGCGACGCCGAGCACCTCAACGCGGCGGAGCTGCGCCTGCTGAAAGGGGAGGATGTGATATCTTGATGTCAATCGACGGCTGAGCCTTCGGTCGCGTGACAGGCGTGCCGCGTGAATCGATAAACGGATGACCCGATGCGAAGCGACAACAACCAACAATCGCGGGCCAACCTGCGAATCCAGGGTTCCGTGGCGGCGTGCAGCGGCGCCTGGACGGTGCGCCACATCGGGGATCTATCCAGGCGTTTTGCCCGGCTGCGCTGGCCTCAGGGGCGGGTACAACTGGATCTGAGCGCGGTGCAGCGCCTGGACACCGGCGGCGCGTGCGTTCTGCAGGGGCTGAGCAGAACCCTGCAAGCGCAAGGACGCGACGTTGAGATTCGGGGTCTGTCGGCGGAAGCGCGGCGTATCTGGGATCTGGTGCATGACGTGGCACCGGCGGCCGCACCCGCGGCGCGGCCGCGTTTGCCCAATTTACCCGAAGCCCTGGGCCGTCGCGTGCTGGCTGTGGTCGCCGACGGGTTCAGGCTGCTGGCCTTTATCGGCGAAACCGGCAGCGTCTGGCAGGCGCAGTTGCTGCGCCCCGCCCGGGTTCGTTGGCGTGAGGTGGCGGTCAGCTTGGGACAGGCCGGGCACCAGGCACTGGCGATCGTGGGTTTGCTGTCGTTTTTGCTCGGCGTGGTCATCGCCTACCAGGGTGGCGTGCAATTGCGCACCTACGGCGCGAGTATATTCATCGCCGATCTGGTCGGTTTGTCGGTGGTGCGCGAACTCGCACCGTTGATGACCGCGATCATCGTCGCCGGGCGCACCGGATCCGCCTACACGGCGCAGATCGGCACCATGCAGGTCACTGAAGAAGTGGATGCGCTGCGCAGTCTCGGCATCTCGCCTATGGAACTGCTGGTCCTGCCAAAGCTGCTGGCGCTGGTCATCGCCCTGCCGCTGTTGACGGTGTATGCCGACGTCATGGGTATATTCGGTGGCATGGTCATGGCCAACCTGCAGCTGGACATCGCCTTCTTCACTTACGTCGACCGGTTGGGCGCCGCGTTGACGCTCGAGTCCTACCTGGTAGGGATCGGCAAGGCGCCGGTGTTCGCGGCCATTATCGCCACGATCGGGTGTTACCAGGGTTTTCGGGTTTCCGGCAGCGCCGAGAGCGTAGGCCGCCGCACCACGCAGAGCGTGGTCCACTCCATCCTCGCCGTCATCGTCGTGGATGCGGCCTTTTCCGTCGCCTTCAGTTTTCTCGGAATATGAGCAGTCAGCCGGTTCAGCAATCGCCTCTGGAGGCCGACGCCGTGGTCGAGGTGACCGGTTTGGCCAAACGCTTCGGTGCAAGACGGGTGCTGGAGCGGATCGATCTCACCATAGAGCGTGGCGAAACGCTGGCCGTCGTCGGCGGCAGCGGCAGCGGCAAATCGACCCTGATGCGGCAGATGGCATTGCTGTTGGCACCGACCGCGGGCTCGATACGCTTGCTGGGTCAGACGGTGAGCGACTTAGACGCGAGCGGCTTGTTGCGCTTGCGCAGGCACATAGGTGTGCTGTTTCAAAACGGCGCGCTGTTCGGCGGCATGACCGTACTGGAGAACATCGCGGTGCCCTTGTACGAGCACACCGACCTGGCCAAGTCGCTGGTCGAGGAGATCGCGCATGTCAAGCTGGCCTTGGTCGGTCTCGATCACCATGACGGCCGTCTGTTCCCGAGTCAGCTCAGCGGAGGGATGCGCAAGCGTGTCGCCTTGGCGCGGGCGATCGCGCTCGATCCGGATGTGTTGTTTCTCGATGAACCCACCTCGGGCCTGGACCCCTTGAGCGCCGACGCCTTTGACGATCTGATTCTGGATCTCAAGGCCGCGCTGCGCCCGACCATCGTGCTGGTGACGCACGATATGGATACCTTGTGGCGGGTTGCCGACCGGGTCGTGTTGCTGGGCGACGCACGAATACTGGCTTCGGGTACGATGCCGGAACTGGCGCGCGCCGAGGATCCCGCGGTGGTGCGCTTCTTTCATAGTCCGCGCGGGCGCGCGGCACAGGCTTCGGCATGAACGCAAGGCTCAACTACGTCCTGGTCGGGTTGTTCGTCCTGGTCCTCACCGGGGTGTTGATCGCCGGCATACTCTGGCTGGGCGCCGGCGGATCAGGCCGGGCATACGACACCTATCTCGTCTACATGCACGAGTCGGTATCCGGGCTGACGCGCGACAGCACCGTGAAGTACCACGGCGTGGGTGTCGGGACGGTCCGCGAAATCACGCTAGACCCGGACAACGCGGAACGGGTCAGACTGGTGTTGCGTATCGACAAGGGTACACCCGTGCGCGAGGACACCACCGCCACGCTGGAGGTACAGGGCCTGACCGGTCTCGCGTACATCAATCTGGCTGGCGGCAATCAGGCGTCGCCGCCCCTGGCTGCGGCGCAAGACGGGTCGCTGCCGGTCATTCGCAGCCAACCGTCGATTTGGGGCCGTCTGGATCGGAGCGTCGGCGAACTGATTGACAATCTGATCACTGCCTCGGATAAGATCAATATCCTGCTCAACGACAAGAATCAGGGCTACCTGGCGGATTCGCTTGCCCATCTGGATGCCCTGAGCGGCGCGCTCGCGAGTCGCACCGATACGGTCACAGCGGCGCTCGATGACTTGGGCGGGACGCTGCGACAGGCCCGCAACGCGAGTGAACATCTACCCGACCTGTTGCGGCAATTGCACAGTACCTCGAGCGCCATGGAGCGCATGGCCAAACAGATCGGCGCGGCCGGCGTGACAATGCGCGGTACGATAGAGGCCACGGGGCGCGACGTGCAACGCTTCACCCGACAAACGCTGCCGGAAACCGCCGGACTGATCAACGAATTGCGCCAGACGGCCGAAAGCTTCCGTCGTTTCAGCGAACTGCTGGAGCGCAATCCCAGTGTGCTGCTGTACGGCATACCGAACGCCCGCCCCGGTCCAGGCGAATAGGAGCGCAAGCGTGAATTCACGGCCCCGATCGTCAACCCGCTGGAGCAAGGCACCGCGGCCCATACTGGCGGCCGTGTTGGCGATACTGTCGGGTGCTTGCGCCTTCCCTTTAACGTCGACGAGTAACGAAACACCGAGTATCTATTTGCTGGAATGGGCGGGCTCGACCACCCCGGCGTCCGGCCGCCCGGACGGCCCGAGTCTGCTCATCAGTTCGCCGTTGTCCAGCCCCGGGTACGGCTCTTCGCAGATGGTGTATGTTCAGGAACCCCATCGCCTGCATGCCTTTGTGCGTCATCGCTGGGCCGATGCCCCGGCGCGTATGCTCACGCCCTTGTTGCTGCGGGCGGCTGAGCAGAGCGGTTTGTACCGCGCGGTGACCACCGCCGATGCTCGCGTATCCGCGAATCTGCGCCTCGATACCCGATTGCTATACCTGCAGCAGGTGTTCGGGGCGGATAGCAGCGTCGTGCGGTTGGCCGTACGCGTCAGCCTGATCGACGTCGCGTGCGCGCGGTTGCTCGCCACGCGGGTCATCGGTGTCGAGCGACCAGCCGTGGAGCGAACGCCCTATGCCGGCGTGCTCGCGGCGAACCAGGCCGTCGCGGAATTTCTAACGCAGCTGCAGAGTTTTCTGGCGCAACGGGGGGGGGCCGCCGTCGGCGCGCCTTGCCCCTGAAGCGGCGACACCGGGTAGCGGCGTACTCCTGCGCGGTGCTCGATCAGCGCATTGTCGCGCTCAGCGGCGTCCTTTGCTGTGCTTCGATGTCCACGACAAGGCGGTGCAGCTCGTTGGTATTGATCGGCTTGTGCAACAAAGGTAGGTCGCACGCCTGGACTTCCTGCAGGCGTTTGATGGAGGAATCGCCGGTGACGAGGATACCGGGTAGATTTCGCCCGAGGGTGCGGCACAGTTCGGCGTGCAGCTCGACGCCGTTCGACTCGCCCGGCAAGCGGTAATCGAGGATCGCCATGAAGGGTGCCTGTGCAGCCTGTATGACGACGTCCAAGGCGTCGTCGGCGTTCGCCGCGGTCAGCACCTGGTATCCCCAGAGCTGCAGCAAGTGCACGGTGGCGTTCAGCACGGAGACATTGTCTTCCACCAGCAGGATACTGGCTTGAGTGTGCACGAAACTCTCCCCGACCGGCGCATATGCCGGCGCCATTGCCGCGTCGGCACCACCCCCCAGGGGCACTTCGACAAAAAACACGCTGCCCTTGCCGGGAATTGACCGGACGCCGATATCCAGATTGAGCAGACCGGACATCTTCTTCGCGATGGCCAGTCCGAGCCCCAGCCCCTGATGCCGATTGCGACTCGGCTCGCCAATCTGGTGGAACTCCTCGAAAATCCTTTCCAGCTCATTGGTCGGAATGCCCTGCCCCTGATCCCAGACTTCGATCCTGCGGCGGTCGCCAACCCGGCGGCATCCGACCAGGATCTTCCCGCTGCGGGTGTGGCGCATGGCGTTCGAGACGAAATTCTGAATGATGCGCGACAGCAGAACGGGATCGGTACGCAGTGAGGTATCGCAGGGGTACAGGCGGATCTTAACGCCGAGTTCCTTGGATAGCACCTTGAACTGGATGAATAGGTGGTGAAACAGGGCTGCCGTCGAGAAGTTCTTGATGTCCGGCGTGATCACCCCGGCTTCGAGTTTGCTGATATCCAGCAGGGAGTTCAGTAGATCCTCCATGATTTTGAGCGCTTCCTGCATATCCTGCAGGAGCCGTTTTTCCCGTGGTTCCAGGCGTCCAATCGACAGGGCGCCCAGAAACAGGGCCAAGGCCTGCAGGGGTTGTCGCAGGTCGTGATTGGCCGCCGCCAGAAAGCGCGACTTCGCCAGGTTTGCCCGTTCCGCATCTTCCTTGGCCTTCGTCAACGCGAGATGCAGACGCTTGCGAGCGGTGATATCGCGAGCAAATATGGCGACGGAATGCGCCTTCCCCTCGGGGTCGAATACCGGACAGAAGTTGTTTTCGTACCATCGTCCCGCGCGCTGGTCTTCGAACCGGATCGAGTGGCCGTGCTGCAACACCTCCGCCGCCTTGCTCCAGCGCGACGCGGCAATCTCCGGCGGCAGCAGCTCCATCATCGATCTGCCGATGATCTGGTCGACGCTCCTGCAAAAGCCGCGCGCCGCTCGCTCGTTCACGACTTCGAACCGACCGTCGGCATTCAGCAGAATGACGACGTCCTCCTGCGACGCGTTGATGAGCGCGCGCAACTTCTCTTCACTGGCGCGTAATTCGTCCTCAACCCGTTTTCGTTCGACGATGTCTTGCTGCAGGCGCGCATTGACGTGCCGCAATTGTTCGGTCTGCTGCGCGACCTGCGCCTCGAGTTGGTCGCCGTACCTTGCCAGCGTATCCTGGGCGATCTTTTGTTCGGTGATATCGACGAGTGTTCCGACCGACGCCGGACGCCCCTGAAAGGTGCTCGCCTTACCCCACACCATGGTGTGAAAAACCGACCCGTCCTTGCGTCTGCATTTGACTTCGTATGGACGTCCGGGTTCGCCCGAGGCGCGCCTGAGCAGGTTCTGCCGCACCGCCGCTTGCTGCTCCTCGACGACCAGGTCGGCGGGGCTCATATGTCCTACCAGCTCGGCCGCCGTATAGCCGAACAGCTGGCAAAAAAACGGATTCGCGTACTTGAAGGTCAGATCCTGAATGACGTAGATGCCGACCAGCGAGGCGTCCGCCGTGTTGCGGTACTTCTCCTCGCTTTCCTTGAGGGCGGCCTGCGCCGCGGCACGCTCTCTATCGGCCGACTCCAACCGGCGCAGGCGTGCGCGCAGCTCGGTCAGCTCCGATTCCAGCTCCGCCCTGCTCTTGGCGTTTGTCATTGGTTACGCAACGCGATCAGAATAGTGCCCATAAGATCAAAGCGTATAACAAAAGGAGGGGGGGTATGCACCGGTATGTCCGTCAAGGTCCCGCAAGGCGCGCACCGCGGTACCTGATACCCGCGGCATACTCGGCGGAAAACCCCGGCCACGTCGGTCGCGATCATCGCAATACACGGCCCCTGCCCGCCCTGTCGGGGACCGCCCGGTGAGAAGGTGTGCCTTTCTGACCATGGACGATCTGGCCGATTTCGAATGTTACGACGCGCTGTTGTACGCGCCGCTGCGCCGGCTTGGCTGGGCCGTGTCGCCCGTTCCATGGCGCAAGGCCGACGTCGATTGGAACCGCTTCGAGGTGGTGGTGATTCGATCGCCCTGGGACTACCAGGCCGACCCGGCGCGGTTTATCCGGGTTTTGGAGACCATCGATCGCTCCACCGCGCACCTCGAGAACCCGCTGCGACTGGTCAAGTGGAATATCGACAAGCGGTATCTGCGCGATCTCGAGCAGCGCGGTATTCCGATTGTGCCGACGCGGTGGACGGGCAGGTTTGCCGCGGCCGATTTCAACCGCCTTTGCGACCAACTCGGCACCTCTGAAATCGTCGTCAAGCCGACCGTGGGCGCCGGCGGGTTCGATACCTTCCGGGTGTCGGATAGGTCATTGGCGGTGCAGGCGCCGCGCTTGGCATCCGCCTTCGCCAGCCGCCCGTGTATGGTTCAGCCGTTCATGCCGAGTGTGGTAAACGAAGGCGAATACTCGCTGTTCTTCTTCGCCGGTGAATACAGTCACGCCATCCTCAAAACCCCCGGGCCTGAGGAATTCAGGGTGCAGGAAGAGCACGGCGGCGTGCTGAGTCTGGTCGAGCCGGAAGCGGTCCTGCTGCGACTGGCGCTGGACGCCGTGGCCGCCGTGGCCCCGTTGCCCTTGTATGCGCGGGTCGATCTGGTGCGTAACGGCACCGGGTTCGCCCTGATGGAACTGGAACTGATCGAACCGTCGCTGTACTTCAACATGGATCCGGTGTCGCCGCGGCGCTTCGCGGCGGCGTTCGCTCGACGGATGGGATCTATTCCGTAGCGCGGCGCCTCACGCATCATCCGCGATCACGAATCACGCGTGGAACGCCGTTTCGCACGGCCGCTATTTGGCGGCGGCCAGCGCCTGATCAACATCGCCAATGATATCGACGATGTTCTCGATGCCGACGGAAAGACGCACCAGGTCTTCGCTGACGCCGGCGGTCGCCAGTTCTTCCGGCGAAAGCTGGCGGTGCGTGGTGGTCGCCGGGTGGCAGGCGAGCGATTTGGCATCACCGATATTGACCAGCCGCACGACCAGTTGCAGCGCGTCGATAAAGCGGGCGCCGGCTTCGCGTCCGCCCTTGATGCCGAACGATAGAATGGCGCTCGCCCTGCCGCCCATGTACTTGCGTACCAGCCCGTGATCGGGGTGGTCTTCAAGCCCGGCGTAGTTCACCCATTCCACCTGCGCGTGCCCTTGCAGATACTTGGCGACCGCCAGTGCGTTTTCGCAGTGACGATCCATGCGCACCGGCAGGGTTTCGATGCCCTGCAGGATCAGAAAGCTGTTGAAGGGTGAGATGGCCGCGCCCATGTTGCGCAGTGGCACGACGCGGCAACGGCCGATAAAGGCCGCGGGTCCCAGGGCCTGCGTGTACACCACGCCGTGGTAGGACACGTCCGGTTCGTTCAGCATCGGAAAGCGGTCGGGTTGGTCGGCCCAGGGGAACTTGCCGGAGTCCACCACAATGCCGCCGATCGAATTGCCGTGGCCGCCCATGTATTTGGTCAACGCGTGCACCACCACGTCGGCGCCGTGTTCGAACGGCCGGCACAGGTAGGGCGTCGGCACCGTGTTGTCGACGATGACCGGAACCCCGTGGGCATGGGCCATATCGGCAATGGCGCCGAAATCCACGATATTCCCCGCCGGATTGCCGATCGATTCGCAGAACACCGCTTTGGTCTTGGCGTCGATTCCGGCCGCCATGCCGTCGATATCCTTGGCATCGCAGAAGCGCACCTCGATGCCCAGGCGCGGCAGCGTATGCGCGAACAGATTGTAAGTTCCGCCATAGAGTTGGGAAGTCGTGACGATGTTGTCGCCGGCCTGCGCAATGGTGAAGATCGAATCGGTAATGGCCGCCATGCCCGACGCAAGTGCAAGCCCCCCTACCCCGCCTTCCAGCGCCGCAACCCGTTGTTCCAGCACGTCGCTGGTCGGGTTCATGATGCGGGTGTAGATATTGCCCGGTACCTTTAGATCGAACAGGTCGGCACCGTGCTGGGTGCTGTCAAACGCGTACGACGTCGTCTGGTAGATCGGCACCGCGACCGCCTTGGTCGTGGGATCCGGTTCGTAGCCTCCGTGCACGGCGATGGTTTCTATTTTCATTGGGTTGGTCCTCCGTCGGTGGTTGCGCTGGCGCAGTGGGATGGTATCTGTGGGAATCTCTCTTGCCCAGCATCTCCGTGGTGCCGCAGCAGAGAGCGGCTGATGCCAAATTCTGATCTGAGCGGCTCTGATTTTTATGTTTTAATCCGCACCCGCTCCGGAGAGCGGGTGATGCCTCGCAATTGTAACCTCTTGAGCAGACGAGTTTGTTGGAAAGGTTTGCGCGATCCTTGCGTCAACGGCGCAATAGCCCATTGACTAGGCAGTGGAGAAGGCAAAAAACTCGTTGTTCAAGAACGCGTTGGAAGCGGCGCCAACCTGCCGAGGATCCAGCGGCGCTTGTGGTTCGCGTT
>CBDUNM010000051.1:0-27997 GCA_965368585.1 uncultured Chromatiales bacterium | reverse complement strand
CCTTTTTAGGTCTCCACCGGGACAATCCCGGTGAATCTTTTCGATGGCTTAGCGCATGCCGCCCATGCCACCCATTCCGCCCATGCCACCCATTCCGGACATGCCGCTCATTCCACCCATGCCGCCCATGCCCGACATACCGCTCATGCCGCCCATCCCGGACATGCCGCCCATCCCGGACATGCCGCCCATCCCGGACATGCCGCCCATGCCGGTCTGCGGGTAGAAGAAGATCTGTCCCTGCGGGGTGATCTGGAAGTAGCCGGACATACCCGACATACCGCCCATGCCCGACATCCCGGACATCCCTCCCATCCCGGACATGCCACCCATACCGCCCATCCCGGACATGCCACCCATACCGCTCATCCCGGACATGCCGCCCATCCCGGACATGCCGCCCATACCGCTCATCCCGGACATGCCGCCCATGCCTGACATGCCGCCCATGCCTGACATGCCTGACATGCCACCCATTCCTTCAGGCTGCCATACCCAACCGGCCATAGAACTGCCGGCCAATCCAGCGCTGACTACTGCAGCTAGAGCGGCCTTTTGAAACCTCTTGATAGTGGTTTTCACAGTGTCGTTCCTCCTCATATCGAAACGTGGTGATCTACTACAAAGGGAAGTTCGAATTCGCCTAGGATTCAGCGATACCAGCCGCGCAGATCGTAGCTACCCGTCGCACCGGGGCGATTGAACGGCGTGTGCCAGTTACCCTGGTCTTCGAGAAACTTCAGACTCGAGGGATATGGTTGGCTGATCCCGGTAAGGGCTTGTTGGTACCACTGGCCATCGTGGCGGACTGCGCTGATAACCGGCGCATCAGCGGGTCGCTGAGACGGATTTACACCGGCAACCGGGTAACCCACCACGACGGATGCAGAGACCAATAACGTCATACCAATCAACCAAATACCAGGCACCGGTTTTCGCATTGCGCTTGCTCCTTGGTGAATACGGCTAGAAATCACGCTTTGACTTCGAGTTGACGTGACCCCGCCCATGTCTGGTGCAAACCAGATGCCAAGCACTGGATATAAAAAATAATACTTTTATTTCAATTAGTTAAAATCATACTCATAGAGTCCAGACCGGCATTGGGAAACCAATTCGTGACAAAAAGGCAGGCGATACGCTGAAGTACCGCGGCGGCGTTGGTCGGCGTGTGGCGTGTGGAATGCAGAAAGCGAATGAAATTCAGCTGGTTAGAAGACTGCAGCTGATACGAGCCGAATGCCCAAGACCGCCCTGACACTTTGGCAGCCCGTCCGTGTTTTTCTTCGCGGTGCGTCACAGGTTCCGGGTCAAGGCATAGCAAACAAGCATCGGCACCCGTAGAGCCAAGCCCGCTCGGCGATGTGTGTTGCACTAGAGGCGTTGCCAGCTAGTGTCCGTCCAGTTATACCTTAACTTCCTTCTCTCTCCGGGAGCGGGCGTTTCTGGACGGAAACTAGCTATCGAGCGCTCAGTGGATGATCGATGGTGCTAGCAATTCGCCCAGTCTAGTCGACTACCACGACATGGCCGTCTCGCGCCCTGATCGCGACCTGCTGCAGCAGCGTGTGCGGTGCGGCACGGCGCACGATGCTCACCATGAAAGCGCGTGGCACGGCTCGAATTCGACCGACCAGCGCAACGTCGGCCATATCGGTAGCGGCTAGCCATCGCGTTGCAACGATTCCGGCGTCATCCGGATTGGATACCGGCAGTGCCACGTTTGCTGCCGGTACGCCGATGCCCGCACACGCCGTTGCAGATCCGGACTCAGCGGCTGCCTGAGAGAGCGGTTCGAGGATGACCGAACCGTCAGGCCCTGCGCTTGAACGCCAGAATCGCGCCGCCGGGGAGCGCCGCAGTGCGGCATCCAACTGTTCCGCAAGCGACGCCGGCGGTGCTGGCCGAACGCGCGGTTCCACCGCATCCATAGTGGAGACGTCCCGCGCTGGCCCAACACCGGACGATGTCTTGGGCACAACCGATACGGCCGGATGCGTGGCGATGTAGCTACCGTCGGTTCCGCGCGTGATTTGCCAACCTTGACGGTTCAAGGCCTCCAAAAGCGAGCCCGCAACGCTGGCATCCGCTTCTGCCGACACGACCGTCTCTAAGGGGGGGGCCTCGACGACCCCGGCCGGTGGCTTGATAGCCGTATTGCCGCCGGCGTCCGTGGTCGTCTGCCAACCTTGCTGCTGGAGCGATTTCAACAGCGAGTCGGACAGCGGACGCGGCGGTTCCGTGTCAACGACTTGCGCCGGTTCGACAGCCGTCGAACCCGGCCGGGTGAAAATCCGGCTGCCGTCCGGCATGGTCGTCGACTGCCAACCCTGCGACTCCAGCGCCTCCTGCAGGCCACCCACGGCGCCTTCTTGCGATGTCGCGTCGACGGTGTAACAAAACAGACATAAAACGATGCCAAGATATTCACGGTTGGTGGATAAACGCCACATGGTGGGAAGTCCTCCTGGTTGGACCGACGCTGCGCCCGCAGTCACTGATTGACGGTATGCTGCGACCGAGCAAAGCGCATGCCACACCGTGCTTGCAGGTGTCGTTCTTGTGTCGCCGAAATCGGCTGGTAAGACTTGGCCGGCGCGGAGATCGAAGCGGGAATACCTTTAGAATCTTTGACTTGCCTAGGCGCCAAGCGACAAAAAACTCGCTTGCAATTTCTTTCTGCCCGCCAGGCGAACAACGGCTCAAACCGGTCAACAAGTCAGCGTGGTGTTGATCGACGACAAGTCATCACGCAAAGCCCGATTTCGCCGCTCCATTGGCAACGTCGCCTGCCAATTTGTCAGGGAATTGTTTTGACCGGGGGGTAGAATCAACAGACGGATCATACCGGGCGCCGCCCGGCAACCCGTGGACGTTACACGGTCGCAGCGAACAGGACACTTGAGTCGATGCACTGGCTGGCCAATGGCCTAAACAGAAAATTTGCCGTGGGTACCGCGGCGGGTTTGTTGATCAGCTCGCTGGTATTTCTGATGCTGTATATCGGGCTCTACCGTAACGAGTTGGCGCAAGAGCGCGCCGCCGCGGCGGAACAGGTCTCGAACCTGCTGCAAACTTCGTTGGAGAATGCGATGTTGAAGCGGGACCTGGACGGGCTGCGCTTCATTGTGCGGCAACTGGGCTCGCAACGTGCCGTGCAGCGGGTGTTCATCACCAACCCGAGGGGTGAAGTTCGATTTTCCAGCGACCCGCAAGCACTCGGCGCACAGCAAGCGCCGCCGGTCGAGGCCGCCGGACCGAGCAGCGAATTTTCGGTGGACGCTTCGGGCGACGAGGTGCTTCGCAGCATCAACCCGGTGCGAAACAAACCGGCGTGCATCGAATGCCACGGTACCGTCAGCGACAACCCGCTCAACGGCATATTATACGTCGACTACCATGCCGCCTCCATTCGCAACAAGGCGCGGCGAACCACCTTGTTGTTGATGGGCTCCGGCGCTTTGATCGTGTTGATCAACCTGGCCGGCGGTTGGTGGTTTATGCGTCGCTTCGTGCTGCAGCCGATCGCGCTACTGGGCGCGGCCAGCACGCGGCTGGCGGAGGGAGATCTGGCGACACGCGCCAAACTCGCCGGAACCGACGAATTCGCGCAGCTGGGCCGCAATTTCGATGCCATGGCAGCCAAGCTGGAGAGCACCTTCGACGAGCTGCGTCACCAGGAGGCATTCCTGCAATCGTTGATTGATGCCATTCCGGATGGTCTGCGGGTGATCGACAGCGATTTTCGAATCCGCCTGACCAACCGTGCCTACCGGTACCAGCTCGGCATGGATACACACACCGCGGTAGGCGACACCTGCCATCAGTCGACCCATGGCCTCGCGGAACCTTGTGCCCCTACGCTGCACACCTGCCCGGTCGTGGAACTGCGCGACCGCAACGAAGCCGTCAAAGTGCTGCACCGGCATACCCGCAGCGACGGTTCGACCATGGACGTCGAGATCTACGCGGCCGCCATGGATGCGACGAGGGACGCCCGGCAACAGCGTTTGATCGTCGAATCGATCCGCGATCTGGCGCCGCAAGTGCAGTATTCGCAAGAGCAGAAGCTGTCTGAACTGGGCCGACTCGCGGCCGGAGTCGCGCATGAAATCCATAACCCGCTGTCGTCCGTCCGGCTGGCCCTGCATGCCTCACGACAGCTCCTGGAACGCGACCCCTCGAACCTGCAAGCCATCGAGGAATATCTGCTGTTGGTGGATCGGGAGGTCGACAAGTGCATAGAGGTGACCGAACGCCTGCTCAAACTGAGTGCACCACCGGCCTCGGCCGAAGAACTGGTGGACGTCAATTCCGTGGTCCACGAAACATTGAGTTTGCTGCGGTGGGAGGCGGAGAACGACCAGATAACGCTCGAGGTCGATGAAGAGCCGGGGCTGCGCATACTGGCGACGGACAGCGAGTTGCGCATGCTGACCCTCAATCTGGTCCAGAACGCCTTCCATGCCATGCCCAAAGGCGGCCGGGTGACGATCGGCGTGAAACGCGACCATGGCCGCATTCGGCTCGTTTTTGCGGACACTGGCGCCGGCATTGCAACCGAAGACCTGCCCCACATCTTCGATCCCTTCTTCAGCCGCCGCGCCGACGGCAGCCATGGCACGGGGCTGGGGTTATCCATCACCCGCAATATCGTCGAGAAATTCGACGGCAGCATCCATGTGGAAAGCGAACTCGGCAAGGGAACTCGTTTCATCGTGATGTTCCCGGACCCGGCGTTTGAATCAGGAGCCACCTCATGACAGCCAAGATTCTGGTCATCGAAGACGACGAATTGTTGAACCGGCTCGTAACGAAGCAGTTGCGCGCCAGCGGTTACGACGTACGCGGCGTGGTGAACTGGGCCGCGGCGGACGCGTATCTGGTCGAGAATGAGCCGTCGTTGATCGTAACCGATGCCCGACTTCCCGACGGCGACAGTCTGGAACGGCTACCCGATCTGGTCGACACCTATCCGGTCGTGGTGCTGACGGCCTACGGATCGGTGCGCGATGCCGTTGCGGCAATGAAGAACGGGGCCGTCGATTACCTGCTCAAACCGGTCAGTCCCGATGAACTGCTGTTGACGGTTGAACGTACACTCGAAAATGCCGCGCTGCGCAACGACCACCAGTTTTGCAAGCGTCAGCTGCGGGCGCGCGACACCATTGGGAAGGCGCTGGTCGGGCAGAGCGAGGCCTTGGCCAATGTTCTGCGCCTCATCGAAGCCGTTGCCGACGACGACATCACGGTGCTGGTGTATGGCGAAAGCGGCACGGGCAAAGAACTGGTCGCCCGTGCGCTGCACGATGGCAGCGCGCGGGCGCGACGCAATTTCGTAGCCGTGGACTGCTGCTCCCTGCAGGAAAAGCTGTTCGAGTCCGAGCTGTTCGGCCACGAGAAAGGCGCGTTCACCGGCGCAGAACGACAAAAGAAGGGGCTGATCGAGGGCGCGGGAGGCGGTACCTTGTTCTTGGATGAGATCGGCGAAATCGATTCCACGATTCAGGCCAAGCTGTTACGCGTCTTGGAGACGGGTACTTTTCGCCGCCTCGGCGGCACCAAGAATCTGGCCGCCAACGTACGCGTCGTGGCCGCGACCAATCGCAACCTCGAGGTCATGGTCGCCACCGGCGAATTTCGTGCCGACCTTTTTTACCGGCTCAATGGCTTCGATATCACCGTACCCCCTTTGCGGGAGCGGCGTGAGGACATCCCGCAACTGGCCGAGCATTTTGTCTGCAACCACGATTTCTCACGCCGTATCGATAAACAATTGACGCCTTCCGCGATACGCAAGCTGGTCGCTTACGACTGGCCGGGAAACATTCGCGAACTGAAGAACGTCGTCGAGCGCGCGATCATTCTCTCTCGCGACAAACCTCAGATACGCCCGGAACATCTGGCCTTCGGCTCCACGCAAACCAAGCCCAATGCAGTCGTCAACCTCTGCTTCGATCACGATCCCACACTCGAGGAACTCGAAGCCAAGTATCTTTCCCTGCAGCTGCAAAAATACTCGGGCCGTCGCGCGGCGGTCGCGGAGATACTGGGCGTGAGCGAACGCAGCGTCTATCGAATGATCAATCGTTACGAACTCAGCGAAGAACCGACCGACAGCTGATCGCACCCACGATGTTTAGCGCGCGGTGAGTGCGCCGCGTTCGACTGCCAATCGCCAAACTTACCCCACACCGGCTGATCTCTGTACATCATCTAGCCGAATCATCCGGCGTCTGTTACAGCCCCCGTATATACCGCCCGTTTGCGGAACCTAAAGTATATTTCATTAGGTCCGAAATAAGAACTAACGGCGGATCGGACAATACCGATCTTCATAGTAGATAGCATCGATCCGAACGAAGTTAACAAGTAGTCAATCTATACCGCTTGCCGTGAGTACATTGCGTGAAAAATTGGTTAAACCCATACAAAGCACGATTTATGTTTTGTCTAGTAGGGTTTTTATCATCCAGCGACGGCCGTTGTGGTGTATCCCAGCAACGCGAAAATTGCGGCTCTAGGTGAAAAATTACGGAATCCGAACCAAAGCAGTTTAGTGCAGTTCAAAATACAGGACGAACAACGCGCGCTGAGGAATTCGATGAGAGAGGTAGTAGGCGGTGCGTAGTACGATAATCAGTCTTTTGTTTTCACTTACCGTGAGCTTACCGGCAGATGCGGCCGGCACCGATTGGAAGGACATCAAGGAAAACGCCTCGGCGGGGATCGTTCGTGTTTATGTCGTCCATGAGACCAAGGAGCATCTGAAGCCCTATCGCCAAGGTGAACTGGCGCAACGCCTGGGTACTGGGTTTTTTATCGACGGTAGGCACCTCGTGACCAATCAGCACGTCATCGAAGGTGCGCGGTCCATCAAGGTGGAAGGCGTCCACAGCAAGGAAAAGTTCTCCATGCGGCTGGCGTCGCAATCGAGTGTGCGGTTCGATCTGGCGCTGCTCGAATTCGTGAGCGATGCCGAAAGCCGGCGCTTCCAACGCGTCAACGGAACCATCGTACCGCTGGCGTGGGCAGACTGGGACGAAGCGCGACCCGGTGGCGAGACCGCCGTGCTCGGTTTTGGCAACAGTGAAAAGCTGGTCGCCACACAGGGCATTATTTCGAGTTGGGAACCGCGCCACGATGTCTATCAGCGTCGCCTGGACCACGTCACGCTGATCCGAACCGATGCGGCGGTCAACCCGGGTAACAGCGGTGGCCCCGCGATCAGTCCGCAAGGCCGGGTGATCGGCGTCAGCGCGCGTTACGGGGCGGGCGAGAACATCGGGCTGTTGATCCCCTTCAGCACCGCCAAGCAGGTCGTTTCGGTGATGCGCGAGAAAGGAAAGTTCGAGAAAACCGATCCGGGGGTAGTCGCTTACAATCTTAACCCAGTATCGCGTAAGGCGTTAGGCGTCGGTGCCGAACAGTCCGGACTGGTGATATCGCACGTGCTCGACGCGAGTCCGGCGGCGGCGGCCGGTATCAGGCGTTGGGACATCGTCACAACCATCGACGGTTACGCGATCGATCATGGCGAAATCGACCACCCAGTGATTGGCAAAGTCCCCTGGTGGTTTGTCGTGAACACCGCTTTGCCCGGCCAGAAATTGGCACTGCAGGTGATACGCAACAGCGTAGAAGCGACGGTTGAATTGGACATGCAGCCGGTCGTCTTACCCCGCATCTGGTTGCCGACCGAGGGCGCGGACTACCCACTGGAATGGGGTTACCTCGGCGGACTGGTCATTACCGAAGTCACCCGGGAACTGCTTGAGCAAATCGAGACCGTTGGCAATTGGCGCTGGGATCTGGTCAATGACGCGCCACGGGGGGAAAAGCTGTACGTGGTCACCAGTATCGAACCCGATACCCAGGCGATGAGTTATTCCGAATACGGCCTGGACCTGCTGCAGCTGCGGGTCTTGTCGGTCAACGGGCACCCCGTGACGCATTCGCTGAGTGAACATCTGGATCGACTTTACGCATCGGTCGAACAGGGAACGGCACCACCGTTCGTCACCATCGAGTTTGAGAAACACCTGTCGATCCAGTTGGCCACCGACGAACTCGTGGCGGATATGGTACGCATCCAGGATCGGTTTCCGGGTATCGTCCAGCACGCGGAACCCAAGCACTCACGGGAGACATCGCTGCGCAGCACGACAATGGCGCGCGGCATCACCCATCGATGGTTGACTCATTCCAAAGCCGCTTCGAACACGATTCATTGATGCGCACGCATTCCGCAATGCGCTGAGGTTCGATATCGATCCCGCTGACGCCGGTGGGATACAAGGTTGACCACGAACGCAACGGCGTGGCCATCTCGGGGCGTGCGCGAGTGGCCTCCGACTGCGTCGGTCAGGCGCTGTAGCGCCGGACGTTTCCATGGCCGTATGGTACTGGTCACGAACCTCGGCCCCGCGAAGCGCAGCATGCCGCGCGATCAACCGTCCGGCTTTCCGGACGTCGCCCACCGGGACATCGTTTCCGACCCGGCGGCGCGTTGCGACGGCGCATGACCAGGCTCGGTGACGACCCGCCCCCCTACCGGCGGAGGAATTCGAAAAATCGACGTCAACCGGAAAATACTTCGTTTATGCTGCCCTACGACAAGGTTTTGCGCGGCGTTTTTGGTATAGCCTTTTGTCGAACGCGTGTCACCGGCGAAAATGCAGGTACACTATTGTTCGCAGTATCATGACCCAAGCTGACATACGACTTAAGTCCGGGTAAACCCGCAGACTGGGTTTCGCAATGGTTTCGACAACAACAGTGGCGACGGTAATCTAGCGATGGAAACATTAGATTTCGATGTTGCAATCATCGGCGCCGGGGGCGCCGGCCTGAGGGCCGCAATTGAAATAGCCCGGACCCGGCCAGAATTGACGATAGCCTTGATTTCGAAGGTCTATCCCATGCGCAGCCACACCGTGGCGGCCGAGGGCGGCGCCGCGGGCGTCATTCAGGCGGAAGACTCACTAGACCATCACTTCCACGATACGGTGTCGGGCGGCGACTGGTTGTGCGATCAGGACGCCGTCGACCTGTTCGTCGAGCAGGCGCCCCGTGAGCTGACCCAACTCGAACATTGGGGTTGTCCCTGGAGCCGGCAACCGGATGGCCGCGTCGCCGTGCGGCCTTTCGGGGGCATGAAGATAGAGCGCACCTGGTACGCTGCGGACAAAAGCGGCTTCCACATCCTGCACACGTTGTTTCAGACCTCGCTTCAATACCCTGGGATCAGGCGTTTCGACGAGTTTTATACGACTGACCTGATCGTGGAGGACGGACGCTGCGAGGGCCTGACCGCCATCGAAATGCGCACCGGTCTGGCGCACCTGTTTCGGTCCAAGGCGGTGGTCATTGCCACCGGGGGCGCGGGATGGATGTTTCCCTTCACGACCAACGGCGCCATCAAGACCGCCGACGGCATGGCAATGGCTTATCGCGCGGGCGTGCCTCTGAAGGATATGGAGTTCGTGCAGTATCACCCGACCGGTTTGCCGGGCACGGGAATTCTGCTGACCGAGGGCTGCCGGGGCGAGGGAGGAATACTGGTCAACAAAGACGGCTATCGCTATCTGCAGGACTACGGCATGGGACCACCCGATCCATGGCCGCGCAAGAAGGCCATGGAGCTGGGACCGCGTGACCGGCTCAGCCAGGCCTTCTGGCACGAACAGCAAAAGGGCCGCACGATCAGCACCCGCTGGGGTGACGTGGTCCATCTGGATATTCGGCATTTAGGCGAGAAAAAGATCAACGAGCGCTTGCCGTTCGTGCGTGATCTGGCGAGCAGCTACGTCGGCGCCGACCCGGTGCACGAGTTGGTCCCCGTCCGGCCGGTGGTTCATTATATGATGGGCGGCATTCATACCGATATCGACGGCGCGACGCCCATGCCGGGCCTCTATGCCGCGGGCGAATGCGCCTGCGTGAGCATCAACGGCGCCAACCGCCTGGGCTCCAATTCGCTGACCGAACTCTTGGTATTCGGCGGACGGGCCGGCCGGCATGCGGCCGAGTATGCGCTTGCTCAAAACAGCAGCGGTCGCGACGATTTGGTAAGGCTGCAAGCCGAAGCGGTGCAGCAGCGGCTGCGCGACCTGTTCCTCCGCGACGCCGGCGATGAGAACATCGCCCAGCTGCGCTCGGAGATGAACACCACCATGGAAACCGGCGCGGGAATATATCGGTCCGAGGATTCGCTCAAGGAAACCTGCGACAAGCTGGCAGAGCTACGCGGCCGATACGCGCGTGTTCACCTCGAGGACAAGAGCAACGTGTTCAACACCAACCTCATCTACACCCTGGAAGTAGGCTCCATGCTCGAAGCGGCGAACGCGATGGCCCATTCAGCGTTGCATCGCCAGGAATCGCGGGGCTCGCACCAACGGCTCGACTTCACCGCGCGCGACGACGAAATGTACCTGAAGCATTCGATGGCCCACTACGACGGTGACAACGCGCCGCGTATCGACTATCTCGACGTCGTCATTACCCGTTTGCCGCCGGGCGAACGGGTTTACGGGGGAGAACAGAAATGAGCTATAAAACCATTGAGCTCGAAATTCTCCGCTATCGCCCGGAAACGGATAAGGAACCCTGGTTTCAGACCTACACCGTACCCTGCGAGGAAGACTGGGTCGTCCTGGACGCGATCAACCATGTAAAGAATCACATGGACGGCACGCTCAGCTTCCGTTGGTCGTGCCATATGGCGGTTTGCGGCAGTTGCGGCATGATGATCGACGGCCAAGCCGGCCTGGCGTGCAAGACCTTCATCCGGGATCTGCCCGAGCGCACGATACGAATCGAGCCATTGGCGAAGTTTCCAATCGAGCGCGACCTCGTGGTGGTGATGGATGACTTCATGGACAAGCTCAGCCGCGTCAAGCCCTACATCATCCGCGAGACGGAACGTCCGCTGGAGGAAGGCGCGCATCACCAGACGCCGGCGCAACTGAAGAAATTCAAACAGTACACCCTATGTATCAATTGTCTTTGCTGCTACGCCGCCTGTCCCCAGTATGGGTTGATCCCCGAGTTCATCGGTCCGGCAGCCCTGGCTCTTGCACACCGCTACAATCAGGATTCGCGCGACCAGGGGCGGCATGAGCGCGAGGACGTGGTGGCGAGCAACGAGGGCGTTTGGGACTGTTCGTTCGCGGACGCGTGCTCCGCGGTCTGCCCGAAAAACGTTGATCCGGCCAGCGCCATTCAGCAGATGAAGATCGCCAGCACGGTCAACTGGTACAAGGACCGCCTCGGACTGGGGAGGAAAAAGTGATGAGTTCGAAACCCTACGTACGGGAAATACCCAAGACGACCTGGTACCTGTCGCGAAGACAAGACACCGTCCACATGATCCATGAGATTACCTCATTCTTTATAGGTCTCTACGCCCTGTTGCTGTTGTGGGGATTGCGATCGCTCGCGGAAGGGCGCGAGACGTACGCGGCTTTCCTGGACTTTCTGTCCAGTCCGTTGGTCCTTGTATTCCAATGGTTGGTGCTGGTCGTCGTCTTCATCCATGCGCAGGCATGGTTTGCGTTGACCCCCAAGGCCATGCCTATTCAGATCGGCGAGCGCTTCGTACCCGGAAGCCTGATATCGGGCGCCCATTACCTCGCCTGGGTTATTTTTTCATTGCTGGTTTTCTACTTGGCGGGGGTGTTCTGACCATGGCCAAATCCAACAAAGCACCGTTCTGGAGTCTGTTCGCCGCCGGTGGCACGGTCGCCGCTTTCGCCATGCCCGCACTGGTGGTGATCACATTGATGGCCGGACATGGCCATATGCCGCCGGCATTGAACTACGATCAACTGCTCGCCTTTGCCGACAACTGGCTGGGCAAGCTGGCTTTACTTCTCGTGATCTCGCTCTCGCTGTGGCACGCGGCGCACCGCATGCGTACCGCCATGCACGGGCTGGGTCTGCGTGCGGACCGTTGGGTTGCACTTACCGGGTACGGTATCGCGGCCGTGGGGACGCTCCTGAGCATCCACTACCTGTTGAAGATCTGAGTACCGGGATCTCTCTTTCCTGCCGCCATATTTGCCGGCAGGAGCCTGCGAAGACCCCACCAGCACCTCACCGACCGGTTGCGTCGATAGCGACCACTCAATCGGTCGGCGTCGGGTAGCGCACGCAGAACACGCCCTGCTGCGGACGATCGCACTTGCAGGTCTTGTTCGGGTCTTTCCAGCACATCACTTCCTCCTTTTGCTCATCGGATGCCACCTGATAATGGTCCTTTCCCTTTTCGCGATTGATATTGCTCTCGATCACGTGTTTCGTCTCCTGTCGTTGGTCAATCTCAAGTGCGTGTCATGTCTCGGGGTCGACTCTGCTATGCCGGGCCTTCTTAAATCATACAATCGACCGGCTTTGGTCAAACAATAGCTCAAACTCAGACGATCGGTTTTTTTCCTCGCACGGGGATCGTTGTCCGAAGAGCGGCATTTGACCGAACTCAAACAATAGCATTCCTTTCTGTACGTCGTGTACGCTGTCCGCCGTCGATCCGCTTCGGATGTGGTACACATGAAAAAACAGCGAGCTTGATCCTACACGCAGTGTCGAGCGTCAACCAGCAGATAAACAAGAGCAACGGAAGCGCTCCGCCGCAGGGATACCGGGCAGTTCGACAAAGAGAACAAAACCACCGGGGGAATTTGATGGAGAAGACGGATTTCATGGGCGTGGCTGAATCCACGCCGGGCCAGGCTGTCGACCTCGATGACGAGTCGAGCAGTATCCCCGATTATCTCAGGGAAACTTATTGGTGGGCCTACCTCCACCCACGTGCGGTCAAGATCTTCGAGCACCAATGGATCGTTAACCTGATTCTGTGGGGCAACTTTGCCCGCCTGCGGGACGCGGCGCTGGACGAGATGGGTACGGTCATCACGGGCCGTACCCTGCAGGTTGCGTGCGTCTATGGAGATTTCACGCCCAAGCTCGCCAAACGGCTGGCACCTGACGCGCGTCTCGACGTGGTCGACGTGGCGCCCATTCAAATGGTGAACCTGCGGCGTAAGATGGGCAAGGTAGCGAACGTTTTTGCCGATCGCCAGAACGCCGCCACACTGTCCTTCGTTGACGGCGCGTTCGATCAGGTCGTTGTGTTCTTTCTGCTGCACGAGTTGCCGGCGCAGGTCCGGTCGGCGGCCGTCCGGGAAGTCATGCGGGTCGTCCGACCCGGCGGTAAAGTGGTGTTCGTGGACTATCATCGCCCGGTCTGGCAACACCCGCATCGCTACCTCATGAAGCCCGTACTGAAAACCCTGGAGCCGTTCGCACTCGATCTTTGGCGGACCGAAATCGCTGACTGGGTGTCGGATGAGTATCCACCGGCCGCGATCGCGAAAACGACTTATTTCGGCGGCCTGTACCAAAAAGTGGTCATGACCCGTTAGGGTCCTGTTTTTCAGCTTGCTCGACAGCGCGCGGCGGCGTTTTGCCTCAGCACACGCATGAACAGCATGCTATAGCCGCATCGCAACGGGTCAGCGCTCGTTCATCGCGCACCATGCGGTCTCGCCATCCGCGCCGGGTCCAGCAGGCGCTCGAGTTCCGCTGCGGAAAGCTCCGTCATTTCGCGGGCCACGTCGATCACCGGCCGCTCCTGTTCGAGGGCAGCCTTCGCGATTCTTCCGGCCAGGTCGTACCCGATATACGGCGTGAGCGCGGTCACCAGCATGACGTTGCGGCGTGATCGATCGAGCAGTCGACCGGTAGCGACCTCCAGGCGGGCGATCGTTTGCTTGTGCAGCGCACGCGCCACGCCACCCAGCAAGCCCAGTTGCTGCAATAGATTGAACGCAATCAGGGGCAGCATGGTCGCCAGCTGAAAGCGGTTATCCTGGGCGGCTGTGGCAATCGCCGTATCCAGGCCGATGACCTGTGCGCACGCCATGCTTGCCGCCTCGGGTACCACCGGATTGACTTTCCCGGGCATGATGCTGCTGCCCGGCTGCAATTCGGGCAGTCGGAGTTCAGCCAATCCCGCTACCGGCCCGCTGTTCATCCAGCGCAGATCGGTGGCGATCTTCAGCAGGCTGAGGGCGGTTACGCGCAACTGACCGCTCAATTCGACAGCGGTATCCTGCGCGGCGATCGCGGCGAACTTGTTGGGGTGGGTACGAAACGCCAGGCCGGTGTCGGCCGCGATGCGCTCGGCAAACCGTTGCGGAAAATCCCGATGCGTGTTCAGCCCGGTGCCGACGGCGGTGCCGCCCTGCGCCAACAGCAGCAAGCGACGTTCGACATCCGCCAGGCGATCCAGATCGGCCGCGATCTGCGCCGCCCACCCGGAAAGTTCCTGCCCGAGTGTCATGGGTACGGCATCCATCAGATGCGTACGGCCGGTTTTGACCACACTGTGGTATTCCTCCGACCGCGCATGGATCGCATCGCGCAGCGCTGACAGGTCAACTGTCATTAGCTGCAACTCCAGCGCGGCACTGACGTGGATGGCGGTCGGGATGACGTCGTTGCTGCTCTGCCCGTGATTGACATCGTCATTTGGGTGAACCGACCGGCCCAGGCGCCGCGTGGCAAGCGTCGCAATCACCTCGTTGGCGTTCATGTTGGTGCTGGTGCCGGATCCGGTCTGAAATACGTCGACCGGGAACTGCCCGTCGTGGCATCCTTCCGCCACCTCGGTGGCCGCCACGGCGATCGCCGCCGCCATGTCCGGGGGCAGCCGACCCAATTCGCCGTTGACCGCCGCCGCGCAGGCCTTGATCCGTCCGAGCGCCCGAATGAAAGACGGCGGGAAGCACTGGCCGCTGATCGCGAAGTTGCGCAACGCCAGGTGCGTTTGCTTGCCATACAATGCAGTGGGAGGCAGGCCCTCGTCAGGATCATCGGGTTGTGTCGGTTCAGTCATTGAAATCATCCCTTCGTTTACGACCTTCGGAGCGGTCGGGTTTGACATAATCGATGCAGGCGCCGCGCCAACACCGGAGTGTCGACCCGTTCAGCGGGACGCAACGCCTGCGCGACCCGTCGCGATGACCTTCCCGTTGTTGTCGCGATGCCCCGACTCGATGACGGCGCTCGCCGCCGGCGGCGGCCTTGCCGCGAAACGTCCGGTACACGTGCAGGGTGTAGGCCAGGGTGAGCGGCAACAACACGGTGCCGGCGGAGAGGAAACCGAGGCTCGCGGCCGTCGCGGCACTGGCTCTGAAAGACACGCCGTAAGGCACGATACAAGGCCAGTTACCGGTCACCAGGCCCACGAAACCGAGCAGGAACAGGGCGACCCACCAGGCATATGGCGCATACCCGGGGTCGGGGTGCCGCAATGACCGGAACAGGCCGAGCCACGCAGCGGCGACGGCCAGTGGTAGCGGTGTCCACCGCAGCAACCGGCGCCGGTCGAACCGCGGGTAACTCAGACCCCAACGCGATGGTGAACGCGAATTGCAGACGGGACAGCAGCACTTCACTCATCGAGCCGTCCCGCGGCGAGCGCGCGGCGCGGAGCTCGAGCCCGGACCGGCTGGCGCTGGCTTCCGCGCGCCGGTGCGGGCGGCCCAGCAAACGTGGTGACTGCGCGAATCACTAGCCAAACGCTGCCCCCTGCTTGACCTTAGCACCTCAAGCCCACGTCGGATTACCGCCCGCGGTTGCCGCCGCCCCCGCATGTGCCGCCCGTGGCCGGTCAGATCAGCGTCGTGCGCAACGCGGTCCGGTGGGCGCCGCAGACTGCGTGCCGCAGGGGCCCAATACGATGCCGAGGCGCCCGTCCGACCCGGGGTCGCACATCGCCGCCTGGCGTATATCCACCTTCGTCGGTGGATTTGAACCGGACTCCGCACCGCGGTGCCGTACAGCAGGCGCGGCAGTGACTGCGGCTATGCCCCCGTCCGCAATCCCGTGAGCGATCCACTGTGCGCAACGCACGACTGTCGCGGTCCGTTGCGCCCGACCGAAGCAAGGACCTCCGTCCCGCTTCGGCACAACGCGTTCGATCAACGTCTTTGCGGCCGGAGAGGACGGCGGCCTGCGTAGTTTCATGCATGTAGTCCAACGGATAGTCCATTGCCCGCACCTTGTTGCAGAGCATGCACGTCGTCGCGCGGCAGGCCCGCGCCCGACTACCCCGCCGCCTGGTCGTGCAAGCGCAAGATCGCGCAACCGCCGCCCTCGGCCAGGTTTGACAATTCGAGCCGGCCGGCGTTGGCCAGCGCAAAGCGTTTGACGGTCGCCAGCCCGAGAGCGCCGACGCCCCTCGAGGTGGCGAACTCGTGCGCCTCGGCATCCAGCAATTCCATGGGAAAACCAGGACCGTTATCGCAAACCCTGACCTCGACCGTGTTCTCCTGCCGCTCGGCGGTCAGCCTGACGGCGCCGGACCGACCGTGCAGCGGCTGCGCCGCATTGAGTACCAGATTCAGCAAGGCGTTGCGCAGCCCGCTCGCCGGCAAGGTGCACTGCAGTTCTGCGGGGACATCGGTGGTCAACGTGATTTCTTTGCCCAACTGGTAACGCACCAGGCGGGCCACCTGCTCGATCAATGGCTGCAGACGAATCGGCCGCGGACGCTCCGGCAGCTGACGCGACTCGTCGACGACCGTCGACAACTGCTTGCCGATGCGCTCGAGTTCGGCGACCGCGCGGCCCAAACGCTGGTCGTGGTCCTGCGAATCGATTTCGGTGCGTAGATTGGTCAGCGTCATCAATACCCCCGACAGCGGGTTGCGCAGCTCGTGGCTGAGTCGCGCCACCACCTCGCCCACCGCTGCCAGCCGCTCGACTCGCGCCATCTCGACCTGCTGTTGAAACAGCGCCAGTGTCGCTTGATCGACCTCGTCGCGCAGGTTGTCCTCGCGTTTGACATGTCCACGCTCCAGATCGCGCATCCGTTTCACCATCTGGTTGTACTTCTCGAACAGCGGCCGTATCAGGGGGTCGACGTTCTCGATCGCAATCACCGCGTAATCCTTGTGCGCCAGCAATTCCAACAGACCGCTGAGGTCGTTCAACGGCGCCAGCACACGGCGCTGAAAGAATACGATGAACCCGGCGGCGAAGACAGGCAATACGACACCCAAGACCAGGGCGGCGTGAAACTCGCGCCGGCTGCGGCCCTCGAGTTCATCCAGCAGCGACTGGTGCGCTTTGCCCTCCGCCGATTGCACGACACCGATGACGCGCGGCACGATCAGTCGCGAGGCGTCCGGCCGATCCGCCAGCAGATCGGCCGAACGCGACAGCCGCTGCGCGGTATCGGCGCTGAGCCAGGCCGGATTGGCAGCCAGCCGCCGCAATGCAGCGAGCCACCCCGCCTGGTCCGACCGACCGGGAACGGCGTCGACGTCGCTTGCTTCCTCCATCTGCTCGCGCAGTTGCTGCAGCTCCAAGTACAGACCGATGTGTTCCGAGGCCGGCTGCAGGCGCGTGCTGTTGACCCACGACATGGCCAGGACAAACACCAGGATGATACCGACGAGCAAGCCCCCTCCGCCGACCGCGAGCAGGATTGTTCGATACAACAGCATCAAAACGCCTCCTTACAGCCGCCGGTGATCGCGCTGTGTAGCCCGCGCCGCTCTTCGGTGGGACCGAATACCGGCCTGCCGCCGGGCGGTGCTGCCTGGCCGCCGATACCAGGGATCCACTCGCCGTGTCGTCGAGCGCGGGAGGCTAGGTACGGCTGCGTACCCACACTGATACCTTGACCGCGTCCGGCGCGGCTCACGGGAACGGTGGCGTACCCCGCGGGTCGGCGCCGAGTACGGCGACTTCCGGATGCCGATCCTTGACCGTCCGCTCAGCGGAGCCGAGACGCCGTTCATCGACCTTGAGCACCATTGCCAGGTCACCGCGGCGCAAGGCGTCGTCGAGACTGTAGACTTCACCGGCCAGACCGTGCCCGAACCACAGGCGGGATAACCCGCCACCGACGCCTGCCGCGACCACCAGCACCAGCATGGGCGCGAGCCCGAACTCGCCGAACCAGAGCAGCGGCAGCCCGATCAGCCCGCCCATCAATGCGCCGAACAGCAGGTTCGACACCGGTGGGCGATAGCGCAACGTCTTCACCGGCAGCCCCGTCGCTTGTTTCGGATCGGTGGTGATCACCCGTATTCGCCGCTTGGCCACACCTTCGGCAATGAGTTCGTTGGCGAACTGTTTGAACGGCGCCGGCTCGTGGGCTGTTAGGTAGAGGTATGCCATCGTAAATCCCCAATGTTCGCGGGCGAGCCCTGGGCGATATGGCTGCGCGCCTGCGGTGGCCGGGCGTCGCGCGCTCACTCAGCGGCGGGCTTCTGATAGTCGCGACGCACGGCAGGGTCCTCTTCTTTGGCGTGGTCCAGGCCCTCCCGTTCGGCTTGCTCTGCCTCCGCGCGGCCCTGCTCCCCGGCCTTTTCCTCTGCCTTCTCCACTTTGCCGGATTCGACGAACTCGCGGGTTGCCTTATCGTAGTTACGTGCCGCCTCCTTGTCGCCCTCACCCTGGACTTCGCTGGCCTTCTTGGTACGTTCGTTCATGTTCGACTCCTGTGACTGCTGACTGAGAAACATTGCCAGGCGATGTTGTACCGGGCAGACAATCGCCTGTCGATGGAACTCAATGCAGGGGACGTGCCAGAAGAACCGTGCGGCCCGCACGGGTTGCGAACACTGCCGACCGTTGGAACGCGGTGCATTTGCCCCTGCGGGACGTGGAATTGCCCCGGGTCGGCGCGGTCGCCTCCCAGCGTCTTCCGCATGACGGAACTCGTAGCGACTGACATCGGTCTTGCCTCTGTTCCAACAGAGGCAGTAACCGCGCCCGGCGGCCCTCGTGATCGGGCGCATACGCCTGTGTCGACACGGGCATGTCCCCGGGCGGCTAGCGACGCTCGCGCTTCTGCCGGGCACAACACTTGCGTTTTGCCCGGCAGAAAACCCATGAAAAGATGTGAACCTGGACGCCGTGGCTCGCGCCGCACCCGCCCCGGCCGGCGGCCGGTTCAAGTGGCGCGTCTATTGCCGATAGCACGCCATGGCGAGACGGACCTGCTGCGCCTGCGCGGCGACCCCCCCGAGTACGACCTGACCGGTCAGGCAGACTGGTGCAAGTCTATTCATGTGCAAGGTTCCTCCTGTGGCGCGGGCCAATCTCACAAGAGACGCCGCGGTCGGAGAAACGCTCGCCGGCCGCCGCCGCTTCGGACCGGCCGGCAAGCTCGCGGGTGTGCCCGGCATTACACGGGCGGTCGTCTGCCCACGACAAAAAACACCAGGGCTACAATCAGTCCGACAACGAACAAGATCCAGGCGATCTGCGTGGCGGTGCCGGCGATGCCACTGAAGCCCAACAGCCCGGCGATGATGGCGATAACCAAAAAAGTGACTGCCCATCCGATCATGCGATTACTCCGTGACGCCGACGACGCATGTCGGCGCCTTCGGTTGTGCAAATCGCGAGCCAATCGGCCAGCGCCGCGGCGTGGCCGCCTGTGGCCAGGTCAGGGCACCCGCTTCCGGGGCATATCCACCGCCATGTTCGCAAATCAACCAGTCGGCATCGCCCCCACCAGCCGGTGCCAACCGATACGGGAAACACATCGTACAGGAAGGCAGACGGCCATGACCCGGCACGCGACGGTGGCGGACTTGGCGCTGAATTCTCGCAACACGCTACGGAGGACGACCTCTGACGATTCCACCTGCTTACCTACTCGGCGGCGGCCAGGCAGCGATCCCCGCATAGGCGATGACGCCGCTACTGCTGCTGTCGGTACCGGCGGTGGTGATGGCGGCCGCGGCGATCGCGAACCCGATAATAACCGCCAGTTGGAAAGCCCGCTGCTGCGCGATCCCGCGATGTGAACTCGCTCACCGGGAAGGTGACCAATCTCCGGTCCAAGGAGCGCGCCGCGCTCAGCGGCACCGTGGACTCCCTGGCGAAACGCAAGCTCGCCGCTACTGGCGCTTTGGGCGTGTGCGGGGTGACCGACGTACGCAACGATATCCTGGTCAAGCCGCGCCTGAACCGGATCGACTCGCAGATACGCAAGGAGATCACCGACCGGCTGCACTGGGAGCCGAGAAACCGGCGCGGCTTGCTGCGCGCCACCAGGCCTATTAAAAGACCTGGAAAAAGGCTGAAGCGACACGCGGTCGAACCGATCAGAAGGCGGCCGGCAGAAACCCGTAATAGGCCAGTCCCGTGACCACGCCGACCCCGCCGATGATCAGAAACGGCGCCAGCAGCGTTCGAAACAGGCCCCGGTCGGCGAGCAGGAACACCAGAGCGAGTTTCATCAGCGTATTGGCAATCGCACCGAGGACGAGATTGAAGCTCGCCCAGCGCAGCGAAATCAATTCCGAGAGGTGCGCGTCGCTGATCGAGAAGGCGATGGCGTCGGCGTCGGTGAGCCCGCTGATCAGGGCGACCGCCGGCAGCCAGGCTTCGCCGAGATAGTGCGTCGCCGCGCGCGTGAGCATCAGGATCCCGGCGAACACGCCGCCGAAGGTGACGGCGGCCGTCAGGCTGAAGGGGTTGTCGAATTCCAGCGGCTTCTCCTTCTCGACGGAACGCTGCGAACGAAAGAACTGCCAGCCCGCGAGGCCGAAACCGACCACGCTCATCACCAACAACGGCAGCGCCACACTCACCGCGAGGGGCCGGTTGACGACGAACATTTCCAGCAGCAGCCGCGGGAACATCATCGATGAGGCCAGCAGAATGGCGACGCCTAAGCCCCGGTTGAGCTGCGGCACTTCCACGCTGCGGCGGGCAAAGCTCAAGGTAGTGACGGTGCTCGAGATCAGCCCTCCCACCAAGCCGGTCAGGCCGACACCGGTACCGCTGCCCAGCAGCTTGATCAGTATGTAGCCGATGAAGCTGATCAAGGACACCAGGATCACGATCAGCCACAAGGTATAGGGTTTGATCGCCGAGAGCAGGACGCCGACGACTTCGATATCCAACGGGGCTTGCACCGCGTCGCCGACCACCGGCGCTGCGGCCTGCCGCCCGGCCTTCGTCTCCTCGAGTTTGACGACCGCGCGGGTGTCGGTCTGGCGTACGATTCGCACCTCAAAGGACGATCCATCGGACGCCGGCAGAATGCGGGCTTGGTCGCCGGGCTCCAGCACGTGACCCTTTTCCAGCCGTATGGTTACCTCCCCTGTGGCGGCGTCGACCCGTTCCACGCTGCCGACCTGCCGGGACAGAAAGGTATCGAGGGGCTGCTGCGGCAATACCGGCAGGACAATGAAGGAAATCACCAGCAGCTTCAGCGTCGCATTCAGGTCGCGGGTATGAATGCGCCGCCGCAATGACTTGATCGTACGCTTGTGCGCGAGCAGGGCGAAGGTGACGATAGCCAGGGCGATGGCGATCTCGCGCGCACCGTGCAGGGTCAGCACGCCCAGCACGAAGGTCATGACCGCCGCCAGCTCCGTCGTAATGCCGGGGCCCTGGTCGTCGTCTTTCCAATAGCGCGAGACCACTAGCACGAACACCACGATCAAGGACACGAGAATCAGCCAGGGCAGATTGAAATGCAGCGCCGCGAAGGCGGTCGCGGCACCGGTCAGGGCGAACAGGACGAAATCCCGGCTGCCCATGCTGGTCGACTTGCCGCTCGACATCTCACGCTCGAGGCCGATCAGAAAACCGATCATGCCGGCGAGCCCGAACTGCAGAAACAGTTCCAGCAGCGAGGTCTGCTTCATCGGTCTAAACGCAACCCGCCGCCCGCGCGCTGATCGCGACGATGCTTCATGGACTGCGGCTTGGCTCCCTATGGCAAGGTGACTGTTCGCCTGCGCAGCAAGCTCGATGCCAACCGGCCGCGCAGGCATAGGCGGGCCGATTCGCGGTACGCGTCGCGGCGGTACCGGTGGATTCGCACCACCGGAGGTGCAAATGAGGGTATGCGCATGCGGCGGAGCGTACGCAGATGCGCAAAAACTGCATTCGCGGCATGCTTGACGCGTGCTTTCGTCGACGCACGCGACGGCGGCTTGCGATCAATTCTTACCCTTCGGACCAAACACCACCCAGAGGATCAGGCCGAGTAGCGGCAGTAACAGTATTAGTACCGTCCAGATCACTTTCGAGCCGGTGCCTGCGCTGCTCTGAAAGGTCTTGACGATCGCCCAGACGTCGAGCACCAGAATGATCAGGCCGAACAGGCCCCCAACTTCAATTTCCATCAACTTTGTCCTTCGTGATTTGATTATCCCGGTGCGGAAGACACCGCGCGAACATCGCCGGGTGGTTAGCATCGTCACCGGCGGGACTCGCCCAGGTCGGCTCGAACCCTTCCCGACGACGCTCGTGAGCGCGTTCGAGATGCGCTCTCGTCGAATCGGCAAGACACATGCCATCGCTTCAACTCGAAGTGCGGACCGCATCGATTCGCCGGCATGCCTGTTGCGCTATTGCGATTGTGCGTACGGTACTGCCCGGCATCGTTGTTCAACCTTGCTTGCAGGCAGCGGGAGAGCTACGTCGACAAATCCACGCAAGCCGAGTCAACGCGCACCAAGTCGGCCAAAAGACCCAGCGACCCGGAACGGTCGCACGCCGGCCAATACGACGACCTGGAGCGGCTCGCTCATCTGCTCGACAGCGTCATTCCGTTACCTGGCGGACTGCGCGTCGGCCTCGGCGGTTTTCTGGGCTTGATTTCTGGGATCGGAGACGCGATCGGCACCCTGCTGTCGTCGCGCATCGTGGGCCAGGCTTACCAGATGGACGCCTCGCGCATGATCCTGCTATGCATGGCGGGCAACATCGCCCTCGAGGCGGTGGGCGGGGTGGTCGCGGTACGGCACGCCGACGAAGTCCTGCCGCCGATTTTCCGCGGCACGGATTGCAGCACATCCTTGGCCACCATAACGAAAACAATTAGTTGAAGAAGGCATTCGACCTGCCTCGCGATCACCCGTCCGCTTCGTCCCACTCGGTATCGAGCAGCGTTTCGATGCTGCGCTGCATCGATTCCTCCGGTTACGAACCGACGCCGGCGGCATGCTGGGTTCGCGAATCGATCGCCCGCAACACGAAATGGAAGGTGCTCCCCTCGCCGTCCACGCTATCCATATCGTTGGTGCCGCCGCGCTCGACGATCAATTGCTGGCTGAACGCCAGACCCAGCCCGGTGCCTGCGGCGAACACGGGGTGAGCGCGAGACCTCCCGGTGCACAGAGGGACTCCCGCGCGCCCGCGGACAACCGCGACACCCTGCCAGCTGTGCCGTCGCTCGCTGACCGCGCCTGTCGTTACGTGTTGTTCTGCAGTGCTCAAAAGCACCGCTGAGGGTGCATATCGTCCACTGCTCGCCAAACACGCCGAGCCGTCGCCACTGGCATGCTGCGCTGTTTGGATGTGCAGCGGATGAGAAGGGCCAATCAGGCCATTGGTATAGCACTTGCTTAGTAGATCCGATGCAACCGCCGCCATTCGGGCGGCCTGATTCTACTCTGACGAGGAGTACGCAACGATGCCGAACAACATGCGAACCCTGCTGCTGGCGCTTGTCGCCGTTTTCGCGGTACCACTTGGCCTGACCGCCTGTAACACGACCGCCGGTATCGGCGCGGACATCGAGGCCGCCGGTGAAGCTATCGAAGACGAAGCCAAGGACAACAAGCGTTACTGATCGACTCGACGCGCCGGGCGGGGGGGTATGCCCCGCTTTTACTTGTCGCCACACACACGCGCAAGATCGAAATTGCTGCGTTTTTGCACGGTGACCCCTGATGGTGCCAGCAGTGTGCGCCGGTCATGCCATGCCGCCGTTCAGTTCCGGCCACCGTGAGCGGGTGAGGTCTTGCTTCGTCGCGGATTGCGCGTATTGCGATCGGGTGCTTGCAACCTCCGCGGGTTGATTTTCACCTCGCACAACCCTGCCAGGCGGACCGACGACTGCCTGAAGACGGCGATAGGCACCGGGGGGTAGATATGACGAGACGGTTTGACCGGGCGCGGTCAGATCTTTCCGCAGCGATCGATCTTCTCGGCCACCCGGGCAAAACAATCTTGAGTAGTCGTACGGTTTACCCCCTGCAGGCCCTTTTGACCAAACTGACCTCGGGCTACAAACGAGCGTTGCGTGCAGAGTAGGAATCATGTCGTTGGACCGACGCCGCAACGGCCTGGCGCGTCCCGAACGAGAATTCATCCGTCGCTCGACACATCGAAGACGGGAAGGGCAACGTAAGGCCAGGAGGCACGTAAAGCCAGGAGACGGTGAAAGATGACGTCCTGCCACACCCGAACCAAGCTCGACGAGATCGCAGCAAAGCACGCGAAGCGCTACGAAAGGATTTAACCTGCATACTGCACCAGCCGATCGGGGACGGGCGCGAATGAATCGGCAGGAATGCGGCGCAGGTCCTGTTCGGGGCGCATTATCGAACCTACCGTTTTGTCCCCCGTCCCCGATCTATCCGGGCCCTCGCGTGTCCAGGCACCCTTGGACTTGCCCTTCACTCAAACCATAAACACGGCCATGGTTTTCCCTCCAGGGCGGTGTCCAAACGCACCTGGCCGGCGCGATCGTTCCAAATACTGGGGCAACATGCAGGCCAAGTATTTTTACCCGGTCGTTATCCGGTGTACGCTCGAGCACGCCGCGACCGCGGCGTTCAGGATCGACAACGGCACGAGGTCCGCTGCCCTGCTGACCTTTTCGTGGCTAGTGGGCTGCTTGGTAAATTCGGTAACGCTCAACCGGTCCACAAGCGTCGTCGGCAAGGCTCTGAGAGTCAAGGGACTTACCAAGCAGCCCACTAGGTCCATGCCAATCCTCCTTACCCGCGACGTTTGCGCCCAACCACGTCAGCAGGGATGCCGGCACCCGTGCAACCGCCTGCAGGGCACGGGCCGCGCGAGTGGTGGCCCAAGATCCTGGCGCAGGAACATTGCCTCGGGAAAAAGCAGCCTTTATTGACGCAGGCCAAGGCATGGGCGTTCAGCTGGGTAGTTATCCGGATTTCCCGCCGTGGGGCCGTCGCGTAAGGTCAGTATGCGCATACTAAGAAATACGTTAGTAAAGCCTCATGTCGGGTAAAGGTTTTAGTGACCGTTTGCTGCAGGGAAGCAGCAGCCGAGCCTACAGGGATGTATTCACGGCGCATTACTGAAAGCTTCACCCGGCAGGAAGCACTGGAAACGTGAGGCTTTATTAATGATTCTCTAATTAAGTCAATTAAAGAGCGCAAGCGCGGACCGGTATGTCGGCGGCAGGTATGACGGCCGTTCGCACCCGTCCGCGACCCGAGAGGCTATGAAGGAGGGGGTTAAGACATGGCCGCTGCCGTTGAAATTCAAACCAATTCGACAGGGTGGGCCAAGCAACGCCAGACGCCCCGCGGAGCGGGTCGCTCCGGGCCTGGCAGGCTGCTGCCGAGACACTGCGTCGCCGACGATAGGGTCGTCAAGCCGGTATTGCTGATTGACGAAAACCGGCACGCTTTCGCCCTGATCTCGAAGTCTCGCCGACTCGCCCTTGCGGCCTTGAACCGGGAGTTCCAGCGCCGCTTCCGACTCGCCGCGCCGGATGAGGCAGCGCGCCTCTATCCTCGTCTGACATTGCACGACCTGCTGCCCGCCGGCATGCCGGGAAACGTCGAGGTGTTCATCGACCAGGCGCTGGTCCGCTACGACGTGATCGTGTTCGAAACGGGTATCGCCCGGCGTTCGCTGCGGGTCGAAGGCGAAGCCATCTGCGGGCTCTTCGAAGGCGCCTGGTGTGGCGCCATCAGCATCAGCCAGGATTCTTGATTCGCGCGGGCGTTTCGGCACAGACCAACGCCATGTGACAGAGGTCCGCGATACTGTCGGCGGCCATCTTTTCCATCACCCGGGCGCGGTGGTTCTCCACCGTGCGGGGACTGACATCTAGCCGGTTTGCCATTTCCTTGTTGCTCAGTCCCTCGGTCGCCAGCGCCATCACCTCACGCTCGCGTGTGGTCAGCCTCGCGGATCGCTGCCGTATCGTCTGCTCACGCCACTGCTCCGCACACCGACGCTCGCTCTCGGCGACCGCCTCTTCTTCGACGCGCGAGACCAGGCGCTCGGCGGGAAAGGGCTTTTCGAGGAATTCGAGGGCGCCTTGCTTCACCGCCGCGGCCGTCGCACGCTTCGAGCCCCAGGTGGTGCTGCTCGATACCGTGCTGCACGAACGGTCGGGCTTCGCGGTCGCGGCCGAACTACTGGCGCAATTCGAGCGCCGCGCCGGTATGCGGGTCATCCCCTTGTCCGGTTACGACACGGGCGCCGCGGAAACCAAGCATTTCGATGCCGCCCTGCTCAAGCCCATCGATCTGCAGCAGCTGCTGCGCCTGCTGACGGCGGCGGACAGCTGATCGATCCCGGTTAACGCTCGTACACTCCGACTACGCGGTTCTGCTCGACGATATGGTCGGCGTAGCGCCGCAGAAACTCCTCGCGACCCGGCGTACCCTCTACGCGCGTACCGAGTGCATAGACCCAGAAATAATAGTGGTGTACGCCGTGACCCGTGGGCGGCTGCGGCCCGCCGTAACCGACGTCGCCAAAGTCGTTCGGTCCGGGCCGATAGGCATCCCCGCCGTTTTCGGCGATGGTCGTGGTGTCCGGCGGCACGCCGTACAGCAGCCAGTGGGTGAAGCCGAACGGCAATGGCGCATCCGGGTCGTGGCAGATCACCGCCAGTTCGACGGCATCTTCGGGGACGCCGCTGATGCGCAGCTCGGGCTGGTCGTTGCCGCGGTCGTTGGCGTGACGGTCGGCCATGCGGCCGCCGGTTTCGAAGGCCGGCGTAGACACGGCCAGATCTTTGATGTTCAAACCCATACTTCGTCCCTCCAATCACTCGCCGGTAACTCGATGACTCTAAATCGAACCAACCTGGTGCCTGTCCAAAGTCCCCTCTCCTCACCGAGTGTGTGTCGCAAAAGTCCGTGTTCCTTCTCCCGGTCGGCGAACTGCTTGCCGCGTCCCATTGCGCCTTTGTTCAGGTTTCCGTCCCGGTTTACGTCCAGTGAGCCGAAGCCGAGGCCACTGTCATGTGGACTGCTAGCGGCATCGCTGGCGACGTGCGCTTGCCTGCCACAGCTTCGGGCGATGTTCACCAACTCGTCGTCCCCCGGTTCGGTGTACACATGCTCGCGGCATTCGCTGCGCGACTCGAGCTTGTCTTCCGGACCGACATCGTTCGCCACCAGTTTATCAGCCCGAAACTCCGTCTGCCCGAGCGGCAGGGCAATATACCTGTCACTGATGTCAAGGAATCCCCCGGCCAATACGATCGAATAAAGTTCGTTGTCGCCGTTATGGCGTGAGACTTTCTCCACCTCGCCGATCTCCTTGCCGGCGTTGTTCGGCACGTCCATGTCGTTCCGTCGCTCCGCCTGTAGGCCCGACGTCGACAGCGCGTCGCCGCGCTGTTCCATTGTGGCCCCGGCCATGTGTTGATCGGCACTGACCGCGGCAGGGATGGCGACGGCGGCACCCAGTGCTACGGCGATAGCGGTTGCAATGTATTTCGGATGCATGTCCGGTTACTCCTCCATCAGTCATCGGTCCAATCATCACGGGATGACGGGGTGCGCGCCGCAGAAGCCCAGCACCCTCGGCGCGGCAACCAGCACGATCCCGCTGAACAACCCCCGGTGAGCGAGTTCGCACAGCAAATCCGCGATGTCGGCGGCAAAGCGTTGCTTTTCGAGTTCGTGCCAGTCCGTATCGGCTAACGCCGCGCGGTGCACGCCCGGGCCCTCGTTCATCCGACCCGGTCGGCTGGTCGATTGCTCGCGATCGAACTGGTTATCCTGCCGTTCTCTGCGGCGCACCGCAAGGTCGGGCTGCCCCGCGTCACCCTGGTTTGCCAGAATGAGCGCCTTGTCACTGTCGGCAACCGGCATCCAGGTGCCCTCGCGCAGTTTGATCATGACTCGAACCTCCTCGTTGCCTTGCGCGTTACCCCAAACACCGCGGTCGAGCGCTGCGCGTCGTGCGCCGATCGTCATTGCCTCATGGCCGTGGG
>CBDUNM010000050.1:0-28712 GCA_965368585.1 uncultured Chromatiales bacterium | reverse complement strand
GAATTCGGGGTGCAGGGCGACATCCAGCAGGCCGCCCTGTCCGCGCTGGGCAATCTCCGGCAGGCCGTCGAGCGACTGCTTCGAGCCGTCTCGCGGGTCGACCACCAGGAGTCTGCCCGATCGTTCGGTGACCAGAATCGCGCCGTTTGGTAGGAACGCCATGCCCCAGGGGTTTCGCAGGCCGTCTGCGACCTGTTCGACCTTCAGCGACACCTTCTCGGTCACTATCTGGTTGTCGGCGCGGGCACTTGGGTTGAACGTCGTCAGGCCGATGCTCAGCAGGAGCAGGGCGCGGCCAAGCTTGCGGGCAACAGGATTCAAAGCCGTCATATAAATGTCCCGGATAGTACCGATATTGCCAATTCCGACCCTAAAGAGATGCTTCGCGTTCCCTGGAACTGCTGCTTGCCGGCAGAAGCCTCGGGGTGGGGCTCTGAAATGCAACGAATTTCTGTCTCAGGACACTATGGGAGATATTAGTGAGGGGGTGGGAGGGCAAGGCCGAGTATTCCCCGATTCGAGGCGCATAGTGGGCCTACGTAACGAAACTCCGGGCATATTTGGACCGCTCTGCCAGCTCCGTGGTAGATTCACCCATAATCTGACAGCCTAGGATGATGTGTGCTGCATGAAGCGGATTTCCTGCCGGTACGGAAAGATGTCTGGAAAGCCGCCTGCGGCGACCGTGGCCTGCATTCGCTTCCAGTGATCGGCATCGAGCAGGTCGGCGTGCTGGCGCTCGAAGATCTTGCGCCACTCCGGGTTGTTGAGCAGAAAGGTGGCGAATTCTTCGGGAAAGATATCGTTGGGTCCCACCGAATACCAAGGCTCGGCCGCCCATTCGTCTTCCGGCGTGCGTGGAGGTGGAATCCGTCTGAAGTTGCACTCGCCGATCGGCACAATTTCGTCATAGTCGTAAAAGATCACGCGACCGTGCCGGGTCACCCCGAAGTTTTTGAACAGCAGGTCACCGGGAAAGATCCCCGCCGCCGCGATGTCACGAATGGCATCGCCGTAGTCCTGTAACGCGTGTTCGATCTTCTTCGGGTCGCTGGTCTGATCGAGGTACAGGTTCAACGGGTTCAGGCGCCGCTCGATAAACAGGTGCTTGATCACCATCGAGTCGCCTTCGATTTCGAGCTGCGACGGGGCATCTTTCTGCAACTCGTCGAGCAACTCGTCGGTGAACCTGTTCAATGGAAAAGCAGCGTACGAGAACTCCCAGGTGTCGGCCATGCGGCCGACCCGGTCGTGTTGCTTAACCCACCGGTTCTTGTCGATGACATCTCTGCGCGTCGTGTCCTTGGGGGGAGCGAATCGGTCTTTGATCAGTTTGAACACATAGGCATACGATGGCAGCGTAAATACCGACATCACCATGCCTTTGATCCCGGGCGCGATCACCAACTGGTCCGACGAATGGCGCAGGTGGTCCAGGAAATCCCGGTAGAAATCCGCTTTACCCTGCTTGTGAAAGCCGAGCGACGTGTACAGGTCGGCGGTAGACTTGCTGGGCAGGAAACTCGCCAGAAAGCGCACCACCGCAGACGGAACTTCCGTGTCGACCAGGAAATAGGCGCGCGCGAAGCTGAACAGATTCGCCACGTCGTCCGCCTCGGTGACGAGCGCGTCGACGTAGACCTTGCGCGATTCGGTACGCAACAACGGCAGAATAAAGGGATAGGTTTCGGCCCCGTTGACGGCACGGCCGACCAGATACGCCGCCTTGTTGCGATAGAACAGCGGAGTCATCACTTGCAGCTGGAAGTGTTGACGCAGCTCATCCGGTCCGTGCTGCAGATGGCGCAGGCGGTGGATGATCAGCCGCACGTCGCGGCGCAAATTTTCAAAAGGCAGGCCGATGTTCGCCCCTTCGAGCATCTCGATCAATGAGCTGCGCCAGCCGTTGCGGGTCGGATAGTAACTGCGGTAGGTCGGTTGCTCGCCGTCGATACGTTCAGTGGATATCGACGGTCGAACGAATATGTTGTTGTCGTTGTAGTAATGCCGTGCGAACAGATGGGTAAAGACCGAGTTGTAGTAGGTCTCCGCCAGTTCCGGCTGGCGATGGCGATACAACATGCCCAGATACTGGAGTTTCACTTCCGACCAGACCACCGGGTCCACTTCCGACAGATTGAAGCGCCTCTTCAGCTCGGCGGTCGCTTCCTTGACCCGCGTGTCATATAGGCTGATGCGCTCGCTGACGCTGCGGCGCCCGGCCGGCCAGTCACCCCTGATATAGTGATAGCGCGCTTCACGCGTTAACTCGCGGTAAATACGAAAGTGTTTGTTGAAGCCCTTGAGTATGGTGCTGGCGATGTCTTTGGACACCAGAAGACTGTCGAGCAGGCTGGTGAAGTTGGCGCCCAACCCTTCGTCGGGGTCATTCATGTCACTTTAGTTCACGTCTACGGTCGGTCTCACCGTGTATAGCATGTTGCAGTGCAACATTGCAATGGGTCCGGCACGCGAGTAGCTGTGTCGAATCAGATCGATATCGATTCGTTGTTAGCCCTGCGATGATGCAGTCCGTCCCGGAAGCGCAACGCAGACAGACGGGATGAATCGGCGTACCAAAATGTGAAGTTATTTTTGTGCGAGCCTTAAGGGCGAGACCTCTGCACCGGTTCGCGATATGGAGGGTTGTTCGTTAAATGGCCATCATACGCGAGCGTTCGATGTTGCTGCGTATTGACGGCTGTTCGTTGAGATGCTCACGTTGGATCAGTAACTGATCCAACGTGAGCATTGCGGCTTCGGTCGACAGTTATTGCGTTTACGGTTTGATGTAGGTGTAACCCATTGCCTGCAGATGGGCCAAGTGCGCGACGCCACTTGGGACGATGTCGGCCTTGTCGACATTGTACAAGTGGTCTTCCATGCTGATTTTTCGACCATTGAGCGTATTGGCGCACACCTGGAACTGCACGCCCTGATTTTTCAGTCCGTCGATCTTCGCCTGCAATGATTCGTCGGCACTGGCGGCTTTCATTTTCGGAACCTGGCTCAAGGCCTCAGGCAACATCACCATAGCTACGCCGTTGCCGTGCATGACGACTTTCAGGTCGAGATTTTCGGCGCCAACCGCATTGATATGATTTTGAATGTTGCGTAACGCGCTGGCGTGGTGTTTCGCATCGTCGCCGTTGATGTGATACACGACTTTCTGTTGACTGTACTCCACCTCGGCCCAGGCCGAGGTGGAGTACAAGGCAAATCCCACAATACTTGCCACTACGAGCGTTGCCAATCGCTTCATTTAAAGTTCTCCTCGTTTGAATATTTCAGGCCATGCATCGATGGCGATATCAACGGTCAGACGCGAATGTATGACCAACCTTCCCGTTGCCGTCTGACAACATGACTGACCCCGGAGCGGGTTACTTCCGCTTCAGGCACCAGTTGTACCTCGACGCCGTGCTCTGTCCGCAGCCGTTCCATGGTGTTCAGGCAGGCGACGAAAGTGAGGTTCTCGAATCTGCGGGCGAGATCGCGCACCCGCGCTTTATGCAGCGAGAGTCTTTCCCGCAACAGCGTCAGCCCCTGGCCGTGGCTGACAATTTCGACGCGCAACGGTCGTTTGCCCACCTGGTAGGCGAGCAGAATGCGCTCGACTTCGTCAAGCAGTTCGCCGGCGACCGATTGATCCGGGTTGTTGAGGTGAAACACTATCCGGGTGTCGGGGCTGCCAGCTGCGGCGGGCGCCCCGCCTCGTCCTGTCGGATCCAGCAATACCAGGCGATCGCTCTGCGATGGCGTATGCGCCAGCCAGCCGGCGACGGCGCCAACCGCCAGTATCAAAAACGCCGCTGCCCATGAGCGATAGTCGCCGAAGTGATTCCGGACCCGGTTTGCGTGTTGCCGGATGCGTCGCGGCGGCGTCGCGTAAGCCAGTCCGATCTGCTTCTTGAGCTGGTCCAGCTCGCAGACCCGCCGCGCGAACGCCGCATCGGTCTGCAGCCTCTCGAGTACCGAGGCCTCCTCGTCCGGCGTGAGTTCGCCGTCAGCGTAAGCGTTGATCAGTTGTTCATCGGTTGGCGTCATTGTCGGGTCCTGAAGGGAACGACCTGGGGGTCTGAATCCGGGTGCGCTGTCTGCAGGATCTCGCGCAGTTTTCGACGGGCTCGAGCGAGCCGACTCATGACAGTTCCTTGCGGAACGTCCAGGATACGTGCCGTGTCGGCGTAGCTGAATTCGGCCAGATCCACGAGGGTTAGCACCTGGCGTTGATCTTCCCCCAACTGGTCGATCGCCGCCCGCGTGCGCTTCACGATATCCAGGCTCATCAAAGTGTGTTCGGGCTGAGATTCGTCGATCGTCAAATCGCCGTCCCAGCCGGTTTCCGGCATAGGCCGGCGAATATGGTCGCGGAAGCGGTTGGCCAGTATTCGAGTCAGCCACACGTCCAGACGCGACGGGTCACGCAGCCGATCCAGCCCGGCGAACCCGCTTGCCAGGGTGTCGTGTACCAAATCTTCCGCCAGCGCGGGGTCATGGCACCATGAGTAAGCGATCCGGTAGAGGCGGCTGCGCGAGTCCGCAACCCGCTGCTTCAGACCGTTACGCGGTAGAAGCCCCCCGAGCCAGTTTGGGATTTTCTCTTTCATACGCGGTAAGACGCGTAGGGGAAGGTTTTATTCCCGGAATAGCTCATCGTCCACGTGATTCTCGCCCGGCCTGGTTCTACGGCGTCCTTAGGATCGAACACCCCGCGACATCATTGCCTAAGCAAGCACCATTTGGGCTTAGATCCACCTGCCCCGAAAAAGCCTTGATTGGCGTTTGTTTAGCGCCATTCGGTTTGCAAACGGCACCACAAAGTGCAGCCCGGCCACTGGCCACCGGATGGTTGAGGAGCAGACATTCTTCGAGACTGACGCGTTGCTCGCCAAGCGTGAGCTGGCCCCTAGAACATCAGTTGCCCGCAGGGCGACCGGGCCCCCCTTCACCCCGGACCAGCTCGCTTGTGACATACCCTTCACAAAGCATTCGCTCTGTCTCGGATACGCCTTCCTCCTGCCGCTCGCTAGTGGCCCACCAGCCTCTCGATCACTGCCGACGTTGGCTGCCGTAAGCCGATTCGCCTCTACTTTCTGGCGGGTAGGCGGTTTGTATCAGCCGTCGACTCGGCCGCGTTTCACTTTGACGAACCCGATCATGATCAATCCTAGGCCTATCAGCGCGAGCGACCGGGGGGCGGGCACGGCCGTGGGCGGTGAATCCGGGTCAGGGTCAAGCATCAGCTCATTCGTCGAAATCGAAAAGCCGAAACTCATCACGTTGGATTGTTCTTCGATCGTCGTGAACCCGAGGCATGGCGCCGTTTCGCCGGTGGCGCCGCAGATGGCGGGGTCCGTCATTATCGTCAGGTCACTGTCCATTGTCGGGAAGACGTTGACGTAATACTCGACCAACCCGCTTCCATCCGCGTCGAACTCAAAAGTATGGTTCAACAGCCCCATGTCAATCACGAATATATCATTACAAGGCACGGGGCTCGTGGCATCCAAACACCACGCCGTAAAATTTGACGTTTCGTTGAAAGAGATGGGGATTGACAATGTCGTTATGGTACCAGGCGAACCGGGAGCACCCGACGGCGTTATCGCCTCCAGAGTTAACGTGGTTTGCAGAGTGGCCGAGGTCAACAGCGGATCTCCAACCGGGAAGTTGTGATGGGTGATCGTGCTACCCGTGCCTACCTCGCTGCCGGTCGGCAGTCCGCTACCGACCATCGTGTCGACGTTGCCCGCCGCGGAGGCTGAGTCGATAACGAGGCTACTTTGCGGCGCGCCGTCGGCGACGTTGCCCCACGCCAGGGTGTCCGATGATGCGATCGGCAGCGCGCTTCCGTTGGACAGGGTCGCCGCGCTGAAGTAGCTATCGATGGAATAAGACCACACCGAGACGATCGTGGAGGCGGACGTCATCGCAGGTTCTCCTGCCAGGCCGATCCCTGCCAATAAGACAATTGTTCTTGTTATGGTGTTCATTAGACTGTGTCCCCGATACTAATATCTAACCAGTTCCCTATAGCTCCTCGTGCGCTCGCTTTTTTTCAAAGTCTCGTCGATTCAAGGCTGCCGAGTGAAAAAATGCAATAATCGCGCCATAGATTAGAAAAACACTAAAAACAGGAGATTACCAAATCTACCTGAATTGGAATCTGGCGTGCTGTAAAGAAATGCTACATAAAGCGAATTGGCTTCCGCAGCTGGCTTCCGTAGCAGCAGCGCAAGTGACGGGCTGGATGCGCTTCGATGAAAAACGTCAGCCGTGCTCTGAAACGAAACGAACTTCGGACACTAAGGATCGCTCCCTGCAAGCAAGCGGACGAACTCGTCAGGACCCCGGGCAGGCGCTTCGCAGTGACGGCCCACGCAGCGGTAGGCGACTCCGCCCGCCTCCGCACTGCGCTGCCGCAAAAGGCCCGGCAGCGCCGCTGTGTCGGTCGGTATAAAATAGGTGCGCCGGGAAAACCGCCAGTGTTCGTTGGCGGCCGCCAGCCAGTCCGAACGCGTAGCAGGTTCAGCCCGTATGATCAGTGTCTCAGGCGGCTGGAGTTGATCGCCCAGGGCGCGCAACAACGTCGGATGTGCATGCGGTGCGCGTTCGATCGACTGCGCCGCCGTACCCAGGGCGCGTTCGGCCGCTGTCACATAGCGCATGTCGCCGATCAAATGCCCCAGGTTCGCGAGGGCTGCTACGGCCACGCCATTGCCGGCCGGGGTGGCGTCGTCGGCAAGAGTCTTGGATCGCAGTAGCAGTTGTTCGTGATCGTCGGCGGTAAAGAAGAACCCGCCGTTATGCTCGTCTTCGAAGTGGTCCAATAGACAGTCGGCGAGCGCGATTGCCCAATCCAGGTCTTCGGTGCGCCATTCGGCCTGCAGCAATTCCAGCAGGGCGTCGATGAGGTAGGCGTAGTCGTCCAGATAGGCGGGCAAGTGGGCGTGCCCGTCCTTGCTGGTCGCCAACAGACGGCCGTTACGCCAATGCGTGGTGCGCAGAAACTCGACCGCGCGCCGCGCCGATGCGACCCAATCGGGCCTGTCGAGCAGGCGTCCGGCCCGCGTCATGCCGGCAATCATCAGTGCGTTCCAGCTGGTCAGCACCTTGTCGTCTTTGCTCGGTCGAACACGCTGTTCGCGGGCTTGGAGCAGCTTTTCCCGTGCGGTATGCAGCAGTTTTCGAATGGTGTTTTTCTCCAGCCCGGACTGCCGGTGGAGCGCGTCCGTATCGCTGTAGGTGTGCAGATGCCAGCGGCCTTCGAAATTGGGTGCGCGATCCAGTCCGAAGCGAGGCGCGAAGACCCGGAACTCGTCTTCGCTCAACAGTTGCCGCACTTCGTCTCGCTGCCAGACATAGAACTTTCCCTCTTCTCCCTCGCTGTCGGCATCCAGACTCGAAAAGTAGCCGCCTGCCTCCGCCTGCATTTCCCGCATGACCCACTCGGCGGTGCGCTGACACACGTGCGCGAACAAGGGCCGTTGGGCGTCAGCGCGCCACGCGTCGGCATACAAGGCGAGCAGCGGGCCGTTGTCGTAAAGCATCTTCTCGAAATGGGGAATCATCCACTTCTCATCGACCGAATAGCGGCAGAAACCGCCGCCGAGCAGGTCGTTCATCCCGCCTTCGGCCATGCGTTGCAGCGTAGTCAACAGCATGTCGCGCGGTGCGTCACCAGCGCCGTTGTGCCAGCGTTGCAGCAAATAGCCGAGCGAGCTCGGGTGTGGGAATTTGGGCGCCACACCGAAGCCCCCGTATACCTGGTCGAAGCTGCCCGCCAGCTGGCGATCGGCTTCAGTCAAGACACCTTCCGACAAGACTGCGGTCTGCGCCGCTTGCGGCTCCAGTCTGCCAAGCGCCTCCAGCAGCGCCTGATTCTGCTCGCGAATCGCGTCCTTTTGCTCGCGGTATGCCGAATGGATGCGCCGTAAAAGTTCCGGAAACGAAATCATGCCGTGGCGCGGTTCGGGCGGAAAGTACGTGCCGGCAAAAAACGGGACGTGGTCTTCAGGCGTCAGAAACACGGTCAAGGGCCAACCTCCGGGACGGCGGGTCAGCAGCTGATGAGCGGTCTGATATATCTTGTCGAGATCCGGCCGCTCCTCCCGGTCGACCTTGATATTGACGAACAGGTCGTTCATCAGCGCCGCCGTTTCGGCGTCTTCGAACGATTCATGCGCCATCACGTGGCACCAATGGCAGGCGGAATAACCAATGGAGAGCAGGATGGGGCGATCATCCGCGCGCGCCAGATCCAACGCCTCCGGTCCCCATGGCCACCAGGCGACAGGGTTGTCGGCATGTTGCAGCAGATAGGGGCTGGTCGTATTTACAAGCTGGTTGGTGTGTTTGGTATTCATGGTCTGAGTTTAAGCAATCGGTGCAGCCTCGCAGACCTCCAGTTGCTGGTGTTATTGCCAGGCGTGGCGCGTGGCCCGTACGGGTTCGCCGGAGTACTGGCTGATGGACCTGGAAAGGTTTTCTGCTACATTGCGAAGTTTTGCGGGATGACCCACCTATGACCGCCGAGTTGCACTTGAAGAAAGACCAGGATCGTCGCCTGCGAGCGGGTCATTGTTGGATATACAGCAACGAGGTAGACACGGCGAAGACGCCGTTCGGCGCGTTCGAATCGGGGGATCCCGTGTCCGTGGTCAATCATCAAGGCCGCTGGCTGGGGTGGGCCTACGTCAATCCGAACTCACTGATCGCGGCCCGAATCGTGAGCCGGGACCGCAAGCACGGTCTGGATCGCTCCTTGTTCGTGCACAAATTCAAGGTAGCCCTGAGTTTGCGGGACAGGCTTTATCCGCACCCCTTTTACCGCCTGGTGTTCGGCGAATCGGATGGTTTGCCCGGTTTGGTGATCGACCGTTACGGCGAACAGCTGGTCGTGCAGATCAATACCGCCGGCATGGAGCGTCAACGCGAAGCGGTCGTGGAGGCGTTGGATAAAGTGCTGCGGCCACATGCGATCCTGCTACGCAACGATTCCGCTACGCGCACGCGCGAGGGGCTGGTGCGTTACGTCGAGGTCGCGCTCGGCACGCCTTTGCCCCGCACCGAGGTACCCGAAGGTGGGCTGCACTTTGAGGTTTCGCTCACAGAGGGGCAGAAAACCGGCTGGTTCTACGACCAGGCGGCCAATCGCGATCGCTTTATGAAATACGTACCGGGCAAACGGGTGTTGGACGTGTGCAGCTATGTCGGCGCCTGGGGAGTGCGTGCCGCGGCTGCCGGTGCCGCGAGCGTGACCTGCGTGGACAGTTCGGAACAAGCGCTCGAACGTGTTGCGACCAACGCCCAGGCGAACGGCGTTGCCGAGCGGCTTAACGTTGGTCAAGGTGACGCATTCGCCGCGCTCAAACAGCTGAAAGCCGACGGCGAGCGGTACGATGTCGTGGTGCTGGACCCGCCGGCTTTCATCAAGCGCAAAAAGGATCTCAAAACGGGTGCGCTAGCCTACCGGCGCTTAAACGAAGCGGCGTTGGGACTGCTGGAGAAGGACAGCGTGCTGGTAACGGCATCCTGCTCTTACCATTTCGCCGCGGACAGCCTGCTGCGGGTGGTGCAGCAGGCTGCGCGTCACAACGATCGTCATCTGCAGTTACTCGAGCAAGGGCATCAGGGCCCCGATCACCCTATCCATCCCGCGATTCCTGAAACTGCCTATCTCAAGGCGTTTTATCTGCGGGTATTGCCGAGTCTTTAAGACAACGTGCGCGCCAAACGCAAGATCTCACTGCGCAGCCGTTCGCGTTCGCCTTCGGGCAGGGCCTGCCAGACTTCGGCCAGTTCCTGTGCTTCTGGCGTCAGCGCGACCGCTTTTTCGTCGCCGAACATCAGCCAAGCCGGATTCACCTCGAGCACCGACGCAATCTCGTCGATTTTGCGCGGGCGCAGGCTCTTGCCGTTTTCGATTTTCTGGATGACCGCCTGATTCGTGCCGGCCTGGACCGCCAATTGCTCTTGGGTCCAGCCCATTTGGCGGCGCCGGTAGCGCAGGCGTTCTCCAAGCGTATGCAGATGGGGCGGTATCATTTTTGTGCCATTCATTCCTAACAGTCTCATACTCTACTCTCGCATTCTGACTGGGTGGTTCCTAACCTCGTGCAATGCAAACTAACGGCGGTTGAAAACAAAACTTGAACAGGAAATTTAGGTATTGGATGTCTCACTGGTTTTAGAGCCAGTTCACGTGGCATGTCGTGGCGTCGAGACTATTCAATGGTGGTCGGTGGTGGGGTAGAGCGGCGGTCTCGCGGGTACACTTCCGGCAAGTGGCCGGAGCACGAAAGGCAATAAAACGATCTCCTTTGTTCCATAAATTGGATTGATGAGTGTTGTCGCAGCGGCGTAGCGCTTAGGATGCCGGGCCGGAGATCGCTGCCGTCGGGTTGAGTTCAGGTAGAAGCAAACACAGCGGCTTGGTGCCGCGCGGTCGCGCGACATCCATGCTCGCTTGTTGGAGCCGAGCCCTCTCGGCGAATCGAGATTCAACGCGATAAACCGTCCCTGGGACGCACCCGGCTTGGCCTTCCGTGGCAAGTCGTTCGTCGCGCTGCGTTATGTCACTGGCATATCGGTCGCTCCTTAACAGGCAGCCCACTAGGGGCTGGCCGCATACGGCGCCTCAGCGCTGGTCCAGCCGACCGAGTAGCGGCACCGAGTCCAGTCGTTGCTCGATCTCGTCCATCACCAGCGTATATGCGGCGCTGCCGACCTCGCCATAGCGGCGTTGAAACTCGGATTCGGACAGGTGCTCCGGCAGGTCGCGTAGCTTGGGGCTGACGTCGGATTCCGCAATTCCGGCCGCAATCCGTTGTTGCAGGTTGCGCGCGAACTGCTCGGATGCCACTGCCCGTTCTCCGAATCGGGTTCCGGCACGGTCGGCTGCGAGGTCGGTAAAACTGAAACCGCTGCCCCCGTTCGTATCCGATACCTCTTTGAAAATGCCGACCGCATCGGCCAACAGGCCGTCGCCGCCGACCGCCAGCGCGGCCGATACCAGAAAGTGCTTGGCGAAGTCGGTGCGACGATCCAGCGTCAGGCGGAAGCGGTGTAGTCGTTTGCTCGGGTTTGCAACAAATGCCTTCATACCACGGTCGCTCGACCAGGCGCCCAACACCAGCAGCAGAGTGCGATTCTCCGCGACGGCGCTGGAGTCACGGCTGCGCTCCGCGGCATAAGCGAACAGATGTGGCAGCAACTCGCTCAGCGAAGCACTGGGGCGCACCTTGGTTTCCATCAAATCCGCGATCCGGCGGTGGTAGGCCGAGAACGTCTCGCGCTCTTTGGCCGGCAGCAGGCTGTCACGAACGGCATCCAGCAATTCGGGCTGCCAGCGGTAGACAACCACTACGCGCTGCGCGTTTACGATCAGACGTTTCACCGCGCCCCGCGCGACGTCGAGGTCCGGCGCCGGCAGCCACCACGCCAAGCCCGCTTTGACCAGCCATCCCGTGACGCGGTCGGGAACCGGCAGTCGGCCGACTCTCAAGGCATGAATCAAGGGCCCTTCGCCCTTGTCGGAGATCGAAAAGCTGAAGTTCAGATAGGGTCTGGCGGGTATGGCAGGCAGGCGCGCCGTCGCCTGGGTAAGCAGCGTGTCCTTGGACAAGATGATTCTCGCGCCGCCGTCCGCGTAGGTTTGCAACAGGTAGCGCGCGGCCAGATTCAGATCCTGTTCGGTCAGCACCATGCCGCGTGTCGCACCCGGGCGCAGCTTGCGTGGATCGTTTTTGCGCAGAATCTCGCGCGCTCTGGCGATGTCTTTGTGAGACAGGTTGCTGTGCGTGACCACGTAGGGCTGATCCGACAGCGCAAACCACGCGGCCACGGCGACGGCGACGGGCGTCACGATGATCAGCAGGAGAATCAGGCGAAACAGCAGGCGCATAGTCGGGCAATCGGCTGGGTGGCTTCAGCCTACGCAATCGGCGCCCGTAGCGCAATCGAACCGGCGGCCGCCGCCATCAGCAGCCATAGTCCAAGCACCGATTCCCGCCGCGGGGCGATCGTGGCCTGTTACACTTCGGCCGTGATGATTTACCCCGATATCGATTCCGTGGCGCTCGATCTGGGTGTCCTCAAAATCCGTTGGTACGGACTGATGTATCTCGTCGCCTTCGTCGTGGGTTGGGGGGTGGGGCGGCATCGCGCCCGCCGCCCCGGTTCAGGCTGGCGCCCGGAACACGTTGACGACCTGCTCTTTTACGTTGCCTTGGGCGTGGTGCTCGGTGGCCGGATTGGCTACATCCTGTTCTATGGGTTTCAAGACTGGCTGGACGATCCGCTGCGTCTGTTCCGCGTGTGGGAGGGCGGGATGTCTTTCCACGGAGGCTTGCTGGGCGTTTTGGCGGCCATGGGGCTGTTCGCGCGTAAGCACCGGCGCAGTTTCTTCGACGTCACAGATTTTATTGCGCCGCTGATCCCGGTCGGATTGTTCACGGGCCGGATCGGTAACTTCATCAACGGCGAACTCTGGGGTGCGCCAGGAAGCGTTCCCTGGGCCATGCGCGTGCCTTGCGGAGCCAATCCGGTGCTTTGCTATGACAAGCTCTCCCTGCCGCCGGAAACTTGGCTGACGCCGGCACTGCACCCCACGCAGCTTTACGAAGCCATGCTGGAAGGCGTCGTGTTGTTTGCCGTCCTGTGGTGGTTTACGTCTCGAGATCGTCCGCGCATGGCCGCTTCCGCGCTGTTTTTGTTGGGATATGGCGTGTTTCGTTTCGCCGTTGAATTCTTGCGCATGCCGGATGCACACTTGGGATATCTGGCGTTCGATTGGTTGACCATGGGGCAGTTGCTGTCTGCCCCGATGGTGTTGTTCGGCGCCGTTTTGTTGTTCCTCGCCTACCGGAAAACGGCATGAAACAGTATCTCGATTTGTTGACCCGGGTGCGTGACGAAGGTTTTCGCAAGGAAGACCGCACCGGCACAGGGACCTTGTCGGTGTTCGGTCACCAGATGCGCTTCGATCTGCAAGCCGGGTTTCCGTTGGTAACCACAAAAAAGATCCATCTCAAGTCCGTGATCCACGAATTGCTGTGGTTTCTCAGCGGTGATACCAACACGCACTACCTCGAGCAAAACGGCGTGAGCATCTGGCGCGAATGGGCTACGGAAACGGGCGATCTGGGGCCAGTCTACGGCTACCAGTGGCGGTCGTGGCCGACGCCGGACGGCAGACGCATCGACCAGATGCGCCAGGTCGTGGAGCAGATTCGGTCCAACCCGGACTCTCGTCGTATCATCGTCTCTGCCTGGAACCCGGCCGATCTGCCGGATGAGCGGGTTTCACCGCAAGACAATGTACGCGCCGGCCGGATGGCGCTGGCACCCTGCCACGCGTTCTTTCAGTTCTATGTGAGTAACGAGTGCCTTTCCTGCCAGTTGTATCAGCGCAGCGCCGATATCTTCCTGGGCGTGCCCTTCAACATCGCCAGCTACGCGTTGCTAACCATGATGGTGGCCCGGGTCTGCGGTCTCGGCTACGGCGAGTTCATTCACACCCTGGGAGATGCGCACCTGTATCTCAACCACGTCGAGCAGTGCGACGAGCAGTTGTCGCGTACGCCCTATCCGTTACCGCTTATGCGAATACAGGACCGTACGAACGACTTATTTTCGTTTCGTTATGACGATTTCGTTATCGAACGCTACCGGTGCCATCCACATATCAAGGCACCGATTGCCGTATAAAACGAAAGCAGGAGGGGATCTTGTAGGGCGGGTAATGGCGGGCGTGGCCATGTGATCGGCCAAGCGCCTGAGGCCGGGGTGGCCATCGTGGTAAGCGTTGTTCGAGCATGCTGCCGCAGCGCCATGACGGGTTCTACATTTTGGTCGATACGAAATTCGCCAATGCGCCGACGGTTTCAAATATCTCGCCGATAATCTCTTCGTCTTCGATTGCGCAGTCGAGTTGCTCCTCGATCGCACCGACGACGCTGACGACGGCCATTGAATCGAATTCGGGAATGTTGCCCATCAATAGGGTGTCGGCCCCCAAGCTGTCAGCTCGATTACCCAGACCCAAATTGGTTCGCAATATTTCTCGAGTTACTTCAAGTGCGGTCATTCGGCACTCCAGTTAGGGACTGAACCGGCTGGGAATTCTATGACATTTCGATCGAGTTGTCGCTCCGTCCGGCGAATGTCAAGCGCTTCGCGAAACTGACGTATTTTCCCTTGTTATCAGGGGCATTGCCGCTCTTTTACGGCGCTGCCCGTTTGTGGCGTGGCGCCGCGCTAGCCCTGCTACGGTGATAGTTCACGCGAGCACTCCACGGGAAGCGGAATTTTCAAGCGTGCCTGTTCGCCGCCGCTGCCGCAAATCAACAATCGCCACAAACTGACTTGCCGAGTTCAAATATAATTAGTATATTAGCGTTTACTAAAAAAATACCTGATCAAGAGGTGAATAATGAACACCGATAACCTGAGTGTCGATTGCGCCGAGTTGCGCGAACTGGCCGAGGAAAGCCCTGCCGAAATGGAAGTGATTGTCGAAATGATGATCGAAGCCGACGAGGAGCTTTGTGACGACGAGGCCGCCTGATCTTCGTCCGCAAGGCGAACTATCCTGTATTCCGTCTTTCGGGCGGTTGTTGCGACTTCGTTTCGGCCTGCATCAGACAAGTGAAAAGGTCTTTTGGATCAGCGGGTTCGGCGAGTAGAGAAAGATCCTTGCCGAGCATCAAATCGTTGGAGAGCGTGTAGAACAAGCGTAGCGCGCTGAAGTCCTGCAGCCCCAGACCGGTCGAAACCAGAACGGTCAACTGGTCCGGTTTGTCACGGCCACTGACGTCGCGACGCACCAAGTCACTCAATCCGTCCGCTTCGTTTGGCGTCTTGGGGTGATCGACGATCAGCTTGCATCGATCAAGCAACACGGCGTCGAGGTCTTCGGTTCGGAGATCGCCGTTGGTCAGGGCATGCACGTGCGTACCTTCCGGTACCAGGTCCCCCTCCAGTAATCTTAATTTTTCCGTGGACGAGGTCGCGACAATCGCGATGTCGGCGCCGCGCAGCGTTTCCGCCACGTTACCGCAGGGCTCGAGATAAGAGACGTATTCTTCAAGGTTGCGCGCGAACTTCATCATAGCGTGTAAGTCCGGGTCGAAATAACGTACCACTTCGATCGGAAACTCTTCCCGCAATGCCAAAATCAGAAATTCCGATTGCGCACCAGTACCCAGCACCGACAATGTTTTGGCATCCTTACGTGCCAGGTAGCGAGCGCCGAGCGCCGCCGTTGCCCCGTTGCACAACGCGGTCAGGAGCGTCATGTCAGTGAGCAGCAGGAGTTCGCCGCTTTCGACGAGTCCAAGGCCTCCCAGACTGCTGCGGGTCGGGCGCCCCCGCGCCACATTGTCGGGACGATGTACATCGTACTTGAAACTGTAGTATTCGCCGTCGGTCCACGGCCGCAGGGTGATGTCGCCCGCGGGTTCCGGGAGGACGCTCGTAAGGGGGCCGGGCAGGCGTTCGCAACGCCGGAAGTCGTCGGCCAGGTTCTCGGTGATGCGCCGCAAAAGCGGTCCGAGGCCGATTTGCCGGGTAATCGTCTTGATGTCCGTCGCCGTCAGTAGCCGCATGTTTCCGCCTGGATGTGTCGCGTCGTCTTACGTAAAGTCTAGCAGGCGCGGTCGCGATCATTCCTTAAAAAAGAGGCACGCAGATTAACCGGGCTTTGCGCGGTTATTCCATTACCGGTGTGCAGTTTTCGCGGACGTTGCGCCGTTGCCGGAATCGCCATGTACGGAGAACCCGATTCCGTAAATCGAGGTACACTTGCACCTCATGAACACTCGACCGCGCATTACCATCATCGTTGCCGTTGCGCGCAACGGCGTGATCGGGCGGGACAACCGCCTGCCGTGGCATCTGCCCGCCGATCTGAAGCACTTCAAGCGCGAGACGATGGGCAAGACCATTGTCATGGGGCGCAACACGTGGCAATCACTGCCGGGGCTGTTGCCGCACCGGACCCATATCGTGATTACGCGAGACGAGCACTACACGGCCGATGGTGCGACCGTGGTGCCTTCGCTGGATGAAGCCTTGGCCCTCGCCGGGGGCAGCGAGGTATACATAGTGGGCGGCGCCCACCTGTACCGCGCCGCGTTGCCGCTGGCCGACCGCATGTTGATCACCGAGGTCGACGTCGAAGCAGCAGGGGATACGTTTTTTCCCGAATACGACGATTTCGCGTGGCAGGAAGTCGGCCGCGAACCCCACCGGCCGGATAACGACAATCCATACCCTTACGCATTCGTCACGCTCGAACGGCGCGACTATCGTAACCTCGGCGTGATCAGCGATGAGGCGCCGGATAGTTCATCCATCGCCTGACGTACGCCCGTTTCCTGTCTGGCCCGAGTTGTCGCGGCATGGTTCTTCCCGGGTCGATCCAACGTGCGGCTTCTGGTCAGCGTACCTCCGCCATGATCTGCTGCATCAATTGCTCGGCTTGTCCCGCGTATCCGCTGCCGAATAGATTGAGATGGTTGAGGATGTGGTACAGGTTGTACAGATGCCTACGGGCTTTGTACCCTGCATCCAACGGCCAAACCCCCTTGTATGCCTCGTAAAACCGCCGCCCGAATCCGCCGAACAGTTCGGTCATGGCAAGGTCGGCCTCGCGATCGCCAAAGTAGACGGCGGGGTCGAAAATCACCGGTTCGCCGGACGCGCCAAACCCGATATTGCCACCCCAGAGATCACCGTGGAGCAAAGACGGCGGGGGCGAGTGGTCGATCAGTGCGGGAAAACACTCCAGGACTTGTTCCCCCAATCGTTGCAGACGCCCGCCGAAACCCTGGCGCTGGGCCAGATCGAGTTGCGCCCGCAAACGGTGTTCGCGCCAGAACTCGATCCAGTCGTCGGTCCAGGGGTTGTGCTGGGGCGTGGCGCCAATCGTGTTGTCGCGCTCGAAGCCGAACTGCGGGCGTGAGACGCGATGCAGGGCGGCAAGTTGCTCGCCCGCCAGTTGCTGCCCCGCGCGGCCGCCCGAACCCAGTTCAAGATATTCCATTGCCAGATAGGCGTCCGTACCGGCAACGCCGACACACAACGGCTTGGGGACGCGTATGGTCGCCGTTTCTGTCAATGCCTGCAGCCCGGCGAATTCCCCCTCGAACATATCGACCCGCCGGGTTTCGTTGATCTTGACGAACCAGCATTGGTGGCGGTCCTGCAGTCGAAAGGTCGTGTTGATGCAGCCGCCGCCGACCGCGCGTGGCGGCGCGGGGTGAAACGCGGTGCCGGACGCGGCGGCGATCTGTTCGCCAATGTAGGTCCAGTCGGTCAATGATTAGTACTCCTTCAAGATGATGTTGCCGGGTTCAGTCGGCTTGTCAGCGTTCATCGCTAGGCACGGCTCGCTGGCAATGGCTGTTCCCGTTGTCAAGAGGCGTAACAACGCCTTGGGCGCCGACCAGCCAACGCGCAGGGCGTCCGCAGAATGTACCGCAACTGCGTCACAACGCCTTGCCAAGCGAGTGGGTCATTGCCTGCGGATGACGCCTTGCCTGAATGCGTTGGGGGTTCTGTATTCATCAATCTTACGGGGCCGGAGTACTAACCGTGGTTATGTCAGCGAGGTGTGTGGCGATCCGGGGACCTCGCCGGTTCAGAAGGTGCGGTCGTGCAACGGACTGGTGCGCGGAAAATGCGCCCGTAAAAACTCCATTTGGTCAGCCAGGACGTTGCGGCCCTGCAGATAGATATACTCGGCGTGCGTCGGGGTAAAGGGGATCGCCAGCAACTCCATGCTTGCCTGCTCGGGCGTGCAACCGGCCTTGTGGCTGTTGCAGCGCACGCACGCCGTCACCACGTTGTTCCAGGAGTCCGTGCCGCTTTGGCTGACGGGCGTGACATGATCGCGCGACAAGTCGCGCTTGTGAAACTGGCCGCCGCAGTAAAGACAGAGGTGTCCGTCGCGCTGGAACAGGGTGCGGTTATTGAGCGGGGGGACATAGTCCCGGCGCATCTTCTGGATCGAGCGCGAGTTGCCGTAGGTCGCGATAATCGAGTTCAATTCGACAATACTACGTCGCCGCGTCAGTGCGTTGACGCCGCCGCGAATCTGAAACACCGTACTACCGCAACTGTAGGCGATGACGCCGAGAAAGTGGAGTTTTACCGCTTCGCGATAGTCGATCCACTCCATTGGCATCCCAGCAGCGTCGGTACGGAGAATCTGTTGTTGTAGATCCACCATTCTCCGGACTCAGGGTTCTAACTTCAGCTTTTGGTTATCACACATTGCCAGACCGCTTTCAAGCGCGAAACCGGGGCAGGTGCCGCCGATCCGGGGGTGCCGTTCGCGCCGGACGACGACGTCGGTGCAGCGCGAGTTCACGCAATTGGTGCCCCGGTGGGCTTGCAGCCCGCATCGGCTTTCGGCGGGAGATGCGTCTTTGCCCGCTGTGATACCCTGACCCGGACAAGGCTGCAGAAGCGCGATTATGCGCAAAAACATCATCCTGACTGTGTATCCGTAGGAGCGCCGCGCGATTCTGTTCCGGTGTCGATCGAATTGCTGCTTGACACGAGTCAGTCACTTGTAGTTATGCACATCGAGCCGTCGGATTCCGTGGTCCACCAGCGACTTAAATTCGCATTCCATCAGAAACAGCTAAATTATTTTAACTTATTGAAAATAAATGGAATTATCGGGCTGGCTAAAAATACTACAAATTAGCGAGAATCCTTATGGGGCATTGGTTCCCGAAAGTTTCCAAAGGCTTCTCCACAAAGTTATCCACAGATTTTGTGGACAACTGATCACGCTTGTCACGGCGTTGGAATACTGCCCAGTTGTCCGGCAAAAACCGGCAGCGTGCTTCGTGCAGGGATGAGTGCCCGGGTTGTCCAGGTGGTGCTTGATTTGCCCGTCTCGAACCACTTCGATTACCTGGCGTTGTACCCGCTGCCGCCACGCGGCGTACGCGTGCGGGTGCCGTTCGGTCGCGGGGTCAAATGTGGTCTGGTTGTCGGCAGCGCCGCCGCGGCGAGCGTGTCCCGCGAGCGGCTGCGCACCCTCATCGAGCGTCTGGACGATGAGGCCTTGTTCGACGAAGACCATCTGGGGTTCTTGCAGTGGGCGGCGGATTACTACCATCACCCTTTGGGAGAGGTGCTGATGGGTTCGCTGCCGGTGCGTCTACGCCGCGGCGAACGTGCCCTGCCGGCCGGTGAGCCCGGTTGGCGCTTGACCCAACCGGGTCGCGACAGCGACCTGAAGCTGTTGGCCCGCGCGCCGCGGCAGACCGCCGTGGTCGGCGACCTGCGCCGGCGCGGCGGCGTGGCCACACGTCAACACCTGAAGCAGGCCTGCGGCGCGGTCGGCGGCGCGCTGCGTGCCCTGTCGCAGCGGGGCTGGTTGGAGCCGTGCATGGTCCTGCCTGGCGAACGGCCGGAAGCTAAGGTCACCCCCGGTCCACGCCTCACCGCCGAGCAGCGCACAGCGGTCGACGCCGCGGTTCATGCGGTTGGTCGCTACGCGGCGTTTCTGTTGGATGGTGTAACCGGCAGCGGTAAGACCGAAGTGTATATCCGTATCGTCGAGGCCGTACTGGCGCGCGGCCAGTCCGCGTTGGTCTTGGTTCCCGAAATCTCGCTGACGCCGCAACTGGTCGGTCGGTTTCGCGCGCGCTTGGGCTCGGGCGTGGTATTGCAGCACTCCGGGCTCAACGAGCGCGAGCGAGAATCGGCCTGGCAAGCGGCGCGCTCGGGACGGGCACGGGTGCTGATCGGAACGCGTTCCGCCATTCTGAACCCGCTCGCGGGTCTGGGCCTGATCATCGTCGATGAGGAGCACGATCCGTCGTTCAAGCAGCAGGACGGTTTTCGGTATTCAGCGCGCGATTTGGCGCTGGTACGAGCGCGACGGGCCAACTCGGGGCGCGGATGTCCGATTGTGTTGGGTTCGGCCACGCCCTCGTTGGAAAGCCTGCGCAACGTTGCCAATCAGCGCTACCGACAGGTACGCCTGAGGACAAGGGCGGGCGGCGCCGCGTTGCCGCGATTGGCGTTGTTGGATATTCGCGCTCAACCGCTGGAAGCCGGGGTGTCGCCCGTGCTGCTTCGCTACCTTGAAGAAAGCCTGCGAGACGGGAACCAGGCGCTGGTGTTTCTCAATCGCCGCGGTTATGCGCCCGTGTTGTCGTGTTACGCCTGCGGCTGGATATCCGAATGTCCGCGCTGCGACGCACGTCAGACGTTTCATAGCGGCAAAGGCGTGTTGTGGTGCCATCATTGCGGGTCGCAGCGGCGCGTCCCTAGCGCTTGTCCGCAATGCCGGGCGGAGGACGTCCATCCTCTTGGGCAGGGGACCGAGCGACTGGAAGAATTTCTGCAGCGGCGGTTTCCGGACTACCCCTTGCTGCGCGTCGACCGTGACGCCACGCGCCGCAAAGGGAGCCTGGAAAAGATGCTGAATATTGTCCGGACGGGCGAACCCGCGTTGCTGGTCGGTACGCAGATGCTCGCCAAGGGGCATCATTTCCCCGAAGTTACGCTGGTGGGCGTGTTGGATATCGACGGGGGCCTGTTCGGAGCGGATTTTCGGGCGGCAGAACGCATGGCTCAGTTGGTAATGCAGGTCGCGGGCCGGGCGGGGCGGGGTGAGTCTCCCGGGAGGGTGCTGATTCAGACCCGCTACCCTGAACACCCACTACTGCACTCTCTGGTGCGATCGGGTTACGACGCCTTCGTCGAGGCTGCCTTGGTCGAGCGTCGCGATGCCGGATTGCCGCCGTACTCCTACCAGGCGCTGATCCGTGCCGAGGCCACCAAATCGGACTTGCCCAGCGGATTCTTGACCCAGGTCATCGATCTTGCGCGCAATCTGGCTGCGCAGGAAGTCGAAATGTGGGGACCTGTGCCGGCTCCGATGGAGCGCCGCGCCGGACGTTTTCGCGCCCATTTGCTGCTGCAAACGGCCGCGCGGCGACCGTTGCATCGACTGCTCGGGCAGTTGCTGCCGGCGCTACGGCGATTGCCGTCGGCAAGAAAAGTCCGTTGGTCGCTGGACGTGGATCCCATCGATCTGCTGTAAGCGCGGCCCTGGTCGGTGCACGCCGACGGGTCCCTGCGGTTGATTGCCGCCCAACCCAGGGGCAACCGTGGTCGGGCCGAAGAAACCGGCGCCGACTGAATCCAGTCGCCAAATCCTGCTAGACTAGCGTGCTTTCGCTCGTTTCCTTAGCCAACATGAACTCGCTGATCATTGATCTTCTTTCGCAGAGCCTGCAGCGCCTGGTCGCGGAGGGCGTCCTGCCCGAAGCGGCGGCGGCGAACGTCGAACGTACCCGGGACCCTTCGCACGGCGATTTTGCGAGCAACGTCGCTATGGTCAACAGCAAAGCGGCGCGCATGAAACCGCGTGATCTCGCCGCGCGGATCGTGGCTGCCATCCCCGCCTCGCAATGGGTGGCGGGCGTCGAGATAGCCGGTCCCGGATTCATCAACTTCCGTCTCGCAGCGGCGGCCTACCATCGGCTGGTCCCGCAAATCATCCAGCAGGGCCCCGAATACGGCCGTTCTCAATTGGGCCAGGGCCGGCGGGTGCAGGTGGAGTTCGTTTCCGCCAATCCAACCGGTCCGTTGCACGTCGGGCATGGTCGTGGTGCCGCCTACGGCGCGGTGGTTGCCGATCTCCTGGAGGCGGTCGGATTCGACGTGCACCGTGAGTACTACGTCAACGACGCCGGGCGCCAGATGGATATCCTGGGCACGTCGGTGTGGTTGCGGTACCTTGAATTGTGCGGCGAGCGATTCGATTTTCCGTCGAATGGGTACAAAGGCGACTACGTTCTGGACATCGCGGCCACCCTGCATCGCGAGCACGGAGAAGGCTATCGGCATACCGCAGAGGCGCTCTTCGCCGGCGTACCGCCGGACGAGCCCGCCGGGGGAGACAAGGAGGCGCACATCGACTCTCTGGTTGGCCGGGCGAGGACGTTGCTGGGCGACAACCGCTACCGCTACGTTTTCGAACTGGGGCTGAACACCATCCTTGACGATATTCGCGATGACCTGGGTCTGTTCGGCGTGAACTACCAGGAGTGGTATTCCGAGCGGACCCTCACCGAGTCGGGGGCGGTCAACAAAGTGATCGAGCGCTTGCGCGCGTCGCATCACCTCTACCAGAAAGGCGGCGCCTGGTGGTTCCGGTCCACGGATTTCGGCGATGAAAAGGACCGGGTGGTTATCCGCGAAAACGGCCAAACCACCTATTTTGCGTCTGATATCGCGTACCATCTGGACAAGTTCGAACGCGGTTTCGATCGGGTGATCGACGTGTGGGGGGCAGATCATCACGGCTATGTCCCACGGGTCAAGGCCGCGTTGCAGGCTCTGGGGCAGAATCCGGATCATCTCGACGTACTGCTGGTGCAGTTCGCCATTCTCTACCGTGGCGGTGAGCGACAGCAGATGTCGACACGGTCCGGTGAGTTCGTGACCTTGCGTGAACTGCGCAAGGAAGTGGGGCGTGACGCGGCCCGCTTCTTCTACGTGATGCGCAAATGCGAGCAGCACCTCGATTTTGACCTGGACTTGGCTAAATCCCATTCCAACGATAACCCGGTCTACTACGTGCAATACGCCCACGCGCGTATCTGTTCGGTACTTCGTCAGGCGGTGGAAAAAGGCTTGGCGAACGACCCCAGCGCAGGCACCGAGAACCTGGATCAGTTGCAAGTCGAGCATGAACAGGCGCTGTTGACCAAGCTGTCGCGCTATGAGGAGGTTGTGGCAAGTGCGGCGCTCAGTCACGAACCGCACCAACTGGTTTATTACCTGCGCGAACTGGCCAACGATTATCACGCCTACTACAATGCTCACCCCTTTCTGGTCGACGCTGCCCAGCTGCGCGACGCTCGCATCAAGCTCAACCTGGCGGTTCAAGTGGTGCTGCAGAACGGCTTGAATCTGATTGGTGTGTCCGCGCCGGATCGGATGTAGATTTTCGGCGTGGCCCGCGATTACAAGCATCGTGCGGAACCGAAGAAACCGCACCGGCCCGCGCCACGCTGGGTGTGGTTGCTGGCAGGTTTTCTGCTGGGTGTCTTCGCCACCGGACTGGTTTGGTTGAAGTCGGAATCCACGGCGCGCGAGACGGCATGGATCGGCGCGAAGCCCGCGCCAGCGACCGGGGCCGATTCCTCGAGCGGTAACCGTTCCACAGCAAGCGGCGCCGACCAGCCGAACCTGGAGTTCGATTTCTACACCATGCTACCGGAGATGGAGGTGGTGGTGCCCGACGAGGAACTGCCGCCACCCGTGCCGCCTGCCGAAAGCGCCGCGGTGCCCTCAGTTAACGCCGATACCAGCCGCTATGTCCTGCAGGTTGCTTCGTTTCGCCACGCGCCGGATGCCGATCGCCTGAAAGCCGAGCTCGCCTTTCTGGGCTATCGCGCGCGGGTCCAGAAAGCGGTGGTCGCCGCCGGTCAAACCTGGTTCCGCGTCAGAATCGGGCCATTCGACGGCACGGATGCGCTGCAACGCGCGCGGCAGAAACTGGCGGCAAGTGGCCACAAGGGGATGGTCATCCGCGTGGCGACCAATACGCGCTAGTCGGTCGCGACCACCAGACGTCCCGGTCGTCACGCAACGGTCCCGCGGCCCGCCAACGGCACGGAAAACTGAATCAAATCGCGACACATGGCATCGACTACAGCGGAGTCGTCTTCACCCGACAGGTTTCCCCAACCGGCCGCGTTGGGAGTTAGGGGGTGGTCGGGGCTGATCGTCATCTGGTCGGTCACCGTCGCTGTGTTGTCGCGACGGCTGTTCGACAATAGTCTGGGCTATCCGGATGCGGATCGAATCCTCATGGACGGGGTGTTCGTTCTGGATTTTCTGAAAGACTTGCCACTGAACGATATTTACCAGTACACGATCGAATACTACGGTCAGTATCCGGCGCTGAGCATCGGATACCGACCACCGTTCTTTCCGTTCGTCGAAGCGCTCTTCAACGCCGTTTTCGGGGTGAACGTGTGGAGCAGTCGACTGGCGATACAAGCTTTTGCCCTGGTCGGCATTACCGCGTGGTTTTTGCTGGTGCGGCGGGTCTTTGATACCAATGTTGCGGTTCTGGCCTGTCTGGTGTTCATCACCTTGCCTTTCGTAGCCAAGTGGGGCTGGTACACCATGGCGGAACTTCCTCTGGTGTCGATGACAATGCTGACCGCGTATCTGTTCTATCGGTACGCCGAAGCGCTCGAGCCCCGCTTCATGTATGCGGCGGCCGTGAGTTTCGTGCTGACGGTCTGGACCAAGCAGACGGCGTTTTATCTCGCTTTATGGTTTGTTCTTGCCTTGGTACTGGATCGGTCTCTGTTGCGTGCGTTCGCCAACAAACACGCGTGGATCGGGGTGCTGGGCGTGCTGGCGGCTTTGATACCCTTGGCGATGATCACGCTGTGGCTCGGCGATCAAAACCTTGCGCAGTCCACCGGGGTGGGGTTGTCGATGTCGACGACCGAGGCCGCGTCGCAACGCTTCGAGAATCTGTACACCCACCTGAAACACCTCACCAGCTTTCAACTGCCGCCCCTCACCTTGATCCTGGCAGCCGCGGGGTTGGTGATGTCGATTGCCCGGAAAGACGGGCGGACGCTTTATTTCTGGCTATTGATCCTGACGACTTACGGGTTTTTCGCCTACATACTCAACCCCAACGAGCGCTACACCATCTTCTGGTTACCCGCGTTTTCCGTGTTCGCGGTGCTCCCGGCCTTCTATCTGGGCGAGCGCCACCCACGGTTGGGTAAGTCGCTTGCTGCAGCGGTGCTGGCCGCTGTCGGTCTGCATGGCTATCTGATCTACAGCAACGCTCCGCACTACGCCACCGGCTACGACAAAGCGGCAGACTATGTAGTGGCGAACTCACACTCCCCCGCCGTTCTGGTGGATGCCTACAACAACGGGTACTTCACCTATTTCGTCCGCCAGGCGGATGTCGATCGTTCCATGTACGTCCTGCGCGGTGACAAGCTCTTCACATCCTCCTCAATCGGTGGTCGCAACAAGTTGCAGGTTCACGCTCAGACCCGCACCGAACTGCAGGCGCTCATGGATGAATACGGCGTCGAGTACATCGTGGTCGAAGATAAGAACTATACGCCCGTCGACATCCACGACGAGTTGCGGCGCTTTTTGCAAGAGGGGCCGTTCGAGAAGGAGTTGGAAGTTGCGGTCGATGCAACAAGATCGCCGCTGCGGGACGCGAAGCTGATCGTCTACCGTTACCTGGAAAGGAAACCGCCCAGCGGACGTGAGCTGATGCTGCGTTTGCCGGTGGTCGGAAAGTCGATCACGATCCCCTTTCCCGCGGCCAAGCCCTAGGTTTCGCGAGCCCATTCCGCTTCAGCCAAGCGCCATGCACGGTATTGTCGTTGTAACCCGACAAGTATCCTTTCAAGTAGCCTACTGTCAGACGTCTGCGGATACGATCTTCGTTCAGTCACTCGTTGGCCGCCGCGCCAATTTGGGCCAATTGCGGCTCCAGTGACGTGCCGGCGGTACCGCTGGGACTTGTATGGAGCTTGCGCAATGTGCGTTTGAAACGCGGACGTGCATCGTGGCGCGGTCTTTGCACCTTGACAGTTGCGTCGACGCCTTCGCGATCGAAATCGGAACTCTCAGTGACCGGTGAGGTCAGCGCCTGTTGCTTCGATGGACCTCAGTCGAGTGCCGGATCTATCAGGAGTTCGGCTCATGTCGGTGGCTAAAAGTACTTCAGCGGAGTTTTTGGGCACCTTCTGGCTGGTGTTGGGCGGGTGCGGCAGCGCGGTGCTGGCGGCGGGCCTTCCCCATGCCGGTATCGGTTCGGTCGGGGTCTCGCTGGCCTTCGGTCTGAGCGTGTTGACGATGGCGTTCGCGATTGGACATGTATCCGGGTGTCATCTCAATCCGGCCGTGTCGGTTGGCCTGATGGTCGCGGGGCGATTCGGTGCCGCGCAGGTACTGCCCTATATCGTGGCGCAGGTCCTGGGCGGCATTGCGGGGGCGGCCGTGCTTTACCTGATCGCGAGCGGTGACGCGGCTTTCGACATCGCCGGTGGTCTGGCTTCGAACGGCTATGGCGAGCATTCGCCGGGCGGGTATTCCCTGATTTCCGGTCTGGTGACCGAGGTCACGATGACCTTTATGTTTCTGATAATCATTCTGGGCGCGACCGATGCGCGCGCGCCGGCGGGATTTGCCCCTATCGCGATCGGCCTGGGCTTGACTTTGATTCATCTGATCAGCATACCCGTGACCAACACTTCGGTGAATCCCGCGCGTAGCACCGGACCGGCCATTATTGCGGGGGACTGGGCGCTGGCGCAGTTGTGGCTGTTCTGGGTGGCGCCGGTTGCCGGGGCGGTCCTGGCGGGGTTCGTATACCGTTGGCTGGGTAGCCCGGGTCGATCTTGACCGCCGACCAGCGTCGCTGCCTTTCCGGCTGAGACCTCGCTGGGCTTTGTGTCCGGCGCCGATCACCCTCGAATCAGCGCAGCGGCTATTGTTGCGGTTCCGGGCGTCCTGCCCTTCACCCCCTCGGGGCCAGTGCTGCGCACTGTTCAAATCTGCTTCAGGTGGATTTGTCGGCCAATCACCCCGTCTGGTTTGCGCCGCGCGCCCTGATTCCCGAACCCTTCGTGAATAATGCAGGTTACCGACGTCGCGCTCGTTTTACGGCGGGTCGGTCCAGGCTGTCGCTCAACCACCTAGCCAGATTAGGCCACGGTGCGAGGTCAAGTTTCGCGGGCTTGGCCCATGCCAGCACGGCCGCGACGTTTAGATCGGCGACGGTGAAATGCGTATCGGCCAACCAGGTGCGCTCAGCGAGCGCACGCTCGAGTACCTTGAGCGGCTGTTGCAGAATTCCGAGATTGCGGCTGAGTTTCTCGGGGTCGCGTTCGTACTCGGGGAGCAGCCGCTTGTGAATCAGGACTGAGAGCAGAGGGCCCTCCACCTCGTTTATGACCCAGAAGCTCCATTGGTAGCTGAGGCCTTGGGCGGGGAGCGTGTCTGGCCAGAGGCCGCTATCGCCGCTGTAGCGACTGGCAAGATAGAGGTTGATGGCCATTGACTCCCACAGTACCAGGTCGTCGTCCACCAGCGTCGGTATGCGTGCATTCGGATTGATGGATCGATACGCCTCGGTTTGCAATTCGTCGCCTCGATAATCCAGTGGAATCTGCTCGTATTCCAGACCGAGTTCCTCCAGTAGCCAGAGCGGGCGAAATGCTCGTGATGCGGAAATCCCATAGAGCTTCAACACATCAATTTACCTGTCACGCTGGAAATGTGACTTAATGTTAGGCAAATTACCCCTGTGATGCTCTGCGATGTTACCCGGCACCCCTGAGTTGGACGCGCTGTGGCGAGACCAGCTCGAGCACGGGTTGCTGGCGCTCGGTGTGACGTTGGCGAAGCGCCAGCAAAACCTTTTGTTGCGCTACCTGGCGCTGCTGGTCAAATGGAATCGCGCCTACAATCTGACGGCCGTGCGCGACCCGGCGCAGATGGTGTCGCGCCAGTTGCTGGACAGCCTCAGCGTCCTGCCCCATATCAAGGGGCCGCGGCTCCTCGACGTGGGCACCGGGGCGGGTTTGCCGGGAGTGCCCCTCGCGGTGGCGCAGCCGGAATGGCGCTTTACGCTGCTCGACAGCAATGGCAAGAAGACGCGGTTCGTGAGTCAGGTGCGCACCGAGTTGGGACTCGACAACCTGGTGGTCGTGCAAGCGCGGGCTGAGCGGTTTAACGACCCGGGCCGGTTCGATACGGTGACCAGCCGCGCCTTCGCGCGCCTGGCCGATACGATCGCCTGCACCAGGCACCTGATAGCGCCCCAAGGAATCTGGGTCGCCATGAAGGGGCCGGCGGAAGGCGAGGAGCGCGCGGCCTTGCCCGACGGAATTCGTACCGAAGTATTCGATCTGCAGGTGCCCGGATTGACGGGCGTCAGGCGTGCAGTCGTGTGCGCGCCCGACCCGGAACGGCGCTGACGCATATCCGGTATTGTGTTGGTAAGAGTTACACTGTTCCCTGGTGGTAGGCGCCACGCCAAGCGGTCCTGTTACGGGCCGAGCGCGGCGACCGGCTCACCCGGGGTTGCACCGGGTTCAATCTTCAACGGCGGATCATCATGGGCAGAACAATCAGCGTCGCGAACCAAAAAGGCGGCGTGGGTAAGACCACCACGACGGTCAATCTGGCGGCGGCGCTCGCGTTGCAGGGCCGCAAGGTCTTACTGATCGATCTCGATCCCCAGGGTAACGCTAGCATGGGGTGCGGCGTCGATAAGCATCACCTGGAGTTGTCGACGTACGATGTGTTACTGGGCGGCGCCCTGGTGCGCGATGCGATGCAGCGCAGCGCCGAAGATCAGTTCGACGTATTGCCGGCGAACGGTGATCTGACCGCCGCCGAAGTGGCGTTGATGAGCAGCCCGCTGCGTGAAAAACGCTTACGCCAGGCGCTTGAGCCGATCAAGGGCGACTACGATTACGTGATGGTCGATTGTCCGCCCTCGCTGAATATGCTCACCGTCAACGCCTTGGTGGCGGCCGATGGCGTACTGGTCCCGCTGCAGACCGAATACTATGCGTTGGAAGGTCTGTCGGCGCTGCTCAACACCGTCAAGCAGATCAAAGCCCACGCCAATCCAAGCCTGGGGGTGGAGGGACTTT
>CBDUNM010000049.1:0-28869 GCA_965368585.1 uncultured Chromatiales bacterium | reverse complement strand
CCGCATCGGGGTGGCGCTTGATATCGCCGACCGCCACGCTGGGCGCCTCGCTGACGTTGTATTCCCAACGGCAGGCATTGGTGCAAGTCCCTTGATTGGCGTCGCGACGATTGAAATAGCCGGACAACAAACATCGACCCGAATAAGCGATGCACAACGCACCGTGTACGAACACCTCGATCTGCATATCGGGACACGCGTCGCGGATTTCGGCTACCTCGTCCAGGGACAGCTCGCGCGACAGAATCACCCGGGTCAAACCCGCCGCCTGCCAGAACTTGACCCCCGCCGCATTGACCGTGTTGGCCTGCACCGACAGATGGATCGGCAGATACGGCCAGCGCCGGCGGACCAGCATAATCAGACCGGGGTCGGCCATGATCAGCGCATCCGGCTCCATCTCGACAACCGGCTCGATGTCTTTTTCGAAGGTTTTCAGTTTGGCGCCGTGCGGCATGGCGTTGGTGGCCACAAAAAACTGTTTTTGCTGCGCATGCGCCTCGGCAATGCCGATACGCAGATTCTCCTCGAGAAAATCATTGTTGCGCACGCGCAAGCTGTAGCGCGGCATGCCCGCATATACCGCATCGGCACCGTAAGCGAAGGCGTAACGCATATTCTTGATGGTACCGGCGGGTGACAGCAGTTCGGGAGCGCGCATGGCGGGGAATCTTCACTTCGAGGCCAAATTTCAATATTACCTCAGCGCGACATATCGGGGCGCAAGAAATCTCTGCGGTCGTCCGGAGTTTGGAGTTGGCGCAGCGCTCTCGCTGCGGCCGCGGCGTAAAACCCTTACGCTGCGTGTCTGGGATATGCGGCGCGATCGGCCTCTCATATTTTTGACGCCACGTTATCGGCCCATAATGGTAGCCGGCAGAAGCTAGCGAGGTGCGTGATGTACGATTTGGGTAAGCAGTGGCTGGGGGCGGGTGTCTTGCTCGTCGGCTTGTCGACCATGGCGTCCGTCCAGGCTGATGACGGCTTTTCGGCAGCCGCCACGCGCTTGTGGGACGACGTCGACCGCCAGGTGGCGCAGCTGGGTGCCAACCTGGGTTTTACCCGATTGACCCCGCGCGTACGCGAAGCGTTGCTCGCGGTGCCGCGGCATGCGTTCGTTCCCGAGGCCGAAAGGCGTCGCGCTTACGTCAATCGACCGCTGCCCATCGGCTATGGTCAAACCATCTCGCAACCCTTGATCGTGGCCGTCATGACCGAGTTGCTGAATATCAAGCGCGGCGACCGGGTGTTCGAGCTGGGCACAGGCTCCGGGTATCAGGCTGCCGTACTGGATGCCCTGGGGGCAGAGGTCTACAGTGTCGAAATCATTCCCGAACTGGGAGAACGCGCCCGGGAGTCATTGACGCGGACGGGGTGCGAGTCCGTCAAAACGCGCGTCGGCGACGGTTACCTAGGGTGGGAGGAGGCCGGCCCGTTCGACGCCATCATCGTAACTGCCGCCGGCGACCACATCCCCCCGCCGCTGATTAACCAACTCAAACCCGGCGGACGCATGGTGCTGCCGGTCGGCGGTCGCTATCTGACACAGCAACTGGTACTGGTCACGCGCGACCTCGAGGGCACGATCAGCACCCGCGAACTCATGCCGGTCAGCTTCGTGCCGCTCACCGGCGTGCATTGACCCGCGGCGCTGCATGGCAGCCATCGAACGCCAAGGCATTCCCTATATCTCCGTCGGCCTGATCTCCGGCGCGGCGCTCGCATATGAAGTGCTGCTGACCCGCATCTTCGCCATCGTGCATTGGCACCACCTGGTGGCTACCACCATCAGCCTGGCGCTGCTCGGTTACGGCGCGAGCGGGACCTTTCTCGCTTTGAGCGGCGGCCGGTTGATGAAGTACTTCGCTCCCACCTTTATTGCGAACGCGCTATTGTTCAGCCTGTCCAGTCTGCTCTGCGTGTGGTTCGCGCAGCGCATCCCTTTCGACCCGCAGGCGCTGACCTGGGAATTGCATCAGGCCCTCTACCTGGCCGCGATCTTCACCGTCCTGGCCATCCCTTTCTTCGCCGCCGCCAATTGCGTTGGTCTGGCACTGTGGCGTTTTCCCGCGCAGATTCCGCGTCTGTACGGCATCGACCTGCTGGGGGCGGGTGTCGGCGCTGTCGCGCTGGTTGCAGCACTCAGCAAATGGCACCCCGCCCACACGCTGATGGCGGTGAGCGCCATCGGCCTCGCGGTCGCCGTAGCGGCGTCAGTCGCACTGCGTTGGCGCATCTGGAGCGTCACGACCCTGGCCATGCTCATCGGCCTGTCGGCTGGTATATGGAATAGCGTCGACATCCATCCATCCGCTTATAAGGACATTGCCCGGTCGCTGGCGGTGCAAGGCGCCCAGATCGATCACCTGCTTACGGGTGCCACCGGCGTGGTCACCGTGGTGCGCAACGAGCAGGTCCCGCTGCGCAGCGCCCCAGGGCTGAGTCTGCTGGCGCGCAATATGCCGCCCGAACAACTCGCCGTGTTCGTGGATGGCGACGCCGCCGGTGGATTATTGCGCAGTGCATCCGGCGACCCGCCGGCGGTGTTGCGCGACCTCACTTCCGCTTTGCCCTATTCTATTCTCGACCGGCCCCGGGTCGTGATACTCAATGCCGGCAGCGGCATGGCCGTCTTGCAGGCGCTGCTGCATCAGGCCGCACATATTGACGCCGTGGAAACCAATCCCGTCTTTGCCGAGCTGGCCTGCGATACCTACGCCGATTTCGTCGGCGATCTTTGCCTGACCAACCGGGTTGACTGGCATACCGTGGAACCGAGAAGCTTCCTGGCCCGATCAGCCAAGGGATTCGATCTGATTTCAGTGCCGGCGAACCACGACAAAGCCGGACTGAACTCGCAGCAACTGGACTTCAGCCTGACGGTGCAGGCGCTGACATTGTACCTGCAAAAATTATCGCCGCAGGGCGTCGTGGCGATCGAAGGTCCGACCCGGTTGCCGCCGCGCCTGGCGTTGCGGCTGGTCGCGACCGCCAGCGACGCGTTGCGCCAAAAGGGTGTCGCCGAACCGAGGCAGCACATTGCCATGATCCGCGGTTGGCAGCGGTTTGCGCTGATCGTCAAACGCCAGCCGCTGAACGCGGCACAGCAAACCGCTGTTCGAGCTTTCGCCCGCGAGCGAGCGTTCGATCTGGTCTGGCTGCCCGACATGGAGAGTGCGGAGGCGAACCGGTATCAGCGCCTTGCCGAACCTTATTTTCATGACGGCGTCGCCCGCCTGCTCGGTGCGCGGATCGACAACGACGAGCGGCCATACGCCTATCGCTTGACCCCGGCCACGGACGATCGCCCCTACCCCTACCGGTTTTCCCGCTGGTTGGAACTGGCGCAGCTGCGACGTGGCGGCGTTCAAGGCAGCGTCAGCGCCATCGATACAGGCTTCCTGGTCGCCGTGATTACGCTGGCGTTGGCGACGATGGCGAGCGTTCTACTGATCCTGGCACCGCTGCTGGCGAATCGGCTCGTCAGCGCGAAGGACGCGACCCGCGCAGACCGCGCCTGGCGCTGGCGTACGGCGGTCTACTTCAGCCTGATCGGGAGCGCCTTTCTGTTCGTCGAGATCGCCTGGATTCAACGCCTGCAGCTGTTTCTCGGGCACCCGGTATACGCCACCGCTTTCGTCTTGGCCGTATTTCTGGTTTTTGCCGGCTTGGGCAGCCTTTGGTGCCAGCGCCGCGGCGGTCACACCGACCAACGCCGCCTGAGGCTCGCGGTCGCCGGGATAGGCGCAATCAGTCTGTTGTACCTAGCGGGGTTCGATGCGTGGCTATTGCAGTTTTCGCACCTGACTCTGGCCGTCCGTGGCCTGATCACGATCACGGTGCTCGCGCCGCTCGCGTTCTTGATGGGTATGCCCTTTCCTCTCGGCCTGCGTCGCATTTCGGACGAAGCCGGCAACCTGATTCCTTGGGCTTGGGGGATCAACGGATGCACCTCGGTGATCAGCGCCGTGGTTGCTCCGCTGTTGGCCATGGAGATCGGCATCAGCGGTCTGGTGGTCGTCGGCAGCCTTTGCTACGTGACGCTGCTGGCGGTCATGCCACCCGACACCGCATCCACCTAAGGTCGCGACATCGACCCTTTGCCGGCCGCCCGTCCGCTGTTGCTGGCGTGCCGACGGGCGAGCCGGATTCGCTATTTCTGAAACACCAGGTTGAAATACACCGGGACCGTGGTCGGAATATACATCAGGCCCGCGAGCTTGGTCAGTTCGAGCAAGCCGCCGTCGAGACCGAAATCGTCCGCCGCGACCAGGACCGGCTGCAAGGCCGTGACGGTCGTCCGTGTGCCACTGGTATTGACGATCACAGGCACGGTCAGCGGCTTGGCGACGCCTTTCAGGCTCAAGACCATACTCAGATCGATTTGATGCACACCGTCCTGTCCGATGACCGACGGCGGCACCTGTGCGCTGATGATGGCCTCGGGATGGTTTTCGGTCTCGAACACAATCGTGCGCATCCGTTCGTCGCGGATCGCGACGTTGGTGGCGACGCTGGCCAGATCGATCCGCACTTCTGCGGAGCCGTCGTCGGACACCGCCCCGCTGAGCGACTCGAAATGGTTGTTTTCGGCCGCGCTGGCCTGTTTGTCGGGAAAAACCTTGATCGACGTGTACACGACGTGCGACTGACCGGGCACCAGTGTCCACGCCGCGCCAGCGGTCGCCGCTACGCACGACAGGGCCAAGCCGGTGAAACAAGCAAGCGTGACTTTTTCGATCGCCTTCATCCTTCTTCTCCTACCTAGAATATTCGCTAAGTGATTGGTTCCAGGCGGTTCGTATCGAACACGCCCGACCTGGCATTAATTCCACCCGGGATTCATATCGCGGCCAGCCCTGCGGGTACAGCGACGGTCCGCGAAGCCGGCGCAAGGCCACACACGCGGCCGTGTCGGGAGCATCGCCAAGAATGGTTACCCAACTCCCGACCCGCGTACAACACGCCTTCGCCGAGAGGGCTCGGCCCTCTTCGGCTGGCCTCGGTCGCACGCTACGGTTTCCGCTCGAAAGCACGACGGTATGTTGGACCACAAACCACGCCTGCCCGTCAATGCCGTACCGTCAAGCCGGTTTTTGTCGCGCGGCCGCTTGACAGCCTGTATCAGCCCTCCAGCGCCGCCCAGCGTTCGAACGCCCGTTCGAGTTCGCTTTCGATCTCGCTCACCCGATGGTTGACTTCGGCGACACGTTGTGGCGATTCCTTGTAGAGATCGGGGTCGGCCAGGGTCTGCTGAAGCTGTGACATTTCCGCTTCCAGTCCCTCTATAAGCTGCGGCAGCTGTTCCAGCTCCCGCTTGTCCTTGTAAGTCAGTTTCTTGACCTTGGCTTGTTGCGCCGCGGTCCGCGGCGGTTGTCGGGGTGCCTTTGGGACAGCGGACTCGACGCTAGTCTGGCTGGCCTGCGGCCGCTGCCGCAGCCAGTCTTCGTACCCACCCACGTAGGCATTGACCCGGTCACCGTCCTCGAACACCAGCGTACTGGTCACGACGTTGTCCAGAAATGCGCGGTCGTGGCTGACCAGTAGCAGGGTGCCGTCAAAGTCCAGCAGCAGTTCCTCGAGTAGCTCCAGCGTCTCGATATCCAGATCGTTGGTCGGTTCGTCGAGTACCAGCAGGTTCGCCGGTCGTGTGAATAGCTTGGCCAGCAACAGCCTGCTGCATTCACCGCCCGACAGGGCGCTGACCGGTTGACGGCAGCGTTGCGGCGAAAACAGGAAATCCTGCAGATAGCTGATGACGTGTTTGGTTCGACCGTTGATTTCGACCTTGTCGCTGCCGCCGGCGACGTTGTCAAGCACGTTTTTTGCTGGATCCAGCTGCGCGCGCAATTGATCGAAGAACACCACCTCGAGATGGGTTCCGGTTTCTATCTTGCCGCTATCCGGCTCGATCTGACCCAGCAGCAGTTTCAGCAGCGTGGATTTGCCGCAGCCGTTCGGGCCAATGATCCCGATCCGGTCGCCGCGCAGGATCGTGGTACTGAAATCACGAATCAGCAGCTTGCCGCCCCAGCCGTAGTCAACGTGCTGCGCCTCGCAGACGATCTTACCGGAGCGTTCGGCGGCGTTGACCTCGATGCGCGCTGCACCCTGGCGGGTGCGCCTGGCCGTCGACTCCTCACGCAGCTGATTTAACTGGCGCACCCGCCCCTCGTTACGGGTGCGACGCGCCTTTATCCCCTGCCGAATCCAGATTTCCTCCTGCGCCAGCTTCTTGTCGAAGCGCGCCTGCGCCTGCGCTTCTGCGTTGTCCATCTCGGTTCGGCGGCGCAGATAGTTGTCGTAGTCGCCCGGAAAGCTGGTGATCCCGCCGCGGTCGAGTTCGACGATGCGCGTCGCCAGCCGGCGCAGCAGGCCGCGATCGTGGGTGACGAACACCAGGGTCCCGTTCCAGCTCAGCAGAAAGTCCTCCAGCCACTTGATCGCGTCGATATCCAAATGATTGGTCGGCTCGTCCAGCATCAGCAGGTCCGGTGCCGCAGCGAGTGCGCGCGCCAACAGCACGCGTCGCTTCATTCCACCGGACAACGCCGGAAATGCCGCGTCGGAATCCAGCGCCATACGCGAGATGACCGCCTCCGCGCGCCGTTCGAGCTGCCAGCCGTCGGCGTCTTCGAGGGCATGCTGCGCCTTGGACAGGCGCTCCAGGGCGTGTTCCGTCGGGTGTTCCACAACCGCCCGACCGGCGGCGTGGTAGTCTTTGACCAATTCCGCGAGACCGCCGAGGCCGTCGGCCACCACATCGAACACCTTGCCCGTGATCGCCGCGGGAACGTCCTGGGTCAACCGCGCCAGGCGGACTCCCTGGGTCAACACCCGCTCGCCGTCGTCAGGTTCGATTTCACCGGCTATCACCTTCATTAGCGTCGATTTTCCTTCGCCGTTGCGGCCCAGCAGACAGACTCTTTCACCCGGCTCGATGGCCAGATCGACACCGTCCAACAGCGGCGGATCGCCGAAGGAAAGATGGATCCTACGCAGCGAGATCAATGCCATATTCGATTTGTCCTTCGCCAATTTCGTAGCCGTGGCCGCAACCGGGAACAAGCGCCCACCCCTCGGGCACCCGCCGGGTCTCCCACCCGTGACGCAACGCCGGACGGGGGTCGTCGCGCTTCCGACCGGTTTTCCGTCGCGATAGCGGTTTTCCCGTTCCTCGCGTCCCTGCAGGGTGTCCTGCATTGATTTTTACGATGAATCGGTTAGCCTCCGAGGCAGTATTTCACAGTCAGCATCAGGTGAATGCATCCGCGCATTGCGGCTATCATGTCTCCATGACGAATACGGTACCTCTTAAAGACGCATGGACCGGCGTGGCGGACTGCCTGAACTGTCCGTTGCGGCAATCAGTGCTTTTTTCCGGATTGGACGAAGCCGATTTCGAAAATATCCACAAGCCGATCAACCAGTTCGTTCTGCAGCCCGGCAAAAGCCTGTATCGCACCGGCGAACACGGCAGCAAGCTGTACACCATTCGCAGCGGCCTGGTGAAACTGGTCCAGTTTTTACCGGACGGCGCGCAGCGCATTGTACGCCTGATGCGGACCACCGACATCGTCGGGCTCGAAGCCACACTGGACCAACCCTACGCGCACGATGCCGTCGTGATGCAGCGCACCGAGGTGTGCTGCCTGCCGGCCAGCCTGATTGCGTCGCTGACGGCCAGCAACCGCCGCCTCCATCAGGAGCTGCTCAAACGCTGGCAACTGGCGCTTAAGGAAGCCGACGCCTGGATTACTGAACTCTCCACGGGAAATGCAAAACAACGCGTTGCGCGCCTGCTGCTGCGACTGGCACGCGACGAGGAGAGCAGCGAATGCGAATTGTTCGGCAGAGAAGACATGGGCGCCATGCTGGGCATGACCACCGAGACGGCCAGCCGCACCATTGCCGAATTCAAGCGCCAGAGTCTGCTGGTGGAATCCCGGCCCAACCGCTTCATTCTCGATATCCCCAACCTGCGACACATAGCAGACGATTGAGGTCAGTTGCGCATTTTCAATGCGTCACGCTACCTTGCTGGTTTCAAATAACGATACGCGGCCGCCATCGGCTCGGCGTTGATCCGGGTTCAGATGTTACCTCTCCACCGGCGCCGTCGAATGTTGCGTCCAACCAGGAGTCGCGCCGTGAAGCAAACGATATTGTATGAAAAATATCCAAAATTCACGCTTAAAGTGGATAAAAACGAAACCCCGTTAGGCGACGTCGATGCCGTTATTTCGTACTTGAAGAAGCGCATCGGGGAGCACGAATCGGCGACCTTTATCGCGGTATTCGATCACCTTTTGCATACCAGGTCGCTTCCTGACGGTCAGTTTCACCCCGCTCTGAGAGCGGCCAAGAACATCGTCTTCTGTTTCGGTTTGACGATCCCCGACGCTCGGGTGCTTGCCGTGCGCCCGCGACCGATAGGTGTCGCGGAAACCGACGACGCCTTTATCCTGACCTTTATGGAAGCGCCCATGCCGGTCGCCAACAGCGCAATGGAGTCTTGGGCGCACGCGCTGCCGGATACTCCACCGCACACCAGACGCGCTGGCGCGGCGAAGCGCACGGAGGCCCGCGTTTGACGGGTCTCGATCGCACGCCGCCGCCCAAGGCGCCGGCACCTTTACATCGACAGTTCCAAATCGTCCGCAACCGCGGCCACACCGGCCTGTGCGCACTCTTCATCGGTTTCGCCCGCTGGCGCGCCCGACACACCGACCGCACCGAGCAAGGACCCGCCGACCTGGATCGGAACGCCACCCGCCGACATCACCAGACCGTCCACCCGACCGACAGGGGTGTCGCCGCGATCCGCCATTGTCGAAGTGACGGCATTGAAATTGGCCGCGGTGTAGGCCTTTTGGCGACTGATATTGAGTGTCAGGGGAGCCGCGATGGTATCGCGCAGCGTGACCTGCACCGTTCCATCGCGGTCGACCACGGTAGCTGCAATCTGAATGCCTTTCTTGCGACATTCTTCTATCGCGCCTTTGGCGACGGATATGGCGGTTTCCATGGACATACGTTTTACCGCAATTACCATCGCGTCATCCGCAAAGACGAAAGCCGGTTGCGCCAGGAGCGGACCCGCCAACAATGCTGACAATGTGATGTGCTTCATTCGTGTCTCCCAATGGTTGTTGCGTGTGGTTATTCAAAGAGGTCGTGTGCCGGTTGGGCTACCCCACCGGAGCCGCGATCGCTGTTCCTATCCGCTCAGGCGACCCGAGGTCCATAGGTCTTTTGCACATAGTCTTCAACGATACGTTTAAAGTCATCGGCAATCGCGTCGCCTTTGAGCGTCGTGTATTTTTCGCCGTCAACATACACCGGCGCTGCCGGGCGTTCGCCGGTACCGGGCAAGCTGATGCCAAGGTTCGCGTGCTTGCTTTCGCCGGGGCCGTTGACCACACAACCCATTACGGCGACGTCCATATTCTCGACCCCGGCGTAACGCGAGCGCCAACCCGGCATCTGGGCGCGTAAATAGCCCTGTATATCCTGGGCGAGCTGCTGAAAATAGGTGCTCGTGGTACGACCGCAGCCCGGACATGCGATCACCATGGGCATGAAGGCGCGCAACCCCATCGATTGCAGTAGTTCCTGCGCCACGCGCACTTCCTGGGTGCGGTCACCACCGGGCTCCGGTGTGAGTGATATGCGAATGGTGTCGCCGATCCCCTGTTGCAGCAACACTGACAGCGCAGCCGCCGACGCCACGACCCCCTTGGTACCCATCCCCGCTTCGGTGAGCCCAAGGTGCAACGCGTAATCGCTGCGTGCCGCCAGGTCCCGGTAAACGGCAATCAGATCCTGTACCCGGCTCATCTTGCAGGACAGTACAATCCGGTCGCGCCCCAAGCCGATCGCTTCCGCTTTCGCGGCACTGTCCAGCGCCGAGACGACCATGATTTCGCGGGTCATCTGATCGGCGTCGCGGGGCTCGGACAGGCATGAATTTTCATCCATCATGCGCGCCACCAGCCCCTTGTCCAACGACCCCCAGTTGACCCCGATACGCACCGCCTTGCCGAATCGCATGGCGGTCTCGATCATGTCGGCGAACTGCGCGTCGCGCGTCTCACCGCTGCCGACGTTGCCAGGATTGATCCGGTACTTGGCCAACGCCTCGGCGCAAGCCCGATGGCCGTTCAACAATTTGGCGCCGTTGAAGTGGAAGTCGCCCACCAAAGGCACATCGACATTTCGCGCGTCCAGCGCGTCGCGGATGCGTGGCACCGCGGCTGCGGCGGCATCGTTGTTGACCGTGATCCGCACCAGCTCGGACCCGGCACGCGCCAGATCGGCAACCTGGCTCACGGTCGCCGCCACGTCCGCGGTATCCGTATTGGTCATGGACTGCACCACGACCGGAGCATCGCCGCCGACGACGACCGAACCCACCATTACCGGCACCGTTACATGCCTATTCACGTGAAATGTCGACATGGCGACCTCGAGTGGCTTTGACGAAACTGCGCATGATAACCGAAGAGCATGTACGACTCATCGGGCAGAAAAAACCCGGCGTTTTCGCCGGGTTTCGGGACCAGACGATCGCTGGTTGCGATTTACTTGAGCTTGCCGATGCCGAGCATTTTCAAGATGTACTTTTCGTAAACGGGCTCGGAGGTTCCTTTTTTCATCTTGCGGATGAAGTATTTCTCGAACGCGATTTTCGCCATGTGGACCCATTTGCCCTTTTTGAACCAGGCCACGTTTCGGGGCGGTATCTGGGGCAGAGCCACGAAGGCCGCCCCGGTATCGCCCATATCCGCCAGACAGATTGCATTCCAGGTCGCCTTGGTATCGGGTTCCTTACCTTCTATGTCCCGCGCAATATTGTGCACGATGGCCGTCACCATCGACTCGATCATGTAGCCGGTCTTTGGCGCGCCGGTCGGCACCGCGGTTGCCTCCACCGGAGGAATGGCGATACAGACACCGGCTGAAAAAACGTACGGATAGGTCGGGTTGCGCTGGAATTCATCGACGAACACGAACCCGCGCGGGTTACACAGCCCTTCCACTTGCGCCACCGCATCCACGCCTTTGAAGGAGGGCAGCATCATGGAGTACTTGAACTCCAACTCGTGATCCTTGACCTTGTGACCCACGTCGTCGTACTGCTCCACGTACATCTTGCCGGGCTCGACCTTGGTGACCTTGCCGTTGGTGATCCATTTGATATGGTGGTTGCGCATTTCGGACTCCAGCATACCCTTGGAGTCACCCACACCACCCAACCCCAAGTGTCCGATATAGGGTTCAGAGGTCACAAAGGTCATTGGGACCTTGTCGCGCAATTTGCGTTTACGCAGATCCGCATCGAGGATGAACGCGTACTCGTAGGCGGGCCCGAAGCAGGACGCGAAGGGCATTGCACCGACGACTACATGGCCCGGGTCTTCCAGAAAATCCTTGTAATCCTGGTAGGCATTTTCCGCATGGTCCACGGTGCAGACCGAGTGGGTTCCGCCCGCTTCGGGACCCGCGCCTTCGACTTCTTCGAATGCCAGACGCGGTCCGGTCGCGATGATCAGGTAGTCGAAGGCGACACTTTCACCGCCTTCGAGCAGCAGCGTTTTACCCTCCGCGTCGATCTTGTCGCAGCGCTTGGCGATGAAGTTGATGCCTTTGCGTTCCAGATGCGGCCGAATATCAAAAGTGATGCTGGCCCGGTCACGCCAACCGACGGCTACCCACGGGTTGGAGGGAACAAACTGGAAATAGTCGCGTTCGTTGACAACCGTCAACTCATGCTCTTTGCCGAGTGCTTCGCGCAATTCGTACGCGCAAGGCATACCCCCTGTACCGGCGCCCAAAACCACTACGTGTGCCATCGGAATCCTCCTTTAGAGATGTTCTAAGTAGAGCAAGGCTTTGTTCAGTTCCACCCCGAATGAGCAACGCCATTTGCAGGGCGTTCTTGATGTTGTTCTGATGTCTGCACCCGATGGCGCCTTAGTGCGCAATCCTGGCCAAGGTGGACAAAGCCGAAATTGGCTCGCGAGTATCGCATACATGTAAGCCCTTGGGATTGACGCGAATCACTCAGTAGGATACGCGACAAACCAGGCGGGGCGGAAAAAACCTGCACCGGCCGAAGCGGACCGTGCCGACCAGCAACTGCAGGCCGCGTCGACACGCGCACCGCGTCATAAAACTCGCCTGCCCATCCCGGAACAAACTCTATGGTGCAATGCACAAGAGTCGGCGTCTAAAAAGGGTTGATACCCAAAAGCAAACGCCGGCTTGAAGCCGGCGTTTCACTAACGCTCATCAACCGCTGCGGTCAGAGGTCACCGTTCACGCCGGCGTCAACGATTTCATAGATCGTGTCGCGAACCTGCTTGGCCAGCGGTTGCAGTTCAGCGGGCAGATCGACGGCATGCAGCATCATGTCCATGTTCATGGTCACAATCCAGCCTTTGCCCTGGCTATCCTCGAGGACCGCGATACGACAGGGTAAAAATCCTGCAAATATAATGTCGTACTCGACCATTTTCTTGGCGATCAGCGCATCGCAGAACGCCAGGATGCGCATGTAGTTGGCGTCCTGCCCCATCGATTTGACCTGCTCGGACAGCGGGAGATCGGCAACCATCTTGAAGTTGCGCATATTCGCGCGCAGCTGCATCGAGGCAATCGCATCGTCGACACTGACGTCTTCGGCGATTTCGAACTTCTGAATACTGTGCTGCACCATCTGCTGCGCGATGGCCTTGTCGAACGCGGGGGTCGAGATATGTTTCTTTTCCGCCGCCCAGAGCGGATTCGCGGCCATCAGCAAAGCCAGCGTGACATAGACAGTAAAGCGCTTCATGGGATAGAGTTCCTCACTATTGTTCGATAGAGAAAGTGCCGCACTTATCCTCACTTTCGGTCAGGTAGATCGCTTCCCGCGCCAGGCGACCGCGCCATCTTAGCGGAATTACGAGCGCGCAGGTATCACCCCCGCGTGCTCACCCATTCGCGCAGCTTGCGCCACACCCATCCTTCAGGATGATTCTCGCCCGTGACCACGTACTCGAGGGTGTGTGCGTGACACAGGGACCAGTCCAAGCGAGTGAAGGCCGCGCGTTCCCCGCACAGCAGCAAGCGATCCCCGGCTGCAAGCAGCAAATCGTCGGCGGGCACCAGGTGACGCTCGCCTTCACGGTCCAGCAGCAGCACTACGCACCGCAGAGGACGGTCCCTGCTCCACGGATCGCGCAGCAGGTCACCCAGGGTGATAGCCTGGCCGGCCAACAGCGCATTCTTCAGTGCGCACGCCTCCTCAACATCGACCAGAACACTCCGCACCGAGGGCACACGCCGCCGCGTAATCGCCGACACACGGGCAATGATCTGGCAGGCCCAGGTGTCGTCCTTGTACTGCGCCATAGTCATGAACTCATGCAGCAACGGCATCGCCAGCAACACTCGGATCTTGTCCGCGATGATTGCGCTGGGGTGCATCACCATATCGGCGCCGACGGCGTGGACGATGCGCTGATTTTCCTTGTTGTTCTGGCGCACGATCGCGAATAGTTTCCGGTTGAGGTCACGTGCGGTCATCACGACGGAGAGATTGTTCGCATCGTCGTCCGTCCCCGCGACCAGACCCACCGCGCGGTCGACGCCCGCCGACAGCAGCGTGTCGGCTTCGGTCCCGCGTCCGACGACAATGCCCTCAGCCGGTTCTCCGGTCTGGTCGGGACGGGCCTCGACGACCACGGTCTTGATTCCCAGTCGCCTCAAGCGCTGATAGACCGCCTTGCCAAAACGACCGTAGCCGCAAATGATCCAATGGCCGTCCTGCGGCGGGTAAATCGGCTCGGCCAGGCGGACGTCTTCTTCTTCGGTCAACCAGCGGTGCAGCAGGTACAGGCACGGTGACTGCATGGCCGTCGCCAGGTGAGTAGCGAAGGTATCGAACGGATCGATGATGTAATCAGTGCCGAACGACGCCATGTTCGCTTCGATATCGTGTGAATCCGCGCGGCAGATTACGCTGATACTCGGGTGCAGGAGCTTGGCGGTGATCGCCACCTTGAGGTTTGCGTCGTTGTCGTTGGTCAACGCAACCACACCCGCGCAGGCACGATGCACCAAACCAGCAGCCTGCAGGTGAGCGGGGTGCCGCGCATCGCCGTGTAACGCGGGAACATACACGCGCAGGTTCTGCAATTGAATGACGCTGGTGCGCTGTTCGTCGCTATCGATCACCACGGCATGCTGATGTCGATTGGTCAAGGCGCGCACCAGCGCCGAACCGGTCTCCCCGTAACCGCAAACCAGGTAAAAAGGTTCGCGTTGTGAACGTATGCGGTGTGCAAATTGCCGTTCTTCAATGGCTTGCTGAAAGGTCTTGTCCTGCAGCAGCGAGAGTATGGTGCCAATCGCGTACAACCACGAAATGACCGTCGCGTAGATCGAAAAAATGACCCACATGCGTTGACCATCCGTGAAGTCATACGGCACTTCACCAAAGCCAATGGTGGTGGACACGTAGCTGATGACGTAAAAGGCATGGAAGAAATCCATGTACCAGACGGCGCCGGTCGGGTCGCGTCCCGGAATCAAGGTCAGGCCAAGAACGGTAACGGCATAGGCGGTAATCAGCGTCAACAACGGCCGACGCATCCGCCTGAGGATGAGAAAGACGATATTCTCCACCGTGCGATTGCCTATAAGTTGCCGGTCAGCGCCGCAACATCACGGTCTCGATGATCAGCAGTATCACTGAAATGACGTTGGCCAGCATGGCGCCGCCGCTGATCGAGACGATGCTCGCGGTGACCTTGGGCGTGAGGCCCACCTCGGTGACGTGCACTGCGATCGCCCAGATCAACGCCGCGGCGATCAACTGCAACATGGCCACCAGACTGGTGGCCAGCAACACCGCCCCGAGCTGACTGCGGTCGCCAAACTTCAGTACCGTGGCGATCAGGTTCACCACCAGCACGGCAAAAAACTCATAGCCGTCATGGTGCGCCGGGTCGTCGACCACGCCGACGAAAAAGCCGAAATTCAAGGTCAGCGCGAGCACAATAAAAAAACCGAAAATGACCTTTTCGGGATTCATGACACCTCCCAGTGCGTGGAATTTTGTATCCGACGGAAGAGCTTGGGAAACCTTCCACCGACTAAGTTCCGCCAACAGTTTAGTCTGTCTGAACGCTCCGGGATTTTACACCGGCGGCGCGCGGCGTCCCGCACCCGTGACGCGCAACCCGCTAGGCCGAATCGGGACCGCCCAGGGCTTAGGACATTCACTGATTGTTACCAATTGTAACGGATGCTAGTCTTCCACCCATGCACAACGAACCGACCAATGACCTGCGCGACTCGTCGGTTTTGATCGCTTTGTTGGGAATTTTATTCTTTGGATCGCCCTTGATCGACTGGTGGGTGTCGGCGGACAACCCCTGGTACCTGCCGTATCTGCTGTGGTTGATCATTATCGTTCTGGCGGGCTTGATCCACCTGCGCCATTCCCGTCATGGGGTTTGATCTCGCCACTCTTTCGATCGCGGGTGTCGGTTATCTGATCGTACTGTTCCTGATCGCCCATTTTGCCGATCGCGGCTCGATTCCCGAAAAGTGGGTCAACAACCCCTGGGTGTATACCCTGTCGCTGGGCGTATACGCGACATCCTGGAGCTTTTACGGATCGGTCGGATTCGCGCAAAGCAATGGATTTCTCTTCATTACCGTGTATCTCGGCGTCACGCTGGCATTCATTCTCAGTCCCGTGTTGCTGGCGCCGATACTGCGACTGACGCGCGAATATCAGCTGACTTCGCTCGCCGATCTGTTCGCGTTTCGTTATCGCAGCCAGCTGGCGGGCATCCTGGTCACGATCTTCATGTTGCTCGGCACCCTGCCCTACATCGCCCTGCAGATCAGGGCGGTCACCGAGTCCATGCGGGTGTTGACCGACGAAGTTCCGAGCAACGTGATCGCGCTCGGGTTTTGCGTGGTGCTGACCTTGTTTGCGATTCTGTTCGGCGCGCGTCACATATCGCCACGCGACAAACACCGCGGCCTGGTTTTGGCGATCGCCTTTGAATCCATCGTCAAGCTGGTCGCCATGGTCGCGATCGGCCTGGCTGCGCTGTTCGGCGTGTTCGGCGGATTCGGCGAACTCGAACAGTGGTTGCGTGCTCACCCCGAAGCAACCCGTGCCTTGTACGAACCGGTCAAGGAAGGCCCCTGGACCACCCTGCTGTTCCTGGCCTTTGCGGCGGCCTTCCTGCTGCCACGGCAGTTTCATATGATCTTCACGGAAAACTTTGAACCGCGCCATCTGAACGTCGCGTCGTGGGCGTTGCCGCTGTTTTTGCTGGTCATTAACCTGCTCATACCGGTCGTACTGTGGGGCGGACAGTCGCTGCAACTCGCGATTCCGGCGGATTACTACCCGCTCGGAATCAGCCTTGCAACCGGACCGAGCTGGTTGCCGATGCTCGCGTTTATCGGGGGCCTGTCCGCTGCCAGCGCCATGGTTATCGTGACCACGCTAGCGCTATCCTCCATGAGCTTGAACAACCTCTTGCTGCCGGCCAACTACCCGGCTCCGGAAATAAACCTCTACCGCTGGCTGCTGTTCGGCAGACGCGTGTTGATCGCGGTCATCATTTCAGCGGGATACGGCTTCTACGCCGCGTTGGAGCATAACCAGGGTCTGGTGCAACTGGGGTTGATCTCCTTCGTGGCGGTGGCGCAGTTCGTCCCCGGTATCATCGGGCTGCTCTACTGGCGGCGCGCGACGCGGGCCGGCTTCACCTGGGGGCTGTTAGGCGGCATCGTGATCTGGTTCATGACGCTCATCTTGCCCTTGTTTCAAGACTCGGGGATGATTCGCATGGATTTCGACATCATCGCCTTGCAGGCCAGTGCCGGCCTGGACCAATGGGAGTTCGCGACCTTCTTCTCGCTCCTGATCAACAGCTTGTTGTTCGTGATCGTAACCCTGTTGACACGTCAATCGCCGAACGAGCGGGAGGCCGCTTACGCCTGCTGCTCAGAAACCTTCCTGCCGTTGGGCGGCGTCGTGGCGCTGACCTCGGCCACGCAGTTCCGCGAACGTCTCGGCAAGACGCTGGGGAGGGAGACCGCCGACCGCGAGGTCGCGCAGGCGCTGCGCGACCTGAAAATGAGCGAGCGAGAAACACGATCTTCGGAACTGCGTCGACTGCGCGAACGCATCGAAAGAAATCTGTCGGGCCTGATCGGCCCGCAGATGGCGCACATGATTATCGATCACCGACTGCGCCTGGACGACCAGGCGCAAACCGCGCTCGCCGACTCGATGCGGCATGTCGAAGAACGGTTGGAAAAATCACGCACCCAGTTGCAAGGTCTCACCGCCGAACTCGACAACCTGCGGCGGCTGCAAAGACAGATTCTGCAAGATCTGCCGTTGGCGGTATGCGCCACCGACGACAACGGCAATGTGGTGATGTGGAACAGCGCCATGGAAAACCTGAGTCATATCGACTCGCGCGCCGCCGCCGGCGTGCGCCTGGAGTTCTTGGCCGATCCCTGGGGTAATCTGTTAGCGGGTTTCGCGCGTGCGTCCGATGACCATATGTACCGCATGGAACTGGCGATAGCCGGCAAGCCGCATTGGTTCAACCTGCACAAGGCCGCCTACGCCGACCCGGGATTCACGCGCAGCTCAATGGGCAAGCCGGGCCTGGTCATGCTGATCGAAAACATCACCGATCTGGAAAACCTCGAGGCAGAACTGGCCCATAACGACCGCCTGGCGTCGATCGGGCGCCTGGCGGCGGGCGTCGCACACGAGATCGGCAACCCGGTCACCGGGATCGCATCCATCGCGCAAAATCTCCGCTACGAAACCAACGAAGACGTTGTACGGCAGAGTATCGAAGACATTATCGAGCAAACCAAGCGCATCACCGGCATTCTGCAAACCCTGACCGGTTTCAGTCGGGGCAGCCAGCACCTGAAACGGCGCGAAACTTTCGCCCTGAGCGACTCGTTCAAGGAAGCTATTCGTCTGGTGGAGCTCACCCGCAAGGGACAGGCCGTCGCTTTCGAAGCCAGCTGCTCGCCGGATATCGTGCTGACGGGCGATCGACAGCAGCTGACCCAGGTGCTGGTCAATCTGTTGACCAACGCCCGCGACGCGTCACGGGCCGGCGGACGGGTAGAACTGATCGCGCGTACCGACCGTGGCGAGGTCGTGATCGAGGTTGCGGATCAAGGCGAAGGCATTCCCGAAGAGATGCAGGAAACCGTTTTCGAACCGTTTTATACGACCAAGCCGACAGGGGATGGAACCGGCCTTGGATTGTCCCTCGTGTATCGCATAATCGAAGAACACGAAGGCACGATTCGCATCGACTCCCAAACCGGTGTGGGAACGCGCGTAGTGATCACGCTGCCGCCACAAAAGGACGCCGCCTGAAACGATGAGCCGCATATTGATTATCGAAGACGAAGAGATCATTCGCTCGGCGCTGCGACGGCTGCTGGAACGCCACGGCCACCAGACCGCGGAAGCCGATTCGGTCGAGTCGGCGTTGACCCTCAACCTGGCCGACTTTCATCTGGTCCTGAGCGACATCCGCCTGCCGGGCGTGCCGGGCACCGAGATCCTGGCGCATACGAAAGACACCCCTGTCATCATCATGACCAGTTACGCGAGCGTGTCCTCGGCGGTGGAAGCCATGAAGCTCGGGGCGGTCGACTACATTGCCAAGCCGTTCGACCATGACGAGCTCGTCATCCTCGTGGACCGGGTCCTGCGCCAGGGACAAAGCGACCGCCAACGCCACGCGCTGAAGGCGGATGTCGAACAGTCCTACCCAGTCGCCGGAATGGTCGGTAGATGCCCGGCGATGCGCGAAGTCTGCGCGCGTATCGACAAAGTGGCGCCGACCGACGCGACGGTGCTCGTGCTGGGCGAGTCCGGAACCGGCAAGGAGTTGGTCGCGCGTGCCCTGCACGAAAAGAGCAAACGCAACCACGCCCCCTTCGTCGCGTTCAATTGCGCCGCCGTGCCCGAGCATCTTATCGAAACCGAGCTGTTCGGTTACGACCAGGGAGGAGAACGCACCCGCAGCAGCCTGATGGACAAGGCCGCCGGTGGCACCTTGTTCCTGGATGAGGTCGGAGAGCTGCCTACCGCCGCCCAGGCGCGGTTGCTGCGAGTGCTGCAGGGCGGCGAGTTCCGCGAAACCACCCTCCACGGCGGCAGCCCGTTGGACGTGCGCATTGTCGCGGCGACCCATCGGGATATCCGCCAACTGATCCAACAGGGCGCGTTTCGCAGCGACCTCTACTTCCGTCTGCGGGTCGTGGAGATGACCCTGCCACCCCTGCGCGAGCGCGGCGACGACGTCATCGAACTCGCGCTTTTCCTGTTGGAAAAGGCCCGCCGACAACTCAACCGCCAGCCGATGCAACTGGCCCGCGATACCCTGGAAGCCATACGCCGCTACCATTGGCCGGGGAACGTGCGCGAGTTGGAAAACACCATGGAGCGCGCGGTCATTCTGTGCGAGAACGACGTGATTACGCCCGAGTTGCTGGCGATCGACCATCGCGTAACGGCGTCCGGCGAGACGCCGCCCGACCTTAGCGACAAACTCTCACTGGAAGAATATTTCAGGCGTTTCGTTCTGGAACACCAGGAGCACATGACCGAGACCGAGCTGGCGCAACATCTGGGCATCAGCCGCAAGGCACTCTGGGAACGTCGCCAACGCTTCGGCATACCGCGCGTCCGTAAACCCAAGAATTGATCGATTGACGCGGCTTGCGCAGTGTTCGCAAGCCGCGCAACGACGTAATTCGGCTTTTTTGAACCTCTTACCTAAGGAAACAACAGTGTTCCGTTAGGTAACACTATGTATACACAAGTGTTACCAAGGGCCACATCTGGCATCGTAACACGTGCTTGAGCGCCCAATATAAGCCGTTGTAATCAATTGACTTCCGAGCCGTCAACAACCACACTCTCACAGGCGGAAGCCCGACCGTAAACGGGCAATATAACAACAGCGGGTAAACGGTTCGGGCGCGCGCCAGAGGACCGTATAGAACAACAGGATAAAGCCGCTTGGCACTCAACCCCGCTCCTTCAACCCACATCGCAACCGCGGAGTGATTACTTTATGAATAAATCAGCACAAGAGTACTGGAAGGCGAATTTGCGCCTCATGGCCACTCTGCTGGTCATCTGGTTCGTGGTCTCGTACCTTTTCGGGATCATCCTGGTTGAGCCGCTGAATGCCATCCAGATCGGCGGCTACAAACTGGGGTTCTGGTTTGCCCAGCAAGGGTCTATGTACGTCTTCGTCCTGTTGATCTTGATCTACACCCTGCGCATGAACTCGCTTGACCGCCAGTTCGATGTACACGAAGACTGAGGGGGACGAACTACATGGATCTGAAAACATTAACTTACGTCGTTGTCGGCGCGACCTTCGTGCTCTACATCGGCATCGCCTTCTGGGCGCGCGCCGCCACGACTGGCGAATTCTACGCCGCGGGTCGCGGCGTACACCCGGTTGCCAACGGCATGGCCACGGCGGCCGACTGGATGTCCGCGGCATCGTTCATTTCGATGGCGGGCCTCATTGCTTACAACGGCTACGGCGCCTCGGTCTTCCTGATGGGCTGGACCGGCGGTTACGTGCTGCTGGCCATGCTGCTTGCCCCCTACCTGCGTAAATTCGGCAAATTTACGGTGCCCGAGTTCATCGGCGACCGCTTCTACTCGAAGACCGCGCGGATTGTCGCCGTGGCCTGTTTGATTCTGGCTTCGGTGACCTATGTTATCGGGCAGATGAAGGGCATCGGGGTGGCGTTTTCGCGCTTTCTCGAGATGTCGTACGAAGCGGGCCTTTACATCGGCATGGGTATCGTCTTCATATACGCCGTCATGGGTGGCATGAAGGGCATCACCTACACGCAGATCGCTCAGTACTGCGTGCTCATCTTCGCCTACACCGTCCCGGCGATCTTCATCTCGCTGAACCTGACCGGCAACCCCGTCCCGCAACTCGGCCTCGGCGGCAGCATGATTCAAGGTCCCGCCACGGGCAGCTTCATGCTGGACCGCCTGGATCAGGTGGTCACCGACCTCGGCTTCAACCAGTATACGACACAGGTCATGGGCAGTAAGCTCAACATGTTCGTGTACACCGTCTCGCTGATGATCGGTACCGCCGGTCTGCCCCACGTCATCATCCGTTTCTTTACCGTACCCCGAGTCAAGGATGCGCGTTCGTCGGCCGGCTGGGCGCTGGTCTTTATCTCGATTCTGTACACCACCGCACCGGCCGTCGGTGCCATGGCCCGTCTCAATCTGATGAACACCATCCAGATCGGTGAAGTCGGTTCACCCACGGGTAACATCGAGATCTCCAAGGTCCCGCAGTGGATGACGAACTGGCAGAAAACGGGGCTCCTGCAGTGGGAAGACAAGAACGGCGACGGTCGTATCCAGTACTACAACGACGCGAACCCCGAGTTCGCCGCCAAGGCCGAGGGTTACGGCTGGAAAGGCAACGAGATGACCAACGTCGACCGTGACATCATGGTGCTGGCCAACCCGGAAATCGCCCGACTGCCCGACTGGGTCATCGCGCTGGTGGTCGCCGGCGGTCTGGCGGCCGCACTGTCGACCGCGGCCGGCCTGCTGCTGGCCATCGCCTCCTCGATCTCGCACGACATGATCAAGGGCGTCATCAATCCGAACATCTCGGAAAAGGCTGAGCTGATGGCCGGACGTATCGCCATGGCGGCGGCCATCGCCATGGCCGGTTATTTCGGCCTGCACCCGCCGGATTTCGCGGCGGGCACCGTGGCCATCGCGTTCGGTCTGGCCGCCTCGTCGATCTTCCCGGTCCTGATGATGGGCATCTTCGACAAGCGCATGAACCGCGCCGGTGCCATCTGGGGCATGCTCGCCGGTATCGGCGTCACCCAGTTGTACGTGTTCCAGCACAAGGGCATCATGTTCATTCCGGGTACCGAATTCCTGGGCGACCTGGGTCCTGACTGGTTCTTCGGCATTTCGCCGAACGCCTTCGGCGCCATCGGCGCCTTGGTGAACTTCATCGTGGCGTACGCGGTTTCGCGTATCACCGCGCCGCCTCCGGAGCACATCCAGCACCTGGTGGAAGACATCCGCGTACCCAAAGGTGCGGGGACGGCGGTCGATCACTAGGCCGCTGTAACTGAGGTTGAAGGCCCCACCTTGTGTGGGGCCTTTTTTTCAGCTACCTGCCTGCAACCGAGTTTCGGCGCGTGCCGGATGAACATCGCCGTAAGCCAACGCTGCACCTGCCCAAGACGTATCCGAAAACCCTGTTTGCTGCACAATAATTGCGAATTCCGGTTTTCAGCTACGCCTTTGCTGACTCAGATAGGACTGGCCCGGACGGCGCCGGGTTAGCATAGCCTTTTCAAATACCAGGATTACAAACGGTGGAAATCGAACTCATCGAGATTCGTGAATTCTTGGAGCAACGCTCTCCTTTCAACACACTTTCAAGTGAAGTTCTGGACGAACTGCCGAAAGAGCTTTCCATCCGTTACCTGCGCCGCGACAGCGCTTTCCCGCCTGCAGACGCAAACGACAGCTACTTGTACATCGTGCGCAGCGGTGCCGTGGAACTGCGCGATGAAAAAGACGAGCTTTGCGAGAAACTGGGTGAGGGCGACATGTTTACCACACCTTGTCAGTTGCTGGACCTGTCGCGCGGTTGCAAGGGCAAAACCGCGGAAGACGCACTTTTCTATCTCGTGCCCTGCGACACCGTGAAGCGTCTCTGCAAACAACACGAAGCGTTCAACAAGCACTTCAGCCAATCCATCAGGGAACGTTTGAAGCACGCCGTCACCAAGGTCAAGGAAACCGTCACCACGGACATTTCCTATATGACCCTGGAAGTCAAAGATCTCATCAAACGGGCACCGATCACGGTCAGCGAAGATCAGACCATCCAGGAAGCTGCGCAGTTGATGTCCGAACACAACGTATCATCCGTATTGGTCATGTCCGGTAATGACCTGGCGGGATTGATCACCGATCGGGATTTACGCAAGCGATGCGTCGCACTCGGCCTGTCGGTCGAGAAGCCGACGCGCAGCATCATGACGACGAATATCGAAACCATTCAAAAGAACGCGCTCATGATCCAGGCCTTGATGACCATGACACGGATGCACGTTCATCACCTGCCCGTGATGGAGGGAGGGCAACTCGTGGGCATGTTGACGGCCACGGACCTGGCCCGCCATCACAGTACCAACTCCGCGTTTATCGCCACCGATATCCGTAAGGCCAAGAGCGTCAAAGACCTGGCCAAGGCGTCGGCGCGGATTCCGGAGTTACAACGACAACTGGCCAACTCGAGCGCCACGGCGCTGCATATCGGAGAAGCCGTCGCCTGCATCACGGATTCGTTGACCAAGCGCCTGATCGAAATGGCCGTGACCGACCTGGGCCCGCCCCCAGTCCCTTTTGCCTGGCTGGCCGGCGGGTCGCAAGCGCGGCTCGAACAGACGTCGCACTCCGACCAGGACAATGCCATGATCATTTCTGATGAAATGAAACCGGAGCATGATGAATACTTCAAGGCGCTGGCGACCTTTGTCACCGACGGCCTCAACAGCTGCGGTTTCGTTTATTGTCCGGGCGACGCCATGGCGAGCAATCCGAAATGGCGCCAACCGCTGCGTGTGTGGACCCAATATTTCGACGAATGGATCGGCAAACCCGACCCCATGTCACTGATGCTATCCAGCATCTTTTTCGACCTGCGGCTGGTCGATGGTGACGGCAGCCTGTATCTCGACCTGCATCGTGCAGTGCTGGCCAAAACTCAACAAAACCGGATATTCATCGCATATATCGCCGCCAACGCCCTGCACCATCGTCCGCCGCTTGGGTTCTTTCGGCAACTCGTACTGATCCGCGACGGTGAACACGACGACACCTTTGACATCAAGCATCGTGGGATCGTACCGATTACCGATATCGCGCGTGTATATGCCTTGTCCGAAGGGCTTGAGCCCGTGAATACCACCGAGCGTCTGCGCGCCGCCGCCGATGCCGGTGCCATGAGTCGGGACATGGCCGAAAACCTCGAGGATGCGCTCGAATTCATCGCCTCTTTACGTATCCGGCACCAGGCGAAGCAAATCGGCGACGATCAGCCGGCGGACAACTACCTGCCCCCCAGTTCGCTCTCCGAACTGGAACGCGAACACCTGAAAGATGCGTTTCGGGTGATTCAAACCATGCAGGAAGCCTTGTCGACTCGCTATCAGGCCGGTAGATTCGGGTAGATGATGCTAGAGCAAATCCTCGGCAAGAATTTTTCCAGGCGCCGCGCGTTAGCGAAAGCGTCAGGCCCACTGCAGGATTTTCTCGCGACGCCGTTCCCCAGCGGCAAGGATTTGTGCCGCGACGTGGAAGTCGTTTCCCTGGACCTGGAAACAACCGGGCTGAATCCGCGCAAAGACAGTATCTTGAGCGTTGGACTGGTCAACATCAATCACATGGTGATCCAGCTGGAAACGGCATGGCATCAATTGATCAGCGTCGACCACGCAATCTCGGAAGAATCCGTCGTGATTCACGCGATCACCGATGACAAGGCAGCCGGTGGCAAGCCCATCGAAGAGGTACTCCCGGAAATACTCAAGCGCCTGGCCGGACGCGTCATGCTCGTGCATTACAAAAACATCGAGCAAAATTTCCTGAACGCCGCCTGCCGCAGACTGTATGGCGCACCGTTCGTAGTACCGACCATCGATACACTGGCGCTTGCCGCAAGGGCACTCGAACTGCGAAATCACACTGTACAAACCGGGGATTTGCGTCTATTCAATCTTCGGCCGCGCTACAATCTGCCGCGGTACAAGGCGCACAATGCATTGAGTGATGCCCTCGCGACGGCGGAACTGTTTCTCGCCATCGCGGCCGAGACGGCGCCGGCTTCGAATTGCCGCCTGCGACCGTTTCTTAACTAGCCGGATAACCCGTTTATGGAGGATGGCATTGCCATGCCGTCGAGAAAAAAACAACGATGAGCCTTGAGTCTAGCAACTAGCATCGAAATCGTAACCACCGGAATCGCTGTCAGCAGTCAGCGAAAAACAATGAGGAGAGACCAATGTCCGATGTAAAGGTCTATGAAGTACCGGCGGACTTCGCCGCTCAGGCCAATGTCAATGCCGACCAATATGCGCAGATGTACAAACGCTCCGTGGAAGACCCTGAAGGTTTTTGGGCCGAGCAGGCCGAAAACTATCTCACGTGGTCCAAGAAATGGAGCAAGACGCTGGACTGGAGCTTCGGTGAGGACGTTCACATCAAATGGTTCGATGGCGGAAAACTGAATGTCTCTTACAATTGCCTCGACCGTCACCTGGATACCCGCGGAGACCAGGTTGCCATCCTGTGGGAGGGCGACGATCCCAACGAAGACCGCAAGATCACGTATCGCGAATTGCATGAAGAGGTCTGCAAGTTCGCCAATGTGCTTAAGTCACGCGGCGTGAAGAAAGGCGACCGGGTATCGCTTTACCTCCCCATGATCCCCGAGGCCGCGGTCGCCATGCTGGCCTGTACCCGCATCGGCGCGGTTCACTCCATCGTGTTTGGCGGATTCTCGCCGGACGCGCTGCGTGACCGGATTCTCGACGCCGACTGCCAGGTGGTCATTACCGCTGACCAATCGATGCGCGGCGGCAAGAAGGTTCCACTCAAGGCTAATGCCGATAAAGCCGTGCAGCAATGCCCCAACGTGCACACCTGCATGGTGGTTCAGCGTGGCGGCGACCCCGTCGATTGGAACGACACCCGCGATGTCTGGTATCACGAAGCGATGGCCGACGCATCGGTCGATTGCACGCCCGAAGAGATGGATGCTGAAGACCCCCTGTTCGTACTTTATACGTCCGGATCTACCGGCAAGCCAAAGGGTGTCTTGCATACCACCGGTGGGTATCTGCTGCAGGCCGCGATGACCCACAAGACGGTGTTCGACTACAAAGACGGCGAGGTGTATTGGTGTACCGCAGACGTCGGCTGGGTCACCGGCCACAGCTACATCGTCTACGGCCCGTTGGCCAACGGTGCGACCAGTCTGATGTTCGAGGGCATCCCAACCTATCCGGATGCCGGACGTTTCTGGCAGGTCTGCGACAAGCATAACGTCGCGACCTTCTACACGGCGCCAACTGCCATCCGCATGCTCATGGGAGCGGGCGAAGAGTTCGTCGCCAAGGCCAAGCTCAGTTCATTGCGCCTGCTCGGCACCGTCGGCGAACCGATCAACCCCGAGGCCTGGGAGTGGTACCATCGAGCAGTCGGCAGAGAGCGCTGCCCGATCGTCGACACCTGGTGGCAAACCGAGACCGGCGCCCACATGCTGACCCCCCTGCCCGGCGCCACGGCCTTGAAACCCGGTTCCGCGACGGTCCCGTTTTTCGGGGTGCAGCCTGTCCTGCTGGACGACCAGGGTAACGAAATCGCGGGCAACCCGGCTGCCGGCAACCTCGCCATCAAATACCCGTGGCCTTCGATGATGCGTACCCTGTACGGCGATCATCAGCGGTTCTACGAAGCCTACTTCGCCATGTTCAAGGGCTACTACTTCACCGGTGACGGCGCCCGCCGCGACGAAGACGGTTATTACTGGATCACCGGCCGGGTCGACGATGTACTGAATGTCTCGGGTCACCGCCTGGGTACGGCGGAAATCGAATCTGCACTGGTACTGCATCCGAAGGTCGCCGAAGCTGCCGTGGTGGGCTATCCGCACGATCTGACGGGGCAAGGCATCTACGCCTACGTTACGCTGATGGCCGGCGAAGAAGGCACGGACGAGCTGAAAAACGAACTGGTCAAACTGGTCAGGACCGAAATCGGACCGATCGCCAAGGTCAACCTGCTGCAATGGGCCCCTGGCCTGCCAAAGACGCGTTCAGGCAAGATAATGCGCCGCATCCTGCGCAAGATCGCCGCCAACGAACTCGAATCCCTTGGCGACACCTCAACGCTGGCCGACCCGGCAGTGGTGGACAATCTGATCGACAATCGCGAAAACAAATAGCTTGGTTATAGCTGTCATCAGCAAGTCGCCCGCCGGCCAGTTTCAAGGCGCACAACAGCGGAACTAGCCATCGGCAGTTCACAGGAGTGCAACGCAGTAACTGGCCGGCGGGCGACTCGCCCTTCGGAGTCTCCCGGATGGGCCAGGACGCAGCGCGTGGCGGCAACCCTTTTTCAAGAGGTGCAACGGCAACGCTGGTACACGGAAGGTGATCCCTCGTTGACTGAAGCTTTCAATCGACGAAAGCGGGAACGCACCGCAATTGTCGACGCCGGGGTTTGAAGGCGTTTACTTGAAACCTTATCGAACCGGTTCGATAAGTTGACTTAACCCATCGAGAAAACACGTTGATTTCCCGAACTCTCCGTTTGGAGATTTATTGATGGTTGTTGTGCTTGGCACGCAGTAAGAGCCAGAAGTCGTAGGCCGCAAGGGCGGAGACGAATGCGATCACCACGATCAGGTCCAGGTCCGGAACGAAAAATGCCACTACGCCGACAGAGGCGATCATGGTCAAAAGTGCGGCTACCGCCATAATCTTGTCTATCATTCGCTATCACCTCTCTCCCGCAAAGAGTCGCTTCATTCAGTCAACGGCCGCGAGTGTATCGACCAGCCAACGCGCGGTACGCAGCAAGCGTCCGTCATTGTCGCGTCGACCCACCAACTGCACCCCGACGGGCAGGCCATTCGCGCCCGTCAGCAAGGGCAGCGAAACCGTTGGCACACCCAACAACGACCAGAGCACGTTGAATACTGCGCTGCCAGTGTTTTCCAGCCCCATTGGGGCTTCGCCCGGAGCGGATGGTGTAACGATCGCGTCGTAGCGCTCGAATATCGCTTCGAGGCCCGCATACAAGGTTTCCCGCCAGTCCAACGCGGCGAGATACTCGGTAGCCGTGACCAGGCGACCGTCTTCGATGGCGGCAAGGGTCTCCCCGGCGAGCCGCTCAGCCCCCCGTGCGCGGTAGTGGCGCAGATTGTGCGCAATTTCGGCGAGCATGATACGGCGATGCGCCGTAGCTCCCTCAGCGAAGATGCCCGGCAGTTCGACCTCGTCACAACGATCGCCCAGGGTCTCGGTCAGTTCGCCGAAACCCTCGGCACAGTCGGCGTCGATCTCCGTCCAGGCTGAAGTCTTGACGAACGCCAGCTGCGGGGCCACCGGCGGATCGGCTAGCAAGGTGTCGAGAATCCGCGGTGCGGCGGCGGGGATGGTGTCGAGGTCGACCGGATCATGCCCGGCGAGGACATCGGCCAGCAACCCGGCGTCCTCGACCGTACGGGCAAAAGTGCCGACCGTATCCAAGCGTCGCGAAGTGCGCAAAACCCCGTTGCGTGGAATCAGGCCAAAGCTCGGTTTGAAACCAACCACACCACAGAACGCGGCCGGCCGGATTACCGAGCCCCCGGTCTGGGTACCGATAGCCAACGGCGCCATGCCACTGGCAACCGCGGCGGCCGAGCCGGAGGAAGATCCGCCAGGGGTGTGCTCCGGGTTATGCGGATTACGTGTCTTGCCGGGCGCGAGATACGCGCACTCGGCGGTCACCGTCTTGCCGAGGATCACGGCACCTGCGGCGCGCAGGCGTGCGACAATGGCCGCGTCTTTCTCCGGTCGTCGTCCGGCATCGAGCGCATTACCATTTTCGGTCGGGAAGTCGCGAGTATCGATGATGTCCTTGATTCCGACAGGCAGTCCGTGCAGCGCGCCGACCGGCCGACCCGACCGTCGGTAGTCGTCGAGCGCGGCTGCCTGCTT
>CBDUNM010000048.1:0-29262 GCA_965368585.1 uncultured Chromatiales bacterium | reverse complement strand
GGTCACCGGATCGGCGAAGAAATAGGGGATGACCTCGTGACAGCTGAGCACATGCTCCATGACCGTGTAGCGTTCGGTCGAACACTTCACCGAGTTGCCGCCCAGACCCTGGCACCAGGTGCCCAGCGGGGCCTTTACCTTGTAACGGTCGGTCACGGCATTCGACACCGCGATACCGGAGCCGTCCGGCAGGTTGCCGACCCAGCCCTCGCCGTAGTCGCCATCCTGAACCTTCTCCTGGGCGCCGACGAAGTCGACCACGTAGAAGCCGTATTCGCTGTCGATCGGGAAGAGCTCAACGCCCGATTTGTCCAGGAAGGGTTGCGCGGCGTCCGCCGGGCAGGTCGTCAAGGCACTGTCGGGCAGGCCGCAGATAATGGACTTGTCCTCGGTCGCCCCGGTATTGCCGTAGGTCGAACCCTCGAAGTCGCCCAGCACGTCGTTAACAGAAAAGACATGCACCGGCGATTCGTACGCCTGTGCGGTCGTCGTCGCGGTGAGTCCCACCGCCGCGCTGATCGCCAGCGCCAGCGTGGTTACCGCGGGTTTTGATCCAAAAAATTTATTCATTGATCCCCCCTGCCGGACATACGCCCAGCTGGATTTCCCTTTAAGTGTTGAGGCCGTTCCCCGCCGGAAATCTGCTCCCTCCCGACAGCCAGCCTTCCGCTGTGGTCCGGACCGGAACCCTTTACGCAGTTCCGGGCCGTCCTCTACTCGTCACGTTGTATTGATGTCGTTATGGTTGCGGCCGTAATAGCCATCACCTCCCAAGTCCCATTTCAAGTTGTTTCCGTTTTCGCTGTATAAAGCTTGACTAAGGTTTCGTCTGAAGAGTCATGCGGTCACGGCTGAGCTGCGCCTGCGCGACGCGAGGCCGAGCAATCCGATACACAGCAACGCTACAGTCGCGGGGACGGGCACCCCCGGGGGCGGCGTATCGTCCGCGCTGGCAATGGCAATACCCTCGACCATCAGATCGGTGAAGATGCCGTCCACGCTGCCACCCGTCAGTAGCAGGGTGAATGAACCGGAACTGCCATCCATCCCCTCACCCGCGGCCACCAGATCGAAGGCGACGTCGAGAATGTTTTCGCCCAGCACGGTTTCCATCAATATCGCCACGCTGGCACCCGCCGTTTCCAGCAGCGGATCATCGATCAATACCGATGCGTCCCAGCCGTAGAAGAAGTCGACCACCAGTTCAAGGTTGGCGTCCGTCGGATTGATCGCGGTGATCGACGAAAAGTTGCTGGCGCTGGCATCGGATGTAGACGCACCGGTCGCCGGTGAACTGGCCTCGCCGGTCACCCGGACGATTTGCGAATCGAAATCCGTCGCCTCTATCTCGGGTGTGCTGCTCGCCTCGTCCACGCTGGCGACGCCATCCACAAACTGTGTCACCGAACTGTCGTCGATCAACAGCTCGACGATCAGGCCTGGATCCGGGGTGATGCTGGTGAACTGAACGAACGCGCCGGCGTCGTACGCAGCGGTGGCAAACACGCTCCCCGGTGCGACGGCACAGACCAATGCGGCGGCTGCGAGTTGTTTGGTGATCACGCCCTGCCGGAAGTTAAAAAATTTGCTGGTTGGACACATAAGATTTTCTCCCAATCATTTATGGTTGTTCTCGGCAGATTGATAAGGCGTATGCAACACCCCTGCGGCAACGTCATAGCGAACACTATGTCTACCGAGCCCCCTTGACGCGGTTCGTTTCTACATTCAGAAGCCCGGTTTCTCGCTCTCTAGGCAACGGAATCCTGATAAGTCTCGGAACGCGCATCTACAAAGTAAGCGCATTGACCCGGTGTTGTCGCATGCCGGGCTTGATCTGGGACAGATATCTCAAAAACGCCATTTTGACTGTCTTTTACGACAACATAAATGTCGCACCGGCAAGCAATAAAACTTAAAAAACAAATACTTATATTCTCAACTCGCAACCTGTCAAATTGTCGGCTTTGGTTTCCGAAAACCCGAGATAACTACTAAATACAAGGGTTTTTACCCCCGACATCCTCCGTGTTTACATCGCACGGGCTCGACTGGATTAGAAAATCCACAATTAGTCGGAGCCAAAACGAAATAAATCGTGGCGCATAGGGTTTCGTCGCATCAGGGCACGCATCAAATTGCAGAGACGGCGATGAAAACGAGTGCTTACAGGTCGCGGGCGCCAACGGCGACCGGCGCGGACCGGCTGTGGTGGGGCGCGCCGGCAGTGAATGGCGCGGTTAAGGTGTTGGCGGCGGCCTGAGCGCCGTCGCCGTCAATCAGCGAGAAGCGAGGACACCGCCGCGAGCAACAGCGCGTAGCGAAACCCCTTGCCCAGGAAGATAAACAACAACGACCGCGCGAACCCAAACCCCAACCAGCCAGCGACCAGGCACAGCAGGTCGCCGATCACGGGCAGCCAGGACAGCAACAACACCGGCGCTCCCCAGCGTTGCAGCCAGGCAATCGCCGTCTGCTGACGGCTTTTTGCCGGGGCGAACCGCGGCCAATGGGTGACGACCCAGGCCCCCAGCAGCCAGTTGGTCAAGCCACCCGCGGTATTACCCAGGGTAGCCAGGGTCCAGATCGTTGCCGGCATCGCCCAACGCTCGTGCGCGGCGTACACCAGCATGGCTTCCGAACTGCCTGGCAACAGGGTCGCGGACAAAAACCCACTGACCACCAGGCCCCACAACCCCCAGTCTTCGATGATCAGCAATCCAGTGTCCTGATGTTGTATGCCCGGTCCCGAGGCGGGAGAACCGTTGTTGATCTTTATAACACCGCCGCAAGCCAATCGACAGAGACAAAAAACCCCGGCGCTGGGGCCGGGGTAAACAGGGCTTTGGAGGATGGCATGGCTAGGAGATCATGCAACAAGCGACCTCCTGACCGGATCGTCAATCCCTGACCGCACCCGTATCAGCCACGATACGGATACGCAGTCCATTCGTTGCGCGGGCGCGCTCATGTCGTCGGTCTAGAACTGCTCCTCTTCGGTCGAACCGCTGAGTGCCGTCACCGACGAACTGCCGCCTTGAATCGTGGTGGTCACGTCGTCGAAGTAGCCCGCACCGACTTCCTGCTGGTGCGACACGAAGGTGTAGCCGCGGTCGCGCGACGCGAACTCCGGCTCCTGGACCTTTTCCACGTAGTGCTTCATGCCCTCGCCACGCGCGTAGTCGTAGGCGAGATCGAACATGTTGAACCACATGTTGTGGATCCCGGCCAGGGTGATGAACTGGTACTTGTAGCCGTACTCGGACAGCTTGTCCTGAAATTCGGCAATCGTCTTGTCGTCCAGATTCTTTTTCCAGTTGAAGCTCGGTGAACAGTTGTAGGCCAGCAGCTTGTTGGGGTTTTTCGCCAGCACCGCCTCGGCGAACTCGCGCGCAAACCCGAGATCCGGCGTGCCGGTCTCACACCACACCAGATCCGCATAGGGCGCATAGGCCTGACCGCGGCTGATGGCCTGCTCCAGACCGTTCTTGACCCGGTAAAAGCCTTCCGCGGTCCGTTCGCCGGCGAGGAATGGCTTGTCGTTCTGGTCGACGTCGTTGGTCAGCAGATTCGCCGCTTCCGCGTCGGTACGCGCCAGCACCAGCGTTGGTACACCCATGACGTCGGAGGCCAGACGCGCCGCCTTTAGCTTTTCCACCGCTTCCTGGGTCGGCACCAATACCTTGCCACCCATGTGGCCGCACTTTTTCACGGCTGCCAGCTGGTCTTCGAAATGCACGCCGGCGGCACCCGCGGCGATCATGTTCTTCATCAGTTCGAACGCATTCAATACACCGCCGAAACCGGCCTCGGCATCGGCCACGATCGGCAGAAAATAGTCGATGTAACCGTCATCACCCGGTCCGATCTCGCGTGACCACTGAATCTCGTCGGCGCGCTTGAAGGTGTTGTTGATGCGGCGCACCATGGTTGGTACCGAGTCGTAGGCGTATAAAGACTGGTCCGGATACATGGTCTCGGAGGTGTTGCCGTCGGCAGCCACCTGCCAGCCCGACAGGTAAATGGCCTCGACCCCGGCTTTGGCTTGCTGCATCGCCTGACCGGCCGTGATGGCCCCCATGCAGTTGACGTAACCCTTTTTCGCGTCGCCGCGGACCAGGCTCCAGAGCTTCTCGGCGCCCCTGCGGGCGAGGGTATACTCCGGCTGAACGGAACCGCGCAGACGCACCACGTCCGCCGCCGAATACCCGCGTTCAACGTCCTTCCAGCGCGGATTCTCCGCCCAGTCGTTTTCCAATGCGTGTATTTGCTGTTTACGAGTTTGCACGTTATTTATCTCCTAGGTCTGTGTATCCAGTGCCGGACATACAACCAATCAGTCGACGGCCAACTAGGCCTGTTCGAGCAGCCCCGGGGTGCTCAGTGGACCTGCAACCGATCAACCTCGCCCATGCTTGTGGTCAGGTGTAACAGCTGAATTGCGATCAGCACTGCAACTGTTCACGCTCATTGTCGTTACGCAACTGTCTTTGCAGTTGTTTTAAACGCTATCGTGACCTTCGAGGTCGCCGCGACCGGCCGGCAGAAACAGAGCCGCGATGACGCTCGAACCTTTGCTGTTTCTGCGCACCGCGGGTCTGCGCCGGGTGCGGCAGACGTATCCTACGGCTCATGACCGCAGTTATCGAAACCACCGGCTTGCATTAGTGGTTGAGTGTTCTACTCTGTTTTGCTGCAGTGCAATAAGCCTAGCGGACACCCTTTATTTGACAACTCAATTCTTTCAATCCTTAATATTTAAAAAATCAATCAGCATGCTGCAAATAGGTAAAATTGCGATGAAACAGGGTTCCAGGAGCATCCGGATGGCTAGCGGCAAGGCCCCGTACTACAAACAAAATCGCTTGAAGCAGCTGCGTGCTTTTTGCCATGCAGCACAGACGGGCAGCATCACGGAGGCCGCTGAGGCGCTGTTTTTGAGTCAACCCTCGGTCACGCTGCAGATTCAGGCCCTGGAACGTGAACTGGGGGTCACGGTGTTCGAGCGTCGCGGACCGAAAATCAAACTCACCCCCGAAGGCGAGGTGTTGTATCAGTTGTCCAGTCCCCTGGTCGACGGTATCGACAAACTGCAGGAGACCTTCCTGGCGCACATGGGGAATCTCGAAACCGGCGACCTGAATATTGCGGCCGGAGAATCGACCATACTCTACATCCTGCCCGCAATGACCAAACGCTTCGCCGGCGACTACCCGGGAATCCGCCTGAAACTGCACAACGTCACCGGGCGCGACGGCCTGGCCATGGTGCGCGCCGACGAGGTGGACTTTGCGGTCGGCTCGATGCTGGAGGTACCCGACGACATCAATTACGAACCCTTCGTCAGCTACGAACCGGTGTTGATCACGCCGGCCGACCATCCGCTAGCCGCCCGCAAACGGATTCAACTCAAGGACATCGCGCCGTACGGGTTGATCCTGCCGCCCCACCATTTGTCGACCTGGCGCATCGTCGACCTGGTGTTCAGCCAGCACGATCTCGAGTTGAAGGTCGCCCTGGAGGCGGGCGGCTGGGAGGTGATCAAGACCTATGTCGAGCTCGGCCTGGGCATCTCCATCGTCACCGACGTATGTCTGACGGGCGCCGAAAGTCTCGCCCGCCGACCGCTGAACGACTACTTCCCGACCCGTTCCTACGGCATCGTCACCCGCCGCGGAAAGTTCCTGTCACCCGCCGCGGCCTGCTATCTCGACATGCTGCGCGACCACTACCTGGTTCGCGCCCCGCCCGCCTGATTCAGCTCGCCGGCCGCTCGGTCACGATGACGCCGTCCGGATCCGCATACAGAAATTGACCCGGCGAAAACGTCACATCGGCAAAATGGACGGTGACGTCACGCTCCCCGGCGCCCTTCTTCACGCTCTTCCGCGGGTGAGTTGCCAGCGCCTTGACGCCAATCGCCGTGCGGCCGACTTCTTCGCAGTCGCGAATGCACCCGTACACCAGCACACCCGACCAGCCGTTGTCGCGGCCCATGGCGGCCAACATGTCTCCCAGCAGGGCGCAGCGCAGCGAACCGCCGCCGTCGACGACCAGCACCCGACCCGCCCCCGGTTCCCCCAAAGCCTCCCGGACCCGGGAATTGTCTTCGTGACATTTGACCGTGCTGATCTCACCGGAGAATCGCGTATTCCCGCCGTAGTCGCGAAACAGCGGCGTCGCCACGGCGACGGCGTCTGCCAGTTCGTCACACAGGTCATTGGTATTGAAGCCCATTGGTGTTGCCTCGCAAGTCAGCGTCTTAAGGTCGGTGGATTCGCGATCACGCGCAGCAGACTCGTGCGACGCGACATTCGGAAACCGGTAGTTTTCCGCTTAAACGATCGATGTGAAATTACACTTGAATGCTGCATCGCAGTATAATCAACCGCAACCGACTCTCGCAAAAGCACGACGCCATGCAACGATGACCGAAGTCACCTATACCGAAATCGCAGCTGGCCTGTACTGCATCGATACCCACCTGTTCCGCCCCAACCACACCGCCTGCTACCTGTTACGACGCGGCGATGAATTGGCGTTTTTCGATACGGGCGCGGCGAACAACGTCCCCGGATTGCTGGAAGTGACACGTGAAATCGGCCCCGGACCGGCCGCGGTGCGCTATGTGATGCCCACGCATGTCCATCTGGACCACGCTGGCGGCGCCGGCACCCTGATGGCCTCCTGCCCGAACGCCACCCTGGTCACGCATCACGTCGGCGCGCCGCACATGATCGACCCCTCCCGGCTGCAGGCGGGCGCCACCGCCGTTTACGGCGCGGCGGAGTTCAAGCGCCTGTACGGCTCGCTGACCGGGGTCGACGAGTCCCGGGTCGTGGCGGCGCGCGACGGAGACCGCTTTGAACTCGGCGATCAGGAAATCCTGCATCTCGATACCCCCGGACACGCCAATCACCACGGCTGTTTTTTTCACCCTCAAAGCGGCACGCTGTTCACGGGCGACACCTTTGGCCTGAGTTACCGGGAATTCGATTCGGACCAGGGGCCCTGGTTGATCGCGACCACAACGCCGGTGGCTTTCAACCCCGACGCCTGGCTGGACAGCCTGGATCGCATGATGGCGCTCGAGCCGCGTGCCGTGTGCCTGACCCACTTCAACCGCGTGACCGACCCGATCGAACTGGCGCCGATGCTGCGCGACAATATACAGGCCCACCGGGACATCGCGCTGCGCGACGAAGCCAACGACGAAACCGGCCGCGACCGGCGCCTGCTGGCCGCCGTGGACGACCTGCTGGTCGGGGCGGCGCTGCAACGCCGCCCCGACCTGGGCACAGCCAAGGCCCGCGAACTGCTGCAGCTCGATATCCAGTTGAATGCCCAAGGCCTCCACGTGTGGCTCAAGCGCCGCGCCAAGCAACGCTCGAACAGTGCGCAGGGGGCGTCAAGCACCCACTGAACAAGCGGCCGCGAAATCGGACTAATCTGTAAGCTGCGCAACGGCCCAGTCTGCTGCCCAATGAGGGCATCCGGGACATGCCGAGCACCACACCCTGTTCACCGCCACTACCGACGTACTATCGAGACTATGCAACCGCAAACCGACGACCTTCGCATCCACACCATCCAAAAGGTGGTGCCACCCTCGGCCCTGCACGCCGAATTCCCGGTGACCGAGAACGCCGCGCAAACGGTGTACAAAGCACGCAGCGACATTCATCGCATCCTGCACGGTGAAGATGACCGCCTGCTCGTGGTCATCGGTCCGTGTTCCGTACACGACCCGAAGGCCGCCATGGAGTACGCGCAAAAGCTGAATCTGGTCCGCCAGGAACTGCGGGACGATCTGCTGATCGTGATGCGGGTATATTTCGAAAAACCGCGCACCACTGTTGGCTGGAAGGGATTGATCAACGACCCCGACCTCGACGGATCGTTCGCCATCAACAAGGGTTTGCGCACCGCCCGGCGGCTGCTGCTCGACATCAACGAGATGGGGCTGTCCGCCGGTACCGAGTTTCTCGACCTGATCAGCCCGCAATACGTCGCGGATCTCGTCAGTTGGGGCGCCATCGGCGCGCGCACCACTGAGAGCCAGGGCCATCGCGAACTGGCCTCGGGACTGTCCTGCCCGGTGGGTTTCAAGAACGGTACGGACGGTACGATGACGATCGCCGTGGACGCGATGCGCGCGGCATCCAGACCGCACGTGTTCCTGTCGTTGACCAAAGACGGCACCTCGGCAATCTTTAACACCACCGGTAACGAAGACACGCATATCATTCTGCGCGGCGGGAAACGCCCCAATTACGATACCGAAAGCGTCAATATGGCGGCCGAGGAAATGGAGAGCGCCGGCGTGACCCCGCGCCTGATGATCGACGTCAGTCATGCCAACAGCCGCAAGCAGCATCAGAAACAAGTGCCGGTCGGCAACGACGTGGCCAGACAGGTCAGCAACGGCGACCGACGCATCATCGGCCTGATGATCGAAAGCCACCTGGTAGCCGGCCGGCAGGACATCAAGCCCGGCGAAGAGCCGGTCTACGGCCAGAGCATAACCGACGCCTGCCTGGGCTGGGACGACTCGCTGCCCCTGCTCCACACACTCGCCGAGGCGGCGCGCGAACGGCGCAGCGTATGACGCTCGCCGACCGGCTCAGAGGCCGTCTTCAGACGTCGTCGAAACCGGCCTGACGCAACCACTTGCTGGCGAGCGCCTCATCCCGGGCGACGCCGTTGCCTTCGCGATACATGATACCCAGGGTCGTCATCGACCCCTGTAGGCCCTGTTCCGCGGCGCGGGTGAACCATTCCACCGCCTGCGCCGGGTCTTTATCGACGCACTCACCTTCCAGATACATGAAGCCCAGTCCATGTTGCGCCAGGCCCAGGCCGGTTTGCGCGGCCGCACGCATGTACTTGAGCGCCAGCGGCTCGTTTGCCACCATTCCCAGTCCATTCTGCGCCATGATGGCAAGACGGTACTGCGCCTCGGGGTGACCCCGCTCGGCGAGTGGCGAAAGGAGTTTCGCGGCCTGTTTGAAGTGCTTGGACTCGAACGCGGCAATGCCGCTTGCCAGATCGATCTCCAAATCGCCGTTTGCTTCGTTCATATTCTGCATACCTCATTGCGATGGTTGGGCGCGCGCGGCCCGATAGTCGAGCGGCCGGATCGCAACCGTGTTGCGTACCTGCACACACAGTCGATCCCGTGCATCGTAAAACGCGTATTGAAAAGAGGGCGTCGCCCGCCCGCGGCTGGCCAATTCAAGCCGGGCGCGCTGTTCGGTTTCGGCATCCATTTCGAATCTCAGCTCGAGATCGGTGCGTCCTTCGCGGCGAAAATCCAGATGCATGGCGCGCGTCCACACATTGTTGCCCGGAAACACCCGATTGCAGCTCAACGCGGCAATGGGATCGGCCAGCGCCGCGACCGCCCCGCCGAACATGCTGCCGCCCGGATTACGATTATGGGCATTCAACGGCAGGCGAATACGCACCTTGCGCCCGTCGGATGACAGATACTCGACGCGAATGCGCATGACACGTAACGGCGGGTACCACTCCAGACGTCTGGCCGGCGATACCCACGGCAATCCGCGAAGCCAATCCGTGACGTGTATCATCCCGCACCTCCGGGGGTCCGTGCACCTCGTGTTCGATGCGGTGGTAGCAAAGCGCGTTTATTGCGCGGCCAGAATCCACGCGCGCCAGGCGGCGAACAACTCGGGTGAGGTTGCCGCCAACCCTATCCTGGGAGACAGCGACGCCCGCTCCCGCAGTTGTCCGTCGTAGCTGTCGGACAACCCGCCCGAGCCCCCCGCTTCTCGCAGAATCAACGATCCGGCCGCGTAATCCCACAGTTTCTGGCCGCCGTGCAGGTACACATGGCAGCGCCCCAACGCCAGCCAGCACCAGTCCAGCGCTACGGAACCAAAGCTGCGTTGCGACCGGTAAGGCGGTCGCAACGCCAGCGCGGTCGCCAAAGTCCGCGGCAGGCGCTTGAAATCCACCAGTCCGCTCGCGCTTGCAAGGTCCGCGGGCGAGGCGCTCGGCACTCGCAACGGCTGTCCGTTCAACTTCGCGCCGCCTCCCTCGCTGGCGCTGAAGGTTTCGCACCGATTTGGATCATGCACGACACCGGCGACCGGTTTTCCGGCGCGCAGCAACGCCAGGGATACTGAAAACACGGGGATCCCCGCAGCAAAATTACCCGTCCCGTCCAGCGGATCCAGACACCACAGCCATTGCTCCTCGCTGTCCAGTAACGCCTGTTGAGCGGCGGCGGGCATTTCTTCGCCAAGTAACCGGATATCCGGAAATCGGGAACGAAGTTCGCCGCGCAAGACCTGTTGCACGGCCAGATCGGCCGCGGTGATCAGCGAGCCGTCGGTCTTTTTCTCGGCGGTCACATGCTGAAAACGCGGCATGAGTTCCTCCCGCGAGACTTTTTCGACCAGGCAGGCCAATGCGTTTAAATCAAGTTTTTCCAGGTCCATGCCGCTTAATAACTGTCAAAGTTGGAAGAAAATCACACCACGGGGGGATATCCCAATTGCGGGTTACCGGTCCTTCTGTCTATGCTACTCAAATATCTATGCATATCTTACTGATGGAAATGGTAAAAATAACGAATTGGCTGGTGCTTTGCTGGGTTCTCGTCGGGTCAGGCATCGGGCACGCCGACCAACAGCAAAATCAGCGCAAGCTCTTCCTGGCGGCGGAGCAGGCCCTCGCTGCGGGCGACCGTAGCCAGTTTGACCGGTTTGCAAACCAGTTGAAATCCTACCCCTTGCACTCTTACCTGCGCTATGCGGCGTTGCAAGCGGACATGGAGAGTATCGAAACCACGGTGGCACAGGCGTTTCTCGATCAGCAAAAAGATGCCCCGCTGGCCAACAGATTCCGCAAACGGTGGTTGGCACATCTCGCCAAGCACCGCCGCTGGGGCGATTATTTGCGCTTTTACGACGCGCGTCTCGGCACCACCTATCGATGCCATGCGATCAACGCTCTGTTGCAGACCGGGCAGCGCAACGAGGCCCTTCAACAGGTTGAGTCTGTGTGGCTGCACGGCCGCTCGCAACCGAGTGCGTGTGATCCGGTATTTGAGGCCTGGCGGCAGGCGGGTAAGCTGACCGGCCAACTGGTCTGGCAGCGCATTGCGCTGGCCATGGACGCCAACCAGACCGGGCTGGCCAAGTATCTCGGGCGCTACCTGAGCAAACCCGACCGCGTGTGGCTGAACCAATGGCGCAAGCTCCACGGGAATCCCGAATTCGCGCTCGATAAGCAAGCCTTCGCCAAACCTCACCCTTATCGTACCCCGATGCTGGCCCACGCGGTCAAGCGGCAAGCCAACCGCGATGCGGTCAAAGCACTGCGCCTGTGGCGGCAGTTGGGGAAAAGATTGCGCTTCAATGTGAACGATGCCTACGACGTCGAGCGGCGCATCGCGTTGAACCTGGTGCGCGCCGAAACCGACGAAGGTTACGCCTTTTTAGATACGGTTCAACCGCGCGCGGAAGACACCCGTCTCCAGGAAGCGTTGCTGCAAGCCGCCTTGTATCGGCAGGACTGGCCCAAAATCCTGCAGTGGACTGCACAACTCCCAAGTGAGGTTCAAAGCGAGGAAAACCGGCGCTATTGGTACGCACGCGCCCTGGAAGCCACCGGCGACAACCAGACGGCGGCACGAATTTACCTGGAGTTGGCGGGTCGGCGCAGCTATTACGGATTTCTGGCCGCCGACCGCGTAACGACCGACTATCACCTGGAGCATGTGCAGACGCCAGTCGCCCCGGACAGCGTCGCAAAAATCAGCACCCGGCCCGCAGTGTTGCGCGCCCGGGAGCTCAGGGCACTGTCGCGCTGGATCGACGCGCGGCGGGAATGGCGCTACGCCACCAAGTCGCTCAACAAACAGGACTTGATGGCAGCCGCGGTACTGGCCGAATCGTGGGGCTGGCACGACCAGGCCATTTTCACGCTGGCCAAAACCCACTACTGGGACGATCTGGAACTGCGGTTTCCGGTACGCCATCGCGACACGGTTACCGACAACGCGCAACGACACAGCCTCGATCCCGCCTGGGTGTTCGCCGTGGTGCGGCAGGAAAGCGCCTTTATGGAAGATGCGCACTCGCGCGCAGGGGCACGCGGTTTGATGCAGCTGATGCCCGCCACGGCGCGCCTCGTAGCGAAAAAGGTGCTGTCGCGCAAACCTCCGCGACTGACCGAATTGTATGAACCCGATACCAACATCGGCCTTGGCACCGCCTACCTGCGCCGGGTATTGAACCGCCTTGGCGATCACCCGGTATTGGCTACCGCGGCTTATAACGCCGGCCCCCATCGCGTTGAACGCTGGCTACCGGACGAATCGATCGATTCCGACATATGGATCGAAGTCGTACCGTTTCGGGAAACCCGCGGCTATTTGCGGCGCGTGATGGCCTACACCGTGATCTACGAAAAGCGCCTGGGCATCGAAACGCAACGGCTGTCAGATCGGATGCGGCCCGTCCAAAGCAGGAAAAAGCTGACGGCCAGTCGTGAGGCGGCCAACACGGCTGGCACCGGCTGAGGCGTTTTTCTTGTCACGAAGCGGCGAGGTGTGGATCGTCTTTGACGCGCCCGACGTCGCCAACCTCAGCCCGTGCAGTTTGATTTCCGAACGCAGCTTGTAGAAAGCACTGCCCTCGATCTCGATCCCGTTGACGTTGTAACGCACGATTTCATCGGCCCATTGCACGTCGACGTCGTCACTGCGCACCGGTACCACGACCTCGTTGTCGCCCTTGTAACCAAAAACGCATCGCTATCGCTTGCGGTCAGTGCCTTTCCTGGCTGCATCGGGGGACTGTGAATGCGTCGGTTCACTCGGGCGGCGTACCTGCCTTATCGCGCCAGCAGCGCCTCGATGATCTGGTCTTCCATTTCCACACGGCGCGCCAACTCTTCGGCAAGCATGGAGAGATCCGCCGACAATTCGCTCAATACCGGCACATGATCGCCCGCATCGTATTTATCGTTGAAATCCACGGCGACTTCGGAAGCGTCCACGATGCGCGAATAGACGTCCTGAGCTACCCGCACCACCCGCGAGCGTCTTTCGCGGCCGCTGGCAATGCGTTCGTAGATTTCGAAGTGGCCAAATGCCGAATAATCAACCAGGACCTGACAAAACTCCTGCAGCAGATCGATGGTCGGACGTTCCTCTGTGTAGGGCTCCAGTCCAGCGACGCGACAGAACAGGACCAACATTTGCTGGCGCTCCGCCAGCAACTTGTTCACCATGTCCTGCGTGCCGACGCGACGTTCGTTAGAATCTGTAGCAACTTTGGTCATATTGAGCGTTCTTATTCCATCCTCAAAGCCGTAGTTTAACAATTTGCACGACATTACAGGTAAGAATGTCATTCGGACGCTCACGACACCTGTCCATAGACGCCAGCCCAATGCCAGGGAGATGCGTTTTTGAACGCCTGCAATCGATTTTTCGCAACCGCCTTGCTCGCGACCGGTCTGCTGCTGCCGGACCTGGGAATCGCCGCGGACTCCGACAGCCCCTTCATGTCGGGCATGCGGCAAATGATGAACCTGTTCGGGCAAATGTACCGCAACTCGGACTCCGCTTCCGCCCTGTCGTCGAACCCGATGTCACCCAGGACCATGTCCCCTTGGTCACTGAACACGACGCCGTATGGCATGGGACAGCCGTACTCCTGGAACCAGTACGCGCCGTGGGGACAGTCAATGCCGTGGGGACAGTCAATGCCGTGGGGACAGCCCATGCCTTGGGGACAGCAGTCGCCCCACGGTCCGACCTCGCCGTGGACGCAAAGCCATCCGAATGGCCCTTGGCCACCGGGTTTTGCCGGCGGGGACCGGGAGGACCGAGCGCTGGAAGGCACCTGGCTGGGCAGCAACGGCGCCGTGCTGGCGGTGAAAAACGGGTTGGCGCGCCTATACGTATCGGAGTACGAATACGAGGACTTCTTCGTGCAGACGACGGCACGCGAAGTACGGTTGCGCAGCGCGCGGGATGATCAGCTTAGCACCTACGAATATGCCGTTCAGGGAGATCGGCTCGCGCTGCGCAATGCACAGGGTGTCGCGCTCGCATTCCGCCGGTTCACCGCGTCGCCGGACAGGTGGTGAAGAAGCCACGCCGGACCCGCTGCGGGCTCGTCGCGGTCGCGACCAATGGCGTCGATGACCGATGCTCCCTGCCCAAACCGTCCGACGGCTGCATGCCTTGCGTGGTCATTCCGTGCGGCGCTATAGTCTCGCATAACTTTACTTACGAGCCGGCGTCACATGAAAATTAAACGAGTTTGTCTGCTCGGCGGTACCGGTTTCGTCGGTCGGCACATTGCCTATCGCCTGTCGAACAGCGGCATTACCTGCCGGGTCTTGACGCGGCAACCGCATCGACATCGCGCCTTGCTGCAGGCGGGTTGCGAACTGGCGGGCATCGATGTCTTCGATCAGCAGGCGCTCACCGCGCAGCTCAATGACTGCGACGCGGCAATCAACCTGGTCGGCATTCTCAACGAAAGCGCCAAGGGAGGCTTTCGGCGGATTCACGTCGAACTGACCGACACCCTGGTCGCCGCGTGTCACGACGCCAAGATCCGCCGATTGTTGCACATGAGTGCGCTGAACGCCGATACGACCAACGGGACCAGTCAGTACCTCCGCAGCAAGGGTGAAGGTGAGAGCCGGGCGCACACTCGCGGCAAGGCCGGCATGGCCGTCACCAGCTTCAGGCCGTCGGTCATCTTCGGCGCCGATGACAGTTTCATCAACCGCTTCGCGACGCTGTTGCGCCTGCCGGGGCCGTTTCCGCTGGCCTGTCCTGACGCCCGATTCGCGCCGGTATACGTTGGCGATGTGGTGAGTGCCTTCTGCACCAGTCTGACCGACTCCAGCACCTTCGGCCAGCGCTATGAGCTATGCGGGCCGGAGGTCTTTACGTTGGAGGAAATCGTCCGCTATATCGCCGCGTCGATGGACAAGCGCAAACGTATCGTTCGCCTGAGTGACCGCTTGTCGCAGTGGCAGGCACGCGTACTCGAGCATTTGCCGGGCAAACCGTTCACGCGCGACAACTACCTGTCCATGCGCCTGCCCAGCGTGTGCAAGGAAGACGGATTGCGCAAGCTGGGCATCGAGCCGACCCCCATGAAGGCTATCGTGCCGCAGTTCCTGACCGGCGAATCGCGTCGTGGTCAGCTGATGTCGCTGCGGCGGCGAGTCGAGTAAGCCTTTCTCCGCGCTCCTCGCGCGCCAGCCTGCCGAGCGCGGCCACGCGTTCGTGGAAACCGCGAAAACTGCCTCCGGCATCACTCAAGAGCTGCCGGAAAGCGGGCACCCACTGCTGATAGGTGGCGATCGAAACCAGGTGCGCATTGTTGAGGTCCTGCGCGAACCAGCCGCGGTACGCTTCATATTCCGCGGCGTCTGCAAGAGCGTCAAAGCGTTTTTTCAAGCGGGCGAAGACGCGGTTTTTCTCGCCGGCACGCTGCAGATCGCCTAGGACGTCATCGACGCTTTGATACAGCGCCTGCAGTTCCCGACGGGCCGTTTCGATCAGTCCGTCGATCACCCGTTGACGGGCTAGATGCCGGTCCCACGCGGCCAGTGCCCCGTGGTCGGCGGACCCGCGCAGCCACTGGCGGACCCCCGCCGCGGCAACGACCGTGGCATACGACTCGTTGAATTCGCTGTCGTCCGGGATATACACCCGCTGATGAGCCAGTTCGTGGAAGATGAGTTCGGCAAGTTCGGCCGTGGGCCAGAAAACGACCGTGCTCGGTATGGGATCGTCAAACCAGCCCAAGGTCGAGTACGCCGGGACCCGCTGCACCACCACATCCCAGCCCTCGCGTGCCAGACGACGCGCGTAGCGCTCCGCCGCGGCGCGCTTGAAGTAACCGCGGTAGCTGGCGCAACCGACGATCGGATAACACCATTGCTTCGCCTCCAGGGAATACCGCGGCGCCGCGACGACGCTCCATACCAGGGCGTCCCGCCCTACGTCGACGAACTGGCGATAGCTGCCTCGATCGGGCAGATCCAGATGGCGATCCGCAAAATCCCGTATCGATGCCACGAGCGCCAGCTGGGCGGCCAACTCGGGTTCCGTGGACGACCCGGCCAGGAGCTGGTCGATCGGCTGGCGGCGGCTCAGCAGGGAGAGTTGGCCGACGCCGGACTGGAGGTAGTAGCCCAGCGTGTCGCAACCCGCGAGCAGGCATGACGCGCACAACACCAGGGCGGGCGCAAGGCGCTGCGGCGCGACCCGAATGACCAGGCTCGTCGCAGCCCAAGGCGACGGTCTGGTCATCGAACCTGGGTCAAATCGGAAAGAACACCGCCGAAGCAACGTTTTGAATGACATTCTTGATGCGCCGGTTGGTGGAATCCGCAATGATGTGCGCCATCGCATCCTGCCACGCGATGAGTTTCCCGAACTGGCGCTCGAAGCTCAGGTTTGCGACCGGCGCATTGGCGGCGTTGCTTAGCAGGAACAGGTTCCCGTCGATATCTCGATCGTTGCTGAGCTTCCATACCGCAATCTCGATATTGCGCGCCGCCAGGTAGAGTTGCTGTGGATCGAAGCTGTGGACGAGGTTGAAGGAACGCCTCCCGCCGTAGGCATCCAGCAGCATGGTACGCACGCCCTCCACGAACGCCAGGACGCGATCGCCCTGAAAATCCTGCTCGAAGGCCATACCTATGGCATCGATCGAACGCCGGTGGCCCAACGCCGCCAGAGCATACGGACGATCTTCGGCAAAAACCTGCTGCAAGGCGTCCTGCAGACTTTGGTGGCCCGCCTTGCGCCATTGATTCGGATTGCGTCGATAGAGTTTTTCCGCCAACTGCTCGAGATGGGCGAGGCTGAGCTCCAGGTGAATCTCCGCCACCATATCGACATCGCCCTTCACCAGGTTTTCGATACGAAAGCTCTTGCTGTGACCGACCCGGTGATCGTCACGCTGGTTGCTGCAGGAAAGCAGTACGCAGCACGCAACGACGGGCAGCATTCTCAGCCGGCGCTTGATCTGTCGATAGCCATTTTTTCTGCTAGAGCCGGTCACTCAAATCCCTGGTGGAAAAGCCGCGTAATGAGGGTTCTATTCGGCGGGTCAGACCCATAACTTTAAATCTTTCCCCCATTTCGCTGGGCAGCATCAACTGCTTGACCGCCTGCAGGGTTCGCAAGTGATCGGCGGCTTGCGTCGGGTCGGAACGGGCCAGCAGGACATCCAGGCCGCATCCCAGCAGAAAATTCGCCTGGGTCGTATAACCGGCCATTTCCAGTCCGGCAGTTCGCGCGGCCTCGGCCACGGCGCTGAAGTCGACGCTGGCAGTGATGTCCTGCAGGCCGGGCAGAAACAAGGGATCACCGTGGGCGCGCTGGCGAAAATGGCACACCAGCGTGCCCATGCCGCGTTCGGGGTGCAGGTATTCACGTCGCGTATACCCGTAATCGATCAGTAGCAAGGCGCCGGTGTCGAGGCACTGCGCCAGCGCATGCAGCCAGGGCGCTAGGCGCAGGTTGATTTCCGACTCGTAGCCATCCGGTAACGCCGGCAAGCTGGCCAGGGCACGGCGCACTGCGTCGCTTAACCCAGGCGTTCGCACCTGACCCCAGCGGGTCTCCAACCCGCCCTCCGCCAGGCCGACAAACTGTTCCAGGACGGCATCGGCGGCGATGCGAAACCGGTGCACGGGCATGGCATCCAACACCTCGTTGGCCAGCACCACGCCACGAAATCCCGCCTCGGGCAATTGCGACAGCCAATGCACCCGGTCCAGCAGATGCGGCACTCGCGCCGCGATTTGAGCGCGCTGGCGATGTTGCAGTTCGGCGCTCAGTTCGATGATTGAGTAACTGACCGGCAATTGCGCCAGCCGCTCCAGTTCCAGTAGCACGTCGGCGGCCATCACACCCGAGCCCGCACCGAATTCCAGAACTTCACCCCCGCCGGTCAGCGCAAACACTTCCGCGCATTGCGCGGCCAGGCACTGACTGAACAAGGGCGTCAATTCGGGCGCCGTGATGAAATCGCCCTGGGCGCCGAATTTCTGGGTACCGCTTGCGTAGTAGCCGCAGCCGGGTGCGTATAATGCAAGCTCCATGTACCGGTCGAAAGGCAGTGCGCCGCCGTATTCGGCGATTGCTGATTCGATCACCGCCAGCAAGGTCGCGGCCTGCGCGTCTTCTACGGTGCTCAGCGCAGGAGTATTCGCTGGAGAACTCCCGGGTGAGGTCGGGGGATGCTGCATGGCAATCATTATCGGCCCAGGTTCAAACCAGCTCAACCGTCGAGGAACATTGCTTGGACAGTCCATTGGAACTGGCAGGAAAGACTGCCCTGATCACCGGGGCCGCGGCGCGGGTAGGCGCGGCCATCACACGACGCCTGCATCGCGCCGGGGCGCATGTCGTCGTGCATTATCGCAGCTCGCGGGAACCCGCGGCACAATTGCGCGCCGAATTGGATGCGCGACGACCCGGCAGCGTCACCCTGGTGCAGGGCGACCTGCTCGACGAGCGGGTGATTCCGGAGGTCATCGCGCGCAGCGTTGCCGCGACGCAACGGCTCGATCTGCTGGTGAACAACGCATCGACCTACTACCCCACACCGATCGGTGCCGCCACCGCCGAGCAATGGGACGACCTGTTTGGCACCAACGCGAAGGCACCCTTTTTTCTCGCCCAGGCAGCTGCGGCGCAACTGCGCGCACACCAGGGATCAATCGTCAATCTGGTGGATATTCACGCCATACGTCCGCAGGCGGACCACCCCATCTACTGCATGGCCAAGGCGGCCAACGCCATGCTGGTCAAGTCACTCGCACACGATCTCGCACCTGAGGTGCGCGTCAACGGCATTGCGCCCGGAGCGATACTGTGGCCAGACAATTATCAAACCGATACCGAGCGCCGACAGATACTGGCGCGCATCCCGCTGGCGCGACCGGGCACACCCGAGGCAATCGCGGCCGCGACGCTCTATTTCGCGACCGCCGACTACGTCACCGGTCAGGTTCTGCCGGTCGACGGCGGGCGCACTGTCCAGCAGTGATACGTGACTAAGACGAAGCCACTCGGCCGAGGATTTAATGCAGATCCGGGGCGACACGGGGGAGGCCGCAACGCCCACGTTCGATCAATCCTCCAGCCAGCGAAACGGCACCGGCACCAACGGCTCGCGCTGCGCAGCGGGGCGCTCCAGCCACAGCTGCCGGTACGACTTACCCGTCTCGGCATGCATGCTGTCGGGCGTCAGTTCGGCGAGCGGTCCCAGCACAAAGGGGTATTTCAAGATATCGGGGTGTGGCAGCGGCTTGCCCGCCACCTCGCCGATCAAGCCATCGTACAACAGCATATCGATATCCAGGGTACGCGAACCGAACTTCGGACCGTTGCGATCCCGCCCATGCGCCGCCTCTATGCCATGCAGTTGCGCCAACACCTGGTCCGGGGCCTGCGCGGTCTCGAAGCGTGCGACCAGATTGTAGAATGCGGCCCCATCGAAGCCCACGGCGGCAGTTTCGTATACCTGCGAAACACACACGAAGCCGTAAGCACGGCGCAGATGCGCCACCGCGCCGCGGACATTCGAGGTGCGCTGCGTGTTGCTGCCGATACTGACCCAGACCCAAGACACTCTTACCGCTCACCACGCTCGATGATCACACCGACATCGGTGGCATCGCGCACGGCGCCTTTTTTGTTCAGCGTCAATCGCACCCAGCGCACGCCGAATTCGTTGCGAATGATCTGCGCGCACCTTTCCGCCAGCGTCTCGACCAGCTGGAATTCGCTTTGGTTGACGAACTCGATCAGGCGCTTGGCCACCGCCTTGTAGTTCAACGTGTCGTCGATATGATCGCTGGCCGCGGCACGCGCCACGTCCGCACTCATTTCCAGATCCAGGACGATGGTCTGCCGGGTACGCCGCTCCCAATCGAAAATACCGATGACGGTTTCAATTTGCAGATCACGTAAGAAAACGATGTCCATACCCCTGCCATGCGTTCGGTAAGCCTCTGGTGTGCCCGCATCTTAGAACAGTCACCCGCCGCCGCCCAGTAATTACCTTGACCGCGACAGCAACCGCCGTTGAGAATCAGGGTCTCTGCCCGGGAGATACCCGTGAATATCGAAATCCTGCTCGTGGTGGGCGCTTACCTGATGGGTTCGGTGTCCAGCGCCATCATCACGTGTCGCCTGATGGGACTGCCGGATCCGCGCACCCAGGGATCCAACAACCCCGGCGCGACCAATGTGTTGCGCATCGGCGGCAAGAAGGCGGCGGCGGTCACCCTGCTGGGCGACACCCTGAAGGGTGTCATACCGATGCTGATCGCGCATCGACTGCAGGCAAACGAGTTGACCTTCGCCGCCACCGGCCTTGCCGCATTTCTGGGGCACCTCTACCCGGTATTCTTCCGTTTCAAGGGCGGAAAGGGCGTGGCGACGGCGCTCGGCGTACAAGTGGGTCTGCACTGGGGCTTTGGCTTGCTGGTCGCCGTCACGTGGCTGCTGATGGCCAAAGCGGTAAAGATCTCCTCGCTGTCGGCGCTGGTCTCGATGGCCCTGGCGCCCTTGTTTCTCTGGTTCATCCGGCCGGAACCGGAACTCATATCGATGCAGCTCCTGATCAGCGGCATCTTGTTCTGGCGCCACCGGACCAATATCAGCAACCTGATAAACGGCAATGAGGGTCGGCTTACCGATGTCGACGAGTCGGAACAACCCTAAGCAAGGATCCCGACACGATCACACCGGGGAGCGGAGAACCGCCGTACGCGGATGCGGCGCCAATTCACTGGCTTCGCAGCTAGCCAATCGCCGGCAACCCGGTCATGTCCCAGCGCGGTTTCACGTCGAATCCCAGCGGTTCATGCTGACCGGCGGACAGGCGCTGCCAGCCGGCAAACGCGATCATCGCCCCGTTGTCGGTGCATAGTTCGGGTCGCGGATAACACGCTCGCCCGCCGCGCTCTCGCATGAGCCGGTCGACCCGTTCCCGCAAACGCCGATTGGCGCTGACCCCGCCCGCCAGCACAAGGGTCTGGATCTGCGTCTGAGCGACTGCGCGACGGCATTTGATGACCAGCGTATCGACCACGGCATCCTCGAAGGCACGTGCCACATCGGCCCTGAGTTGTGACAGCGCCCCGGCATCCAAACCGGCCGACGCCCGTTTGAGCGTCGTCAGGGCATGAGTCTTGAGGCCGCTGAAACTGAAATCGAGACCAGGACGGTCAGTCATCGGGCGCGGAAAGTGAAACCGGTCGGACCGTCCCGCTTGCGCCAGTGCCGCCAGGGCCGGGCCACCGGGGTAACCCAGCCGCAACAGTTTCGCCGTCTTGTCGAATGCCTCGCCCGCCGCATCGTCCACGGATTCGCCCAGCAGCGTGTAACGACCGACCGCGTCGACGCGAAAGAGCTGCGTATGACCACCCGAAACCAGCAAGGCGACAAAGGGAAAAGCGGGTGGATCCTGTTCCAGCAGGGGTGCCAACAGGTGCCCTTCCATGTGGTGGATGCCCAAAGCGGGAACCCCAAGCGCCCAGGCCAGGCTGCGCGCAGTCGCCGCGCCGACCAGCAGTGCCCCGGCCAGGCCGGGGCCGGCCGTGTACGCCACGCCACCCAAATCCGCCAAGCTCGAACCCGACTCACGCAGCGTACTTCTTAGCAGTGGCAGCAACTTGCGCACATGGTCGCGCGACGCCAGTTCCGGCACCACACCGCCGTACTCGGCGTGTAGCTGGATTTGGCTGAATACCTGATGCGCCAACAAACCGCGCAATTCGTCGTAGATCGCGATGCCGGTTTCATCGCAGGAACTCTCAATTCCCAGTACTCGCATGTATACCTTTGCATTTTGCGGAAATCCGGGTAGAATTTTGCCCCTTTCTGGCCTGGCCAGTCCAATTCCATCGAAACAAGGGATACTTAATGCCTAGCGTTCGCGTTAAAGAGAACGAGCCGTTTGAAGTGGCTCTGCGTCGATTCAAACGTTCTTGCGAAAAAGCTGGCGTGCTCGCCGAAGTGCGTCGCCGTGAATTTTACGAAAAACCCACCTGGGAGCGGAAACGTAAAGCCGCGGCTGCCGTCAAGCGCTGGCAGAAGAAGCTGTCGCGCGAAACTCGTCGCTTCGATCGCCCCTACTGACCTTCCCCTTTCCGGTGAAACGGGCCATGCTCAAGCAACGCATTACGGACGACATGAAAGCCGCTCTGAAAGGCGGTGAGAAGGCGCGCCTGGGTACGATACGCCTGATCCTGGCGGCGGTGAAGCAGCGCGAAGTCGACGAGCGGATAGAGCTCTCTGATGACCAGGTCCTGGCCGTGCTGGAAAAAATGATCAAGCAGCGCCGCGATTCGATCGGGCAGTACGAAAAGGCCGGCCGCGAAGAACTGGCCGCGCAGGAGCGCAGCGAGATCGAGCTGATTCAGGAATACATGCCTGAAGCCTTGTCCGATGACGAATTGGCAGCCTTAATCGACAAAGCGATTGTCGATTCCGGTGCCAGCGAGATGCGCGACATGGGTAAAGTCATGGCCCTGCTGAAACCTGCAATTCAGGGACGCGCGGAAATGGGCGCCGTCAGCGCCCAGGTGAAGAAACGGCTGGCTGGTTGAGCGTCAATCGGTGTCGTCAGCGGTCCAGCACCGCGCCAAATCCCTAACGCGCCAAATCCCTAACCGGCGGACAACCCGCCAAGCCCCACCTGCGGTCGCTCCGATCATCGTCTTTCACTGACGCGGGAATTAGCGCTACAGTTGCAGGCGTGATCGGCAAGATTCCCCAAGCATTCATCGACGATCTGGTCGCCCGGATCGACATCATCGACGTTATCCACCGCCGCGTGCCGCTCAAAAAGGCGGGACACGAATATAAAGCCTGCTGTCCGTTTCACGACGAAAAAACACCCTCTTTCACGGTCAGCCCGTCCAAGCAGTTCTACCACTGCTTCGGCTGCGGCGCGCACGGCACGGCCATCGGTTTTCTAATGGAGTTCGATCGCCTGAGCTACCCGGAAGCCATCGAGGCACTGGCGGAAAGCGCGGGACTCGAAGTCCCCCGTGAAGCGGCGGCAAACCGGGGGCCCGACCTGGCGCCTCTGTACAATTTGCTCGCCCAGGCGGAACAATTTTACGAGCGTCAACTGCGTTCGCACGCCGATGCGTCCCGGGCAGTCGACTATCTGCGCCAGCGAGGTTTATCCGGTGAAATATCGGCTCGCTTCCGCATCGGCTTTGCGCCACCCGGCTGGGACAACCTGCTGCGCGCACTCGGAACCAGCGGCGACAAGACCGAGCAGCTGCGCCGTTGCGGTCTGATCGCCGACCGCGACCAGGGCGGCTCTTATGACCGGCTGCGTGACCGCATCGTATTCCCGATCCACGACACCCGCGGCCGGGTCATCGGGTTTGGCGGCCGTGTTCTGGGCGACGGCACGCCCAAATACCTCAACTCACCCGAAACGGCCGTATTCCATAAAGGGCGCGAGCTCTACGGCTGGTACGAAGCGAAGCAGGCTAACCGGCAACTCGATCGCTTGCTGGTGGTCGAAGGTTATATGGATGTGGTTGCGCTGGCGCAATTCGGCATTCAAGACGCCGTGGCGACGCTCGGCACCGCCACGACCGCCGAGCACGTCGACAAGCTGTTCCGTCAGGTACCGGAAATCGTATTTTGCTTCGATGGCGACCGCGCCGGTCGCGATGCTGCCTGGAAGGCGCTCGAAACCGCTCTACCCTACATGCGCGACGGGCGCCAGGCGCGCTTTCTGTTCCTCCCCGAGGGCGAAGATCCCGACTCCGTAGTACGCGAACGCGGCGCGGAGCGGTTCCACGATCTGGCCACCTCGGCAGAATCCTTGTCCAGCTTCTTGTTCCGGCATCTGGCCCAGGGTATCGATCTGGCGGTCCCCGAAGGACGGGCGCGCCTGGCTGGACTGGCAAAACCCCTGATCGGGCGCGTACCGGCTGGCGTGTTCCGCGAACTGCTGTCGAAGGAGCTCGCCGATCAGGTGCGCATTGAGAATCTGTTCGCAAGGGAATCGTCGACCCGACAGCGCAAACGCACGCCCCGGGACGACGTGCGACCACGCTCCCTCATGCAGCAAACGATCGCGCTCATATTGCAACACCCTGACCAAGTGATCGGGGTGGCGTCCTCGCCCGAATTGAACGCTGCCAAGCTGCCAGGCGCCGATATCTTGACTAAACTGCTTGAATCTGTGAGGGCAAACCCTCATATCACTACGGGAGGGTTGATCGAGCAATGTACGGACCAAACAATCAAACCGATGCTAGGGCGTCTGGCGCAGGCCCGGCTCGATCTCAACCCGGAATCCGATATTGCGCGGCAGATTGGAGACGGCATCGGCAGACTCGCGTCTCAAGCACGCCGTGCTGAGCTGAAAGCCCTGGCAGCACGCGAACTCTCCAGTCTTTCTCGCGAAGAGAAACAAAGACTTAGGGAACTTTCGTCGATGCCAGCGCCCAAAGTATAAGACAACATCGGCTAGCGAATCTTTCGCCATTCTGCTAGGATGGCTGATTCTTTTCGGCTCGCTTTACGGCTACTCAGATCCCGGGACTGGAATGAACCAGGAACAACAGCGAAACAGTATCAAAGACTTGATTGCCAAAGGCAAAGAGCAGGGCTTCCTGACCTATGCCGAGGTCAACGACCACCTGCCAGACTCGATTGTCGATCCGGAACAGATCGAGGACATCGTGCGCATGATCAACGACATGGGCATTTCGGTGTACGAGAGCGCGCCGGACAACGACGACCAGGTGATCACCGATGCCGCCGTCACCACCGACGAGGACGCCGCCGAAGAGGCCGCCGCCGCGCTGGCCAGCGTCGACAGCGACTTTGGCCGCACCACCGACCCGGTGCGCATGTATATGCGAGAGATGGGTACGGTCGAACTCCTGACGCGCGAGGGCGAACTGCGTATCGCAAAGCGCATCGAAGACGGACTCAACCAGGTCGGCGCCGCCTTGTCGACATTTCCGCCGGCAGTCGGCCTGCTGGTCGAGTATTTCGACAAGATCGTCGCCGAGGAGGCGCGCATTTCCGACGTGGTCGCCGGATTCACCGACCAGGAAGACAGCGCGCCCCCGGCTCCCGCTGTCGCCACCACGACAGAGAGCACCGAAGCCGCCAGCGATGACTCGACCAACCGCGATGACAGCAGCGACGACGATGACGACTCGGACGACACCGCCGAGGTGGACACCGGCCCCGATCCGGCGCTGGTGGAAGAACTATCGTCGGCACTACGCAAGCACTACAAGTCCTGGGTCCGCGCACTGGAAAAATCGGGCAACGACGACAAAGCAAGAAAGATCGGCGAAAAGGCATCGACGGTCTACCAGGAATTCCGCCTCACTCCGCAGGTTTTTGCCGAATTGTGCGAAACCCTGCGCGGCGCCGTTCGCCGCGTCCGGGATCAGGAGCGCCTGGTACTCAACCGCTGCGTCAGCGACGCGGGTATGTCGCGCAAGGAATTCATCACCTCCTTTCCGCAAAACGAAACCAACCTGCAGTGGCTGGATGATCGCATCAAGAGCGGTTCGGCTTACGCGGAGCGACTCGTAGAAGTGGCGGACGATATTCGCCGCGCGCAGCGCAAACTCAGTGAAGTGGAACGACTTTGCCAATTGACCATTGGTGAAATCAAGGAAATCAACCGCCGCATGTCGATCGGCGAAGCCAAGGCCAGACGCGCCAAGAAGGAAATGGTCGAAGCCAACCTGCGCCTGGTGATTTCGATTGCGAAGAAGTACACCAACCGCGGACTGCAGTTCCTGGACCTGATTCAGGAAGGGAATATCGGGCTGATGAAGGCGGTGGACAAATTTGAATACCGTCGCGGCTACAAGTTTTCGACCTACGCAACCTGGTGGATCCGCCAGGCGATTACCCGCTCGATCGCCGACCAGGCCCGGACGATTCGTATCCCGGTGCACATGATCGAGACGATCAACAAGCTCAACCGGATCTCGCGGCAGATGATTCAGGAAATGGGTCGCGAACCCCTCCCCGAAGAATTGGCCGAACGCATGGAAATGCCCGAAGACAAGGTACGCAAGGTGCTGAAAATCGCGAAAGAACCGATCTCCATGGAAACACCGATCGGCGACGACGAGGATTCGCATCTGGGTGACTTCATCGAAGATCAACTGGCCGTCTCCCCGGTGGATTCCGCGACCTCCGAAGGCTTGCGCGAAGCGACGCAGAACATGCTCTCGGGACTCACCTCGCGTGAAGCAAAGGTGCTGCGTATGCGTTTCGGCATCGACATGAATACCGATCACACCCTGGAAGAAGTGGGTAAGCAGTTCGACGTGACCCGCGAACGTATACGGCAGATAGAGGCGAAGGCGCTTAGGAAACTGCGGCACCCATCGCGATCCGAAAAATTGCGCAGTTTCCTCGACACGGATACCTAAGCGAATTCAACCCGGAATTACACCACTCTCCCCGCGCTTCCAAAGCGCACGAAGGGCCTGTCGCTCGGTTGATTTAAACAGCGTGAGTCCGGACCGCTGGCCTGGTGTAGCGGGGCGAACGACGAGGTACGGATGATCGATCGGAAACACCCTCCCAGGTGCGGGCGGGAGATGCAACGGCGTCTATTTGGGCCTATAGCTCAGTTGGTTAGAGCAGGGGACTCATAATCCCTTGGTCCCAGGTTCGAGTCCTGGTGGGCCCACCAATTAAATCAATGAGTTATGACAACACCCTTAAACCCCCTTGGTCGTTCGGCACACTTTCGGTACACCTACGAATCGGAAGACGCCGTGGCCAGCATGAGCCAGACCCCTTCAAACTCGTGGCAGGCCATCGTCCGTAAGAACGGTTGGCCGACCACCATCGAGACCTTTCGTACCAAGCGTGATGCCCAGGATTGGGCCAGACGCACAGAAGACGAGATGGTGCGTGGCGTCTACATCGATCGGGCGGATGCCAGCCAGCTGTTGCTGAAGCAGGCGCTCGAGCGTTACCTGCGAGACGTCTTTTCGACCAAGAAGCCAAGCACCTTCGCTGCCGAGCAACACAAGGTCAAGGCGCTGAAAAATGCTCTCGGCAACTACGGTCTCGCCGCACTCAATCCAAACTTGATCGCGTAATACCGAGACCAACGGTTGGCTGCCAGCAGATCGGCCAACACCGTGCGCTTGGAAGTCGCCCTCCTCTCCCACCTGATCACCATTGCGATCAAGGAGTGGCAACTGGGGCTGGTCGACAACCCAGTCATGAACATCCGTAAGCCACCCGCAGGACAGGGACGCAATCGAAGGCTGAGCACCGATGAGGAGCGGACCCCGCTCGAGGCCTTTGACCAATACCCCAATTCCATGCGCGGCTGGATCGTGCGCACAGCACTCCTGACCGGCATGCGGGCCGGCGAAATCACCAGCCTGCGGCGTGATCAGGTCGATCTCAAACGCCGGGTGGTACGACTCACCGACACCAAGAACGGCAGCGCCCGAACCGTACCGCTGCGCAAGCAAGCCAGGCAGGTGCTGGCCGCTGCACTGGATTACCCAATCCGCCCCCTGGATACCGACCTCATCTTCGGGGGTGAACCCGGCCGCGACGGGAAAAGACGCGCCTATGAATTCCGCATGGCCTGGAAGAAAATCATTAAAGACACAAAGATCACTGACCCGCGCTTCGGCGACCCGCGCCACGAGGCAGCAGTCCGCCTGGTCGAAGCTGGGCTCGGCGAACAGGAAGCCGCCGCCATCTCCGACCATAAATCCATGCAGATGCTCAAACGCTATACCCATCTTCGGGCCGACGACCTGGTAGACAGGCTGGATCAGCCAATGGGCTGAAGTCATCTCGCAGCCGTGGGCTTAGCTTGCCGAAAAAACATCACACACTTACAATACACATAAATACTCTTATCATGTGTATGGCTTAATCAAAATAGAAGCTACCATGAATTCAGATACTGTACGCACCAACATCGTGCTGGACAGCAAATTGGTCGAGGCCGGCCTCAAGGCCACTGGGCTTAAAACCCGCCGCGAACTGGTTGATTTCGCCTTGCGCGAACTCCTGCGGCACAAGCAGCAGCAGAAGATCCTCTCGCTCAAAGGCAAGGTCACCTGGGAAGGAGATCTTACGGAAATGCGCACCGGTCGTGGTCAGTGATTCTGGTCGACACCAGTGTCTGGATCGATTTCTTCGCGGGCCGAGATCTGCCGCATGTAGCCAAGCTGGAGCAATCCATCCTCGACAACGAAAACCTGACCCTGTCCGGCACTATTCTCACGGAGATCCTCCAAGGGATAGCCGACGACACCCTCTGCAGGCGCGTTCGACGTTACCTCAGTGTGCTCGTCATGCTACCCATGCCGGAGTCGGTCTTCGTTCGCGTAGCGGATATCTATCGTAAACTGCGAAAACAGGGCATTACCATTCGGAAGACCAATGACTGCGTCATTGCAGCTACAGCACTCGAACATCAATGCCAGCTACTGCACAACGACAGGGACTTCGCACCGCTTGCAAAACATTACCCCATGAAGATCATCGAAACTTGAAGCGTGGCCTCGATTTGGTACAGCTCGGCCATGCGATCCACTGCATGCTGCGCCAATGCAGGCTCCATGGACAGCGCACACTCGAAACAACGGCGGCTGTGCACCCAGCAGCCGGCATGGGTGACTTTCTGATCTTGGGCGTTCAGCTTGGCTGTCGCACGCACACAGGCGTCGTAGCCGTCGGTGAGCAAAATGCCGCTGAAGCCGCTGAACTGGTCGACGGCGTGCTGATGACTGCGACCGGCAGACCAGGTGAACACCACCTCGTCACGGTCGCCATAGATGGGCCAGAAGCAGGTCTGCCTCATCTTGCCCGGTGCCTTGCGTCCGGCCTTCATCGGCACTTCATCCATCGCCACCACCGCGCTTTGGAGCACGCTATGGTGTTGGGCCTGATAGATCGGTTCGAGTAGGGCAATGCTGCGCGTCATGCAATTGAGCAGGGTCGAGCGGCTGAACTGGACGCCGCTGTTGAGCAGCCGCTGACGTTGGCGATACAGCGGTAAGTGATAGACCGCTTTAACCACCAGCAGACCCCCGAGCAGGAAAACATCGGCGTAGCTGCCTTCCAGCACCGCCTCCGGTGCCGCAGCGACACTGATGGATTGCTCGCCCTTGTGGCGCACGATCGGTCGGCGATAGATCAGTACACGGAAGCTGCTGCGCAGCTGCGCGAGG
>CBDUNM010000047.1:0-29453 GCA_965368585.1 uncultured Chromatiales bacterium | reverse complement strand
GAATTCGCTGCACTGCCGGAACCGACGACACCCGAAACGATCGAGCGGGATTTGACCTTTCTGGGGCTGGTCACCCTGATCGACCCGCCGCGGCCCGAAGTGACGCAAGCGCTGGCTGATTGTGTCACGGCGGGGATTACTCCCGTGATGATCACCGGCGATCATCCGGGTACGGCGCTGGCCATTGCCCGGCGCCTGGGCATGACCGGGGACGAACAGACGACGCTAAGCGGCGACGAACTGGCGAAGCTGAGCGACGAAGAATTCGCCCGCGTCGTCGCGTCAGTGCGGGTCTATGCCCGAGTCACGCCGCAGCAGAAACTGCGTATCGTCAAAGCGCTGCAGGAAAACGGCGAGTTCGTTGCCATGACCGGCGACGGCGTGAACGACGCACCGGCGTTGCAGCGCGCCGGCATCGGCGTGGCCATGGGACAGAAAGGTACCGATGTGGCGCGCGAGGCCTCAGACATGGTGCTGCTGGACGACAACTTCGCCACCATCGTCGGTGCGGTGCGGGCCGGGCGGCGGATCTTCGACAACATCCGCAAGTTCATCAAATATACGATGAGCTCGAATTCAGGCGAGATCTGGACCCTGTTTCTCGCACCGTTTCTCGGACTGCCGATTCCCTTGTTGCCCATCCATATTCTGTGGATCAACCTGGTCACCGACGGGCTTCCGGGCCTGGCCTTGACCGTAGAGCCTGCCGAACGGGGTATCATGCAGCGCCCGCCACGGCCGCCCGAAGAGAACATTTTTGCCCACGGCATGTGGCAACATATTTTCTGGGTGGGACTGTTCATCGGCGGGGTCTCCATAGCCGCCATGGCCTGGGCGATCTACCGTGAGGCGGCATATTGGCAGACGGTGGTGTTTACCGTGCTGACCGTGTCGCAGTTGTTTCACTCGCTGGCGGTGCGCAGCGAACACACGTCGCTGTTCAGTCTCGGTCTGTTCAGCAATCGTCCGCTGCTGGGCGCCGTGTTGCTGACCCTGCTGCTGCAGTTGGCAGTGATTTACGTACCTGCGTTGAATGCCGTCTTCCATACCCAACCACTCCCTGTGTTCGACCTTCTGGTCTGCCTGGGCGTGTCTTCGCTCGTATTGGTCGCCGTTGAGATCGAAAAGTGGCTGGTGCGCAGCGGCAGGCTTTATCGAAATAGCTGATTCATTCCGAACTTTCGCGAAGTCAGTGGCAACGAGGTCAGGCCAGATCGAACACCACCTGTTGGTCGCGTACGTCAACCCTTACCCGGCTGCCCGCCGGGCATTCGCCCATCACGATCTTCATGGCCAGGGGGTTCTCCACCTGGCGTTCCATCTCGCGCCGCAGCGGCCGGGCGCCGTAGACCGGATCAAACCCGTCGCGCGCCAGCTTCTCCACCACCGCTGCGTCAATCTCGAGCACGATTGCTCGCGCTTGCATCCGTTGCATGAGTTCGTCGAGAAACATCCTTGCGATCTGCAGTACGTGCTCTCTTTCGAGATAGTGGAACACGATGGTGTCGTCCAGCCGATTGAGAAACTCGGGTTTAAAGAATTTCTTCACCTCGTGCATCACCAGTTGCTTCGCTTCCTGGTAGTCCGGCATTTCCGACTGCACGAATCCGATCGGGCGCTTGTCGGGCGAGAGTGATTCGGTGCCCAGGTTGGAGGTGCCGATCAGAATGGTGTTACGGAATGACACCTTGCGGCCCTGCGCGTCGGTCAGCTGCCCGTCTTCGAGGATCTGCAACAGCATGTTGAAAACATCCGGGTGGGCCTTTTCCACTTCATCCAGCAGCACGACCGTATAGGGGTTGTGCCGGACCTTCTCGGTGAGCTGGCCGCCCTCTCCGTAGCCGATGTAGCCGGGGGGTGCACCGATCATCTTGGAGACCTCGTGTCGTTCCATGTACTCCGACATATCGAGCCGCACGATACGCGATTCGTCATCCAGCAGAAAGGCCGCCAGCGCGCGCGCCAGTTCGGTTTTGCCGACGCCCGTCGGACCCAGAAAAAGAAACGAACCGATTGGCCGGCGCGCGGACGTGATGCCGGCACGGTTGCGCCGGATGGCGTCGGCCACGGCGCGCACCGCATCGTCCTGACCGACGATGCGCCGATGAAGATTGTCCTCCATGCGCGCCAGCTTTTCGGCCTCCGACTCCACCATGCGCGCCACCGGAATACCGGTCCAGCTCGACACCACTTCGGCGATGCTCTCCGCGGTCACGCTGTCGTCCATCTGGCCTCGCTCCTGTTCCCACTTCGCCCGGGCCGCCTGCAGTCGTTCCTCGACTTTGAGAATGTCCATCTGCCAACGCGCCGCCTGTTCGAAATCCTGCGCGTTGAACGCGCCGGTCTTGGCGCGTGTAAGCCGCTGCAGTTCTCGCTCGAGGCCCTTGACGTCACGCGGAATCGATATCAGCTGGATGTGTCTGCGCGAGCCTGCTTCGTCCAGCAGGTCCACGGCCTTGTCGGGCAGGCGTCGATCGGTGATGTAGCGCTCGGCAAGCTGGGCGGCAGCGGCCAGTGCATCGGGCTGGTACTTTATTCGGTGGTGCCGTTCGTAACGCGCCGCGATGCCCTCCAGGATACGGATGGTCTCATCCACACTGGGTTCACGGACCAGAATAGGGTGAAAACGGCGTTCCAGCGCTTTGTCCGCTTCGACGAACCTGCGGTATTCGTCCAAGGTGTCGGCGCCGATCACCTGCAGACTACCCTGTGCCAGGGCCGTTTTGAGCAGACTGGGGGCATCGAGACCGCCGGCCCCGGCGCCGGCCCCCACCACGGTATGCAGTTCGTCGATGAAGAGTATGACCTGTCCTTTCGCGCGCACCACGGCATCGCGCACCGACGTCAGCCGCGCCTCGAATTCACCGCGCATATTCGCGCCGGCCACGATCTCGCCCATATCGAGCGCGAGCAGGCGCTTGTTGAGCAGCGTTTCCGGCACGTCGGCTTCGGCGATGCGCTGGGCCAATCCCTCCACGATCACCGTCTTGCCCACACCCGCCTCACCGATCAGCGCGGGATTGTTTTTCTTGCGCCGCGACAGGGTCTGGATGACCTGCGCAATCTCGCTTTCGCGCCCGATCACCGGGTCCAAGTCGCCCGCTCGCGCCAACTCGGTCAGATCGCGGGTATAGCGGGCCAGTATGTCCACTTCGGATTCCGCGTCTTCGCTGCTGATGGTGCGGCCGCCGCGTATCTCCTGAAGTGCGCGACGTGCATCGTTGCGGTTCAAACCCGCCTGCTGAAGAAACGCTCCGGTGCGGCCCGCTTTCTCTTCGAACAAGGCGATAAACAGAGTGCCGGTGGCGATGTACTCGTCGCCGAGTTTTCGTGCTTCCTCGTAAGCGGTACTGAACACATCCCCGATCTCCTTGGAGCCGACGATCTGGTTCGCCTGCACGGGCGCGGCGCCCTGGTAGTGGGCGTGAATCTGGTCTTTGATGCGCGCCACGGTGGCCTTCGGGTCCGCCGTGAGGTGTTCGATGATCTTCAGCGCCTCGTTGTCCGGTTGGGATATCAGCGCCAGCAAGATAAAGTCGGGCGTCAGTACATTCTGTCTCTGTGCCACGAGTTCGGCGACGGCTGTTTCGAGGGCGCCAAGGACCTTCTTGGTGCTTTTATTGACATATTCCTGGAACATATTCGCGGCGACCGGTTGGATTGATTGGGGGAACCCGAGGTTCGAGTCAGTTATCCACCACGCGTTTCAGGACGTTCGGCGCGACTTGGATAAACGTGCCTGCAAACACGTCCAAACCGGGTTCTGCGAGCGATTGCTTAAGCTCAACGACGTTTTCCGCCGCCGGCGTCGTGCGCGACGCGAGCACGCGCAGGTGATCGCCACGATGAGGTCTGGCGCACAATCCGAGCGCTGAGCACTGAGCGCTCGATGCGCTCGTGCAGAACACCGCACAAGCGGTAAAAAAGGCTCCAGCTGATGTATTCGTGTTTCATATTCTGTGCCTTACGCGCTCTCGAAGGCCGACGTGTCCCTGCCGAAAGACCTCGTCCGACGGCGTCTCCCCGACCAGGATTAACGCCCTGCGCAACATGATCGCAGAGAACACGGCCACCAACCGCGGTCTTACCTAAACCGAAATTGTCGCAATTCCGGCGAGGCCGAGGAAGAAGCTGGCGGCAGCGGCCGTATTCCCCGCCATCGAACGCCCCTCATGTTGGGCCTCGCGTGCGCCTGAAATACGCTGTGGCGCAAATCACCAGCGCAGTTATGCCGAGCGAGATCACCACCAGCACTACGGCAATCACGGCGTTGCTCAGGGCGTCCGGCGCTGCGATAAGAACGGCGCCCAGCTGCAGCATCATGGTGCCCGAGAGCAGCTTCAGTGTCTGCCCTTCCCGTGCCGTCAGCTTACGCGAGCCGAGGCTGAACACAAACAGCAAGACAATACCAAACAACGGAACGACGTAGATCAGATTGTACAAGACCAGATAGCCGTAGTAGGCCGCGGTCGGCAGTGCGTGCAGCGTCAGCGCCCGGGTAAACACCATGGGAAAGCCGGCGGTACACAGCAACTCGTAACTGTTTGCCACCACCGCCAGCACCACGGTGCCGAGCGCCACCGAAAACAGGTTTTCCGCGACCAACAAGTTGCGCATACGCTGATACAGGCGCGGCTTGGCGCTGTCGGGGATGGCGAGGCTGACACCCTTTTTGAACCAGAAATATTCCTTGATATTGATAATCGCGAGTAACACGGCGAGTGCTCCCGCGACCGTCGTGATCCAACGCATTTGGCCCAAGAATAGAAACACATTCAACCAGGCCGCCATAAACAGGAAGTAGACCAAGCCGGATATCAACACGAAGATCCCGCCGATCGCGAGCATGCGCAGCCTGCTACGGGCATGCACCAGCAGGCTCAGCAGAAACAATAGAACGAAAAACGCACACGGATTGAACGAATCCAGCGCCGCCAGGACCAGCGTCAGCACGGGCAGTGACAAGTTCCGGGTGTCGATTTCGCCGAAAAACGGCACGTCGACGGCGGCGGCAGACATTTGCGTCAGTTCCGGCGGCGCGAGGCGCTTGTTTTCGAGCAGGTAAGTACGGCAACTCTCCAGCGTCGACTCAAGATAAGCCCCAGTGCTGGCGTCATCGTCGTAACCCACCAACATGGTCCCGCAGTACAGGAATGCCGGCACCCCGCCAGGCTCCGCGCCCACGAGGTCCGCCATCTCCAGATACCGTGCAACATTGCCCTCGTTGTCTGCCAGCGGCAACGAATGGAGCTTGAGCCAGGGCGTCCGCGCGGCAAGCGACTCGACAAACGGACGTGCTCTGAGGCAGTGTGGACAGCCTTTGCTCCAGAAGAAGTACAAGTCGAGATGCAACCCGCCCGATGCATCGAATTCGGCCCATTCGCTACCCCCGCCGCCGCCCGGGCCGTGAACGAAGGTGTGCGGCGGCGGCGCGGCAACGGCGAGTTGGCTCCATACACAGATCGCCGGCAGGAGGCGCAACGCCCGCCCGACCCAAAGAGGCAGGAGCACGGAAACGCCCGCAACGTCGTACGCGGTAGGCATAACGGTAATCAAGAATGTGTAAAGGTCTCGGGCGTTTTGGGTATACGAGTACTCTACCGCCTTGTGCCGGCGGTTTCGAGTGAATGCCACGAACCTGCGCGAGCGACATCGCGAAACGTATGCCGTGCCGGGTATGTAGCCCCACCGCGCCCTACTCCCAACGTCATTTACCTGACGAAAATCGCGGTGCTGGCAGGTCGACCGCATGGGCGAACTGGGTGCGCAACCAAGGGCGCTTACCTGCGATTCAGCCGACGGTTTACTTGTTTTACATCGCCGAACGGGCTCGACTTCTACGACTGGCGGCGCCTGACGCGGAGTATACCGCATATCATCCCGATGCACGGAAGTGCCGTACATCGCGACCAGGCATTCCTCAAGCAGAATCAGATTAGTCCGATCTTGTGCCCGGTCGGGAATCCTGCGCTGCCGCCGGGTGAGCCCTGCGCACCGGCCGCGCAGGTAGCGGGCAGCCTCCGACGCCAACGGCCCGGGGCGCTCAAGCGACCGCACAGGCGACATCTCGTCCTTGGGTGGCTTTCCAACATAGCGCCGGCACTGCCCGAAGGTCAATCACGACCCGCCCTGGCGTGAGCAACGTTTTACGAAAACCCTTTACGCCGGAACCCGGGGATTATGGGCCGCCAACTATTACCGCGTGGTTGATTCTCGCCGAAAGGTTGTCATAAGCTTGCCATACCCGACACTCGTACAAGTTGGCATCAAGACTCAATAAATATTGCTGGACTTGCGGTTATTCGACACCGGTGGACGGAAGCCAAGGCGGCGTCTGAACCCGGTATGTCCGGCCCCTTGCCATAAATCGTTCGCGGCGACGAATTGCATCGACGCAACGAAACTCGCTTGTACGGCGACATTCGGCGTGCTGATATTGTGTGTTTACTGAATCGCCGCATTGGCGGATGCTTGTCGTACCGTGGAGGTTCGACGACGCGGCAGTTCGAACGTGCGGACCATCCGCCGCAGGGAACTCCTCATCGATGAACCGATCCAGCCTGATAATCACCGTGTTGATGGGCGCGCTCGCGGTCGTGTTGTGGAGTATCGTCAACGCGCCTAACAACGAGCCGCCCTGGCCCGCCAAGATCCAGGGCTTTTCGTTTTCCCCAATGCGGGCCGAGCACAGCCCGATGCGCAACGAAATGCCTTCGATCGCGCAAATCGACGAGGACCTGGTGGTGGTGTCCGGCGATGCGCATGCGGTGCGCACCTACACCGTGGAGGGCACACTGGCGGAAGTGCCGCGACTGGCCGGGGTGCACAATCTGAATGTTGCGCTGGGCGCCTGGCTCGACGACAAGCATGAGAAGAATCTCGAACAACTCGAGAAGCTTATACATGTCTTTCGCGAAAACCATCAAAACGTGGTGCGCGTCATCATCGCCAACGAAGTTCTGTTGCGTGCCGAGCAGACGGTACCGCGCATGATCGAGTACCTGCGCCTGGTGCGCGACTCCGTCTGGGCGCCGGTCAGCCTCGCCGAACCCTGGCACGTCTGGCTGGAGCACCCCGAGCTGGTCGAAGAGGTCGACTTTATTGCCGTCCACCTGCTTCCCTACTGGGAGGGAATACCGGTTGACAAGGCGGTCGACTACGTTGTCATGCGCTATGAGCAGCTTCGTGATACCTATCCCGACAAGCCCATCGTGATCGCCGAGGTGGGCTGGCCCAGCAACGGCCGCATTCGGCAAGGCGCGGTGCCGAGCCGGTCCAATCAGGCCATGTTTCTGCGGCGTTTCCTCTCGGTAGCCGAAAACGAAGGTTACGTGTACTACATCATGGAGGCCTTCGATCAGTTGTGGAAACGCGAACTCGAGGGAGACGCCGGCACCCACTGGGGGGTCTTCAACAATAATCGGGAACCCAAATTCGCCTTTACCGCCCCTGTGGTGCGGGTGCCGAACTGGCGGGAGCTGGCGGCGGTCGCAACGGGCCTGGCGGTGGTTTTGCTGGCTTTATTGTTTCGCGACAGCGCGGGTCTGATGCCGCGCGGCCGGGGCTTCCTGGCCTTGGTAGCGTATACCATTACGACTATCGGCGTCTGGCTGGTCTACGATTTCTCGCAGCAATACATGACACTGCCGATGCTGGCGGTCGGCATCACTTTGTTGATCGCCGCGCTGGGTGTCGTACTGGTGTTGCTGGCCGAGGCGCATGAATGGGCAGAGGCGCTGTGGTTGCATCGCTGGCGGCGTTTACCACGGTCGCAGCCGCTGGCGGTGGCGCCCGAGGCGCTCTTGCCGATGGTCTCGGTACACGTGGCCACGTACAACGAACCGCCCGAAATGGTGATGCAGTCGCTCGATGCGCTGGCAGCGCTCGATTATCCATTGTTCGAGGTTCTGGTCGTCGACAACAACACCAAGGATCCCGCCGTGTGGGAACCGGTCCAGGCGTATTGCGAAAAACTCGGCGAACAATTCCGTTTCTTCCATGTCGACCCTCTGTCCGGCTTCAAGGCCGGCGCCCTGAACTACGCCCTGCGCAAGACGCATCCCGACGCCGAGATTGTCGCGGTTATCGACAGCGACTATATAGTGCGTCGCAACTGGTTGCGTGACCTGGTACCGCAATTCGCCGATCCGAATATGGCGATCGTACAGGCTCCGCAGGACTACCGTGACAGTGGCGAGAACGCATTCAAGGCCATGTGTATGGCCGAGTATCGCGGCTTTTTCCAGATCGGCATGATCACGCGCAACGAACGCAACGCCATCATTCAGCACGGGACGATGACGCTGGTGCGCCGTTCGATTCTGGAGGAGGTCGACGGTTGGCCCGAGTGGTGTATCACCGAGGATGCCGCACTGGGGCTGCGTATCTTCGAACGCGGGTACGCCGCGACCTACCTACCGGAGAGCTACGGGCAGGGCCTGATGCCGGATACCTTCCTCGACTTCAAGAAACAGCGTTTCCGCTGGGCTTACGGGGCCGTATTGATCATGCGACACCACCTGATGGCGCTGCTCGGGCTGAAGAAAACCAAACTGAGCCGCGGTCAGCGCTATCACTTCCTCGCGGGCTGGCTGCCCTGGCTGGCCGACGGCTTCAATCTGGCCTTCAACTTCGGCGCGCTCGCGTGGTCGGTGAGTATGATCTGGTGGCCCGAGCACGTTGCGCCACCGCACATCATGTTTGCGGTTCTGCCGCTCACGCTGTTCGTATTCAAACTGATCAAGATGTTTTTTCTGTACCGGTTGCGTGTCGCTGCCGGTTTGCGCCAGAGTCTGGCCGCGGGCATCGCCGGGCTTGCCCTGTCCCACGTCATCGCGCGGGCGATGGTGACCGGCTTCGTCACCCGCAAGATTGGTTTCTTCCGCACCCCGAAAGGCGCACCGGCCAATGCGCTGTGGCGCGCGATTGGCGACGCGCGTGAAGAACTCCTCTTTCTCACCGCGCTGGCTTTGGCGGCGGCGGCGCTGTTGCAGCTGCGCCCGGACGCCGAAATGCTGGACATACGGATCTGGACGGTGGTGCTCGCAGTACAGGCGATTCCTTATGCCGCGGCAGTGCTCGTATCACTGATCAGCGGCCTGCCGCGCCTGCCGGCATCCGTTGTCGGATCGATGGGACAACTGAGCGTGGTTACCCGAATGGAAGGTAGCTGACGGCGAAGCGACGCGCATACACGCCACCAGGGGGGCATCGCAAGCGCGCGGTCCATTCGACGCTCAGTCATTCGCCCTGTTTGCTCAATGCCGTGGGGTAAAGGACGGGCCGCGCCGCCTGCAGTGCGTGCTGATCACCGCCAAAGGCGTCCTGCGTCAGCACACTCACCGCCTCCACCCAGGCACGTGTTAGCGCGCAGTCCGGATCGTCTTCGGAAAGTTGTTTGCACATGGTGACCCGTTCGCCGTCCACCAGGTAGTACATACCCGGCAACGGGCGGATTCGCGGCTGTAACGACGGGGATGCCGTCAGACGAAGGAATGACTCGCGGTCGTCGCCAAGCAAGGAGAGTATGAGGTCAGGCAGTTGATACAAGGGAACATCGCCGACCCGTAAGGGTCCGCGCTCGCCGTCGATGACGATCAGCGGCGTTGAAACCAGCGTTCTGAACATCTGTTTATCGAACTTCGACCGATTGTCCGCCAGCAGGCCCGATTCGGTGAAGCCGGCAAAATTCGGCCCGAGAAACGGCAGGTGGTCGCCCAACATGATTATCAGGGCCTGTGGATCGCGCTGCCTCAACTCTCGCAAAAACGCCATTAATTCGCGCGATTTGTAGTACATCGTGTTGACGTATGCGTGGGTCAGGGTATCCGGGACGGCGGTTTCGATCACCGGCGGCCGTCGCTCGTTCAACGGATAATGCAGATGGCCGAAATACGTCAGGATGTAATTGAAAACCGGCGTGCCACTATCGAGTACGGGCTCGATCTTCGCCATGACCTGTCGATACAGCGACTCGTCACTCAGGAAACTTCCGTTCATGTCGTCCATATCGAATTCATCCTTGGCCCAATAGGTGGAAAACCCGACCCGCTGATAGGCGTTCACGCGGTTCCAGAAGGCGGCAACATTGGGGTGCGAAACAACGGTCCGATAGCCGTTCTCTCCCAGATGCCTGGGCAGGCAGGGCACGTCGCGCCGCAGCCAACCCTCGAAGAACACGGCATCTTCGGACACCGGAAATCCGCACAGCACCTCGAATTCCGCGTTCGCGGTGTAACCGCCGAAAACCGGCGACAAGGCATGCGAATGCCCGGTTTCGCCCCATAGGCGACGAAACTCGGGATCCAGCGGGTCTTCTGAGAGTTTGGCGGCGGTCAACAGCGTCGGGTCCCAGAACGACTCCAGGAGAATCAAGTGCACGTTCCTTCGCTTGGCCGTGTCGGCGGCGGTTGCGGGTTGACGCGATCTTTCCACTCCCTTTACGTACAGCAGGGCTTGGCCGACGGTGGTCTGATTGGGCGGCCGGGAACTACGCGACAGGTACCGGGCGGTTTCCTGCAACAGATGGATAAACAGACCTCGCCCTTCGAAATTGCCGCGCTGGTTCCAGACGATGTTCCCGAAGTAGCGATCCATGGCATGCACCACGGACGTCGGGTTGGTTGCCATCGCGGTCCCGGCAGCGCTGAGCGCCGCGAGCAGCAGCCAGGTGCGCGGCGTGCGCCACGCGATCATGAACGCCATCAGTGTCGCCGGCACGGCGATGATGAGCACCGCCGCCAGCCACTGCCATCCAACGAGCAGTTTGAACAGGTTTCCAACTGCAATGAAATCGTCTGGCATGATAGGCCCGCCCAGTACGACAATCTTTCCGGCGTTGCTCAGGTGCAGCGCCGTCATCAGCACGCCGACGGTCACCAAATACCACGTCAGGTTTCGCGCCAAAAAGTACAGTACGAGCCCCAATACCAGATGGGCCGAAAGGTCACGCACCAGGGACTCGGGTCGTGGCCACACCTGAAACAACCACAACGAAACCATGCGCAGCACAGCGTACCAGAGCAGCACGAATCCGAGCGCCCACAGCCAGTCGAGGCGGCGCGCGCGCGACGCCGCGACCGCGGCGCTCACCGCAGCGGGTAGACGAGACCTAATACTCACGGGTAAAGCTCAGAAGTGACATACCGACAATCCAACATACAAGCGCACGAATCCCGGGTCCTGCCCGATGCGGCCCAATCGTGCGGGATGAGGCGCCAGCCTGCGTGGCAGTCGCTGCGGATCGAATCATAATCTACACTTAGTGGGCTATGCGAAGGATAAGTTCACCCCGCACACCCCTCTACAGCATCTCCCGGCGCTGCCGGGTGTGTGCTGCCGAAGGGCTGTGGTGTTTGGATTAGCGACGGCCGGGCATCGCCGTCAACTGAGATCTCTCGACCTGTCAGCCAGAATAGGTTAGGCGCGCTGGTGCAGGGAAGAAAACACCCTTGGCGCAAGCAGGTACCAAGACGGGTGCGCTAGGAGCCTGTCCGCGATCGGCGGTCGTCACGAGGGCGTTCCACATTGAGGCCTGTTTTTTATTCCGGGCATCCTGCCCTCCACCCTTCGGGCCGCCGCGAGCAACGTTCAAATCCGCTCCCGGCGGCTTGGTCGACCGTTTGCGGCGAAAAATCTTGCTGCGAGAAATTTTCGCGTCAGCCCCGTAGGGGTGAAGCGCAGGGATGCGCCGAACAAAAGTGGTGACTATACAACGAGAACGATCGATTGACAGGACCCAATTGGGGCGTCCGCAGTCGGTCAATCTATTCTCGGACAGCCTCCAAGTCACCAGTCGTCCAGCGGGTTGGTCGTTGAAAGGGACAGCATCAGCCGGAAGTCATCCTCGCCCGCTGCGGGCGCCGGCAAGGCGTCACCGTCACGGTAGCTTCCGGAAAGGGATAGCGTGAGCCCGGTTCGGTCAGTATGGGGGCGCTGCAATGTCCAGACCATGCTCCCGCCGAACAGCACGGCATCGGCATTCTCGGCAAGACCGGACTGAATCCAACGCGCGAGCCCCATGTTTACATGAGCCCGGAGGTCTTCGTGCAATTCAATAGTCGTGCTGGTTACTTTGGCCAACCACTTTTCCGACACAACCCCGGTGGTCTGTTTGTGCTTACGCTGCCAAGACAACGTCGGCTTTATCGGAAATCGCCGCATGGCGGTGAAATCGCCATAAAGATCCAGTGCAATCGAGCGCGAGGGTGCGCCGGTATCCGCGATGCGGTGCAATTCGCCGCGCTTGGCCCGCACCCCCCATAGCCAATCGCCGCGGACAAACTCCGTTTGCATGGTCAAATCCACCGAACGGTTATCCGGTGATGTGTGATCGAGTATCGCGGGCGCCGCGACTTCCCTGACACTACCGAAGTCGGCGGCGAGTTTGTAAGTGGGTCTGCCGAAAAATCCAATACCGAATAGGTTAGCAGGCGCCCATGACGCGGCAAGTTGCGTCTTGCCCGATTGCACGGTGGCGATATGCTTATCCTGTTCGAGGTTGTTGCGCCACCGCTCTACGGACCACTGGAAACGCCAAGCGCCGGCATGCAGATCGCCGTAGGTGCGTAGGCTCAGACGATCGGTTGCCAGGCCGGGGTTGGCCAGACTCACGAACACGGGCGTTACGCGGCTTTGCTCTACGCCCAAATGCCAACCCACTGCCGCCTGGTCGCGCGCATGCAGTTCCATCGCCACCTTGTTTGCCATTCCGCTTGCGTTGGGAGCGTCGCGGGCGGTGTCTTGGTCCGAACGAGACGCGGCGTGCTCCAGCCGCAGCCGCAAACGACGCGCCAGCAGCGACGCGTCGCCGGCCACAGACCACGCACTGCCCGCCCGGGCGCCGTCGGCCGCCAGCGCGCTGGCCGAAATCCAACCTCCGGCCAGGCCGATTTGGTCATCGCCCGGCATCGACCAGCGATGTTCCATCACGACGCCGTTCAAGCGGGTTTGGGCGCTTGAACGCATTCCGAAGCCAAGCACTCGCGTCGCATCGCCCAGCGACCAGTTCGCCGCGGTGCCGCTGCGCTCGCGGTCCTTGTGGATGAAGCTCTCATAGGCCAGCTTCTGCTTGCCCAATTGAACCGCAACGTCGTCAGAACTGAGTACCGCGGTGATGTCTTCAACCGCCGGCTGGGGCGACTTTCGATAGTAGGGCATCACCGTCGGATCGGGCGGCGCAGCGATACCACTGGACGGCGTCCGCGGCGCGATCGTCGGGGTGAACTTAACGTCCAATCGGGCCGAGTCGCCGACTGATGTCTGCAGGAAGTGGGCAGGGTCCGTGGCGGGTTTGCCTTCGCTCGCCGGACTATCGACGACCGAAAAGCCCCACACACCCAATTCGCGCCAACGGCCGTTGGGAGGAGCATGTATCAAAACCAGTCGATGCCTCCCCGAAATCAAAGGCTCCGGCGGCACGAAAACAGCATCGTCGGGAGAAATCGTCACCGCATCGGTGACATCGACGCCATCGAGCTTGTAGATCAACGCGGCACGGACGGACTGCGGCATATCACCCGGCAGGTGGAAGCGCAGCGGCGCAACGGGAGATCGCGTAGTGTGGCCATCTGCAAGGCGTACGATCCAGCGATGCTGCGGAAACGCAGCACATATCGTGGTGCTCATCAGAATCAGCCAAACGGCTGCGCCAATTTTTCGCCAACACGCCTTCACGCCGGCCGCCACCCCATGACCAGGCAATTCACGGCGTCCCACGCGGCGGTAGAAGTAACGTCACCAAAGACCCCAGGTGCTTGCCGCAAAATCCGTTTAGCGCGCGAAACCAGTCGTTCCATTTAGGTTGTCGACCGGCCTGGGACAATCTTTCGCTGCGAGAAGGGTGGCTGGAACCCGCCCCGGAAGGCTATTCGTTCCCGGAACCCGCCCGGACTCGTACCGCTGCGCGCAATGAGTGGCGCCGTCGGCGTGAAACCCGATGCGGGCTGGTGTTGTCGGTGACGCGTGGCCCGGAGAGAATTACCGCACCTTGTCCCAGTGTCGCTGTGACGAACTCGGTGGGTAGTGCGTTGGTGGAAGGTTAGTCAATCGATGGGCGCGCGCCAATGACGGCCAGCACAAGCCGCGGTTGGCCCGTGTGCCCCGCCATTTAGTCCACGGTCAAGACCCTGATCAAATCCGTACCGCCGGCCGTTTGGCTGTGGCCGGACGTGACGATAAGGATATCACCCGCTTGCACGATGTTTCTGATCTTGCCCTGTTCGATGGCGAAGGAAATTCTGCCTGCATCCGAGAGCTCATCCTGATAGAGGATAGGCACAACGCCCCAGTTCATGCACAGCCGCCGGGACACCTTTTCCGAGGCCGTGACGGCAAGAATCGGACACTCGGGGCGGTGTTTGGAAACCAGCCTGGAGGTGAAGCCGGTTTCGGACAGACTGACAATGGCCGCGGCGCCAAGCTGTTGCGCCATGCGCGCGGCGGACTCGCTGACCGATTCCGTAATGACGTTGGACGGGTGCGGCAGGATGCGCTGCAGGTAACCGTACTCGCGCAGCGAGATCTCGGCACGTATCGCCAGTTCGCTCATCGTCCTCACGGCTTCGATGGGAAAGCGACCGGCCGCGGTTTCGCCGGATAGCATAATCGCCGAACTGCCGTCCAGGATTGCGTTGGCGACGTCGCTGGCTTCGGCGCGGGTCGGCTTTGGGTTGAGCTCCATGGACGCAAGCATCTGGGTCGCAGTGATGACCGGCTTGCCGTTGGCAACCGTGATCCTGATGATTTTTTTCTGGGTGCTGGGGACATCCGCCATCGGCAGCTCCACGCCGAGGTCACCTCGGGCCACCATGACCCCGTCGGACGCGACCACGATGGACTCCAGGTTCTCCACCCCGGCCCGGTTCTCGATTTTGGCGATGATCGGGATTTCAACGCCGCGTTCCAACAGAATTTCCCGCATCCGGTTTACATCGTCCGCGCTTTGCACGAAGGAAGCGGCGATATACTCGACGTCGTTTTCCGCGGCGAATGACAGCTCGCGCACCACGTCGTCCCGCGATTCCGGGTCTACGGCCGTGACCGACAACTGGGTGTTCGGCAGATTGACGCCCTTGTTCTCACGCAGCATCCCGCCCACGATCACCTGGCAGCGGATTTCACGTTCCGCGATGGATTGCACGGTCAGTTCCATGGCGCCGTCGTCCAGGAGGACGGTGTCGCCCGGATTCACTTCCTGCGCCAAACGCTGGTAGGAGACGCTGACGCCGCGGGCGTCACCGCTGCGGCCGTCTGCATAGAGCGTAAACAGGGCGCCTGATACCAGTTCGGCCACGCCGTCGGTGATGCGTCCAGTGCGGATCTCTATGCCGCGGGTATCGATCATGATGGCGACCGGTATGCCGGTGTTCGTGGACGCCTCGCGGATACGCTCCAACCTCCCCTTGTGCTCGTCCAGCGTCCCGTGCGAAAGGTTGAGGCGCGCCACGTTCATCCCCGCACCCAGCATGGCTTCGAGTTTGGCGGCCGAGTCACAGGCGGGTCCGACGGTGGCTACGATTTTCGTCTTACGGGTGCGGGCTCGTGATTGCATCGAATGTGGATTCCATTGAACGGAAAGATGGTCTGAAGGACCCGGCGGCGACGTCCCGACGCCGCGACTTTGCGCGGCGGTTGCCGTGTTCAGGCAATCACGGCCTGAAGACAACCGACGGGTTCTGGATACCGACACCCGTCGCACAATCACCTCCAGGGGGCCGGTGGCACGGTGACAAAATGCCTACTTACGCCGCTGGATCAGGTGTCTAAGGATGGCAAAGAGATACCGTAACTCGTTGATTTTGGCGGAGAGGCAGGGATTCGAACCCTGGATGGGCTACTCACCCATGCCGGTTTTCAAGACCGGTGCATTCAACCGCTCTGCCACCTCTCCAAGTTGTTACCCGCGATCGATCGCCGGTCGCCTGCGCAGGATACCGAAATCCATATTGAAAACAAGACTTGTTGGCCCCAGCTATCAACTCGAGAGCGTTAAGATTTGATCTTTGCATTCGGTTAGGTATGCTGCTTCGGAACCCCGAACATCAAGGGCTGTCTTACCAATGCGTTTAACGAAACAAACCAGGAGTTGTTGATAAAATGAACCAATTCGATCAAGCCGTAGCCCGTCCGCAAGGCCAGGTGGTTTCGACCAACAAGGTTCTGAAAAACACCTATATTCTGCTCTCCGCGACGCTCATTTTTAGTGCGATCACGGCGGCAGCATCGATGGCGCTGGCCATGCCGCCAATGACCTACTTGGTGTCGTTTATTGCCGCGATGGTGGTGGGAATATTTGTCCTCCCGAAAACCGCCAATTCCACGAGCGGAATAGGGGTAATATTCCTGATCACGGGCCTGCTCGGATTCGGACTGGGTCCGCTTTTGAGCATGTATCTCTCGCTCCCGAAAGGTCCTGAGATCATCGCCACGGCGATGGGTGGCACAGGCATCATCTTTTTGGCGCTGTCCGGCTACGCGCTCACCGCCAAGCGCGACTTCAGCTTTATGGGCGGCTTTCTGTTTGCCGGAATGATGGTGGTGCTGATTGCAGCACTGGCCAACATTTTCCTGAGCCTGCCCGCGCTGTCGCTGGCGGTATCCGCCGGCATCATCCTGCTGATGAGCGGTTTTATCCTGTTTGATACCAGCCGAATCATCAGCGGTGGCGAAACCAATTACATCATGGCCACCTTCGGTCTGTACCTGAGCATCTTCAACATTTTTATCAACCTGCTCACCTTGCTGGGGATAATGGGCGACGAATGACCGCCGGCATCCGTCCCAAGTGATGCAACCCCGGCCACGCGCCGGGGTTTTTCGTTGGCGCATACGGTAGAGGAATACGATGGATTTCGACTGGATGAAAATCGCCCAGGCCGCGATGCTGATCATGTTTATCGTGGTGCTATATCCGGCTTTTAAATGGTGGACCAAACACGGCCCGAAAGCTCAAAAGGGCGATTGGAACGCCGCCCTGCTTCCGCTGGTGGGGGTCGTGCTGTTTATTCTGCTGCTCATTTCGATGGTGCGTTAGTCACCCGTCGTAAGAGGCGTCTCGCGCGCCGGACCGGTTCGCTACAATATATCGCAAGTAGCGACAATTTCTGGCGGGATCACGACAAATGGAATTAAGCGATACGGCTATCTATCGAAGATGCCTAATGTGTCCAGCCATCGGCGTACGATTCGCGGCAATGGTTGTCTTGGTCTTGATGGCGCCAAGGATCGCGGTTGCTGCCGTTCCAAACTGCGAATCTGCACCGCCCTACACGCCCGCCTATGCACCGGCGCGGTCTCCCGAACATCCCACCGGCGACGTTAGCATCATTCTCGTGCACGGCAAGGGCGGCAGTCAATTCTCCAGCTTCTTCGAAGCCCCACGGACGGCCTTCGTCAGCCGCGGCTACACCGTGATTATCCCCAACATGCCCTGGTCATGGTTGTGGGACGGCACCCAGTGTCAGGGGCTGAATTATCTGGCGGATCTGATTGCGGCGGAACGTGCGCGCGGTATGCGGGTCATGCTGATCGGGCACAGTATGGGCGGCATGCACACGTTTATCCATTCCTCACTGGAGGGCCACGACCTGGAGGCCATGGTCGCTATTGCGCCGGGTCATATGCTGCCGCTGTCGACGACCGTGGTGCGGGAAACAGCGCCCTCCGTCGAACAGGCACGCAGTATGGTGGCCGATGGTCGAGGTGACGAAATCGCCGATTACTACACCTGGTACGGCGATCTCCAGTTGATGCGTACAACGGCCGAAATCTATCTTTCGTATCACGATTTGACCATCACGCCGGATTTCAACGACGTACTACCGGCGGTCAAACCACCCTGGTATTTACTCGTGGGCACCGAAGATCCCATCTTTGGCTTTTACGAAAGAGCGAAAATCATCGACCGACTGCCGGCCGGCGCACCGAGTGAATACGTTATCACCTCAGGCGATCATGTTACCGTTTTCGATCAAGTGCCCGGCCTTGTGGATGCTTGGTTTCGTAGCTGGTCGAGTGTAGGCGAGCCTCCAAGGTCGGCCACTGCTACCAGACTGCTCCTCATACTGCATCAATTGCTGCTGGAGGACTGACCTCCATGCCGTCACCTCAAGCTTCTGCGATCCGGGTCTTCAACCCAGTGTCCCGAGTCATTCAGGCAAGCGTTTCCAGGCCACCCATATAGGGCCGCAACGCATCGGGCACACTGATCCTGCCGTCGGCCTGTTGATAGTTCTCCAGAACCGCGACCAGGGTCCTGCCGACCGCCAGACCGGAACCGTTCAGCGTATGCACCAGTTCCGGCTTGCCTGTTTCCGGGTTGCGCCAGCGCGCCTGCAGGCGGCGAGCCTGAAAATCCACGAAGTTCGAACACGACGAGATTTCCCGGTACCTGCCCTGCCCCGGCAGCCATACTTCCAGGTCGTAGGTCTTGGTGGCCGAGAAACCCAGATCGCCGGTGCACAGCGTAACGACCCGATAAGGTAGATTGAGCCTTTGTAAAACCGCCTCGGCATGTCCGGTCAAGGTCTCCAGGGCCGCAAAGGAATCCTCAGGACGAACCGCCATCACCAGTTCGACCTTGTCGAACTGATGCTGGCGGATCATGCCGCGCGTATCCTTGCCGTAAGACCCTGCCTCGGAACGGAAGCAGGGCGTATGCGCGACCCATCTGCGTGGCATGTGTTCGGCGTCGACGATCAGATCACGGACCAGGTTGGTCACCGGCACCTCGGCGGTGGGAATCAGGTAGTACTCCTGTTCGCCATTGAGCTTGAACAGGTCTTCTTCAAACTTCGGTAATTGTCCCGTGCCCCGCAAGCTGTCGGCGTTGACCATGAAAGGCACGTAGACCTCGGTATAGCCGTGTTCGCTCGTGTGGGTGTCGAGCATAAACTGGGTCAAAGCCCGCTGCAGCCGCGCCATGGGTCCGGACAGGACCACGAAACGCGATCCGGTGATCTTCGCTGCCGCGTCGAAATCCATCCAACCGTTTATTGCGCCCAGATCGACATGATCCCTGGTCTCGAAGTCGAACGTCCGCGGATCGCCCCAGCGTCGCTCCTCCCGATTGTCTGCCTCGGTGGCGCCGTCGGGCACGCTTGCATGCGGAAGATTGGGAATCCCTAGGGCGATATCCTCCAACTCGTTCCGCAGCGCATTGAGTCCGTCCTGCGCCGCTTTGAGTTGGTCACCCAGGCTCGCCACTTCATCAAGCAGCGGTTGAATATCCTCGCCCGAGGCCTTCGCTTTACCGATGGCCTTGGAGCGCGTATTGCGGGTGTTCTGCAGATCCTGTGTCTGTACCTGCAGGGCTTTACGCTGTTCTTCCAGTTTGAGAATCAGCGCCGTATCCAAACGAATACCGCGCCTTGCAAGCTGCGCGGCCACGTCGTGCAATTCGTTCCGCAGGCGTTTTGGGTCCAGCATCAGTTTTCTTCCAGATTGGCCTTGGCAGGCCAGGTCAACAGGTGGCCCGGTTCGACCCACGGTGCCAGATGCTCCAACACCAGGGCGATCTTCTCGGGGCGGTCAAAAAACTCGATCACGACAGGCAGATCCAACGATACGTCGAGCAGGGTCGAGGTGTGCACCTTACCCGATCGGCCGAATCCGACGATGCCGCGAAACGCCGTCACGCCTGCCACTTTTTCCCGGTCGTGCAACAGCTTCAACACGGATTCGAGCTTGTGCTCCGCCTCTGTGCAATATATGCGTACGACCGTGACTTCGACATCGTTCACATGGATCTCCCGATCAACACGCCCAACCATGCCGCACCGACGCAGACCAGCACGCTGAGGAACGCATTCGCAATTGCCTTCGCGTAGGCCGCCTGTTCGATCAAATTCAAGGTCTCGATGGAAAACGTTGAAAAGGTCGTAAAGGCACCGAGAAAGCCGATCAACATGACGCCGCGAACCTCGGGACCGACATTCATGCGCTCGAGCAGCACGATATACAGCACGCCCATCAACAGGGAACCGAGCACGTTCACGAACAGGGTACCGTACGGGAAGCCGCGGCCCAACATGCCGTACACGCCGTTGGACGCCCAATAACGCGCCACGGCGCCCGCTGCTCCGCCCAAGGCGATTGCCAGTGTCTGAGTCAATGTCTGCCTGTGATGATCAAAGCGCGAATTCTAACGGATTGGTGCTTCGATTGCTCCCCCGTTGGTGAGATGCGGCGCGGGTATGGCATGCCTCTCGCCGCGAGGACTTGGCTCCGCAGCTGGCGCTGGCGGGGTGCGTTCGACCATCGCACCGAGCGGTCAGGCAGGTCCGGTTGGCGTCGTGCGAGCGCCCGCATATACTGGCGCGGTGACCCACGCTGCGGCCCAGTCGCGCGCAACCTACTCCAGAGGCCCGATCTTTGTTGTTCTCCGAATTCGCATTGAACGACCGCCTGCTCAAGGCGCTGGCCGCCATGGAGTTCACCGAGCCGACGCCGGTCCAGGCGCAGGTGATACCACTCGCGTTGTGTGGCCGGGACCTTCTGGTCAGCGCCGAGACCGGCAGCGGCAAAACGGCGGCGTTCGTGCTGCCGATACTGCAGCGGTTTCTCGCAAAACCCGCGCCGTACAGCGCCACCCGTGCCCTGATTCTGGTGCCGACGCGCGAACTGGCGCAACAGGTGTTCAAGCACTGCAACAAACTGGCGGATTTCTCCCCGGTCAAGGCGGGTCTGGTCATGGGCGGCGCCGGCTTCAAGTTTCAGATGGCGACTTTCCGCAAGAATCCGGAAATTATCGTCGCGACACCGGGGCGTCTGCTGGAGCATCTGGAAAAAGAAACGCCCGATTTCAAGGACCTGGAGGTTCTGGTACTGGACGAGGCAGACCGGATGCTGGACATGGGGTTCAGCGATGACGTGTTGAAGATCGTTTCCTACTGCAAGCCGGAACGCCAGACCCTGTTGTTTTCGGCGACGCTCAACCACCGCGGCATCGCAACAATGGTCAAAGGGGTGCTGCGCGACCCCGAAACGCTGCTGCTCAACACGGTGCGCGACGAGCGCCCCAATATCCGCCAACAGGTCGTGCCGGCCGACGATCTCGATCACAAATTGAATTTGACCGCCTGGTTGCTGCAAAACGGCACGTACGAAAAAGCGCTGGTATTCGTCAACAGCAAACTGCAAACCGACGCGGTGGCTGAAAACCTGCGCGCGCAGGGGCTGAAAACCGGCGCGCTGCACAGCGATCTTGACCAACCGTCACGCAAGCGCATCATGGATCTGCTGCACCGTGGCGCCATCAACGTGCTGGTGGCCACGGACATCGCCTCGCGCGGCATCGATGTCAAAGGCATCGACCTGGTCATTAACTTTGATATGGCGCGCAATGGCGACGACTACATTCACCGCATCGGGCGAACCGGTCGGGCCGGTGAGCAGGGCCTGGCCATCTCGCTGATCAATGCGCGGGAATGGAACCTGATGGCGAGTATCGAACGTTACACCCGACAGTCGTTCGAGCGACGCGTCATCAAGGCGCTGCAAGGCCGGTTCAAAGGACCGAAAAAGCTCAAGTCGTCGGGTAAGGCGGTGGGGTCGAAAAAGACCAGGAACCCGGTCAAGAAGCCGTCAGCCAAACCCAAGCAGCGGCTGCGCGACAAGAAAAACGTCGGCAAGCGGCGTAAACCGACCGGCGAGGGGCAGGGGTCAAAGCTGAGCAACGGCGGATTCGGACCGCTGAAGAAAAAGAGGTGAAACGTGGCTGACTCCCTGACGCAGTCTTTCGACAAGGAAGATCTCGCCAAGCTGGCCAAGTACGAAATGCCGTTCGGCAGGTACAAAGGGCGAATACTGATCGATTTGCCGGAGAACTATCTGCTGTGGTTCGCCGGTAAGGGGTTTCCGGACAGCAAGTTAGGCGCCCTGATGGCGCTCGCTCTGGAAATCAAGATCAATGGACTCGAGCATCTGATCCAGCCCCTGAAGTCACGACCGACGATACATTGAGTACTTCCGTACAAGACCGACGGGTCTTGTTGCATGGCGCGGACTGCCGCCACCGTCTCCTGGGATGCCATCGTGCGACGCCGCATCGAGCCGCCGATGATTGCTTTGAATCGCGATTGCGCCGAGCAAGCTCAGCTTCTTCTACGGTCGATATCGTTTGCCGCGCGACGGTATCACTGCGGGCAGGAATAGGCATATTGCAGCGCCTTGACGACGACCAGGGCCGCAGGCTGGCCGAGGTCTGTGTTCGGGCGTCCTGCATATCTGATATAGGCGTCCCTGAATTGGCGCGCCGTCGCTCTCGGGGGAATGCAGAATTTACTCAGGGGTTCGTGCGAGTTGTTCATCAATAGCCGGACAGCTTCCTCGATCCCGCTGACAAAGCCTGCGCAATATCTCTGTCGCCGCCGTCCACGGTCAGTCAGGGAGCTGGAGGCACAATGAATCAGCAGCTCCTTGGCGCTGAGCTGTTGCGGGAAATAGGTTTCGGTATTGTCGCGTTCATCCTGCGCTACCGCAGTGACGGAGACGAGTGCAGCAAGTAGTAATACGTAAAAATATTTCATGCCGTTTCTCCAACCGGCCTGCGCTGCCGGCGGGCACTGCCGACCGCTCAACTATAGCATGCCGGCGGGGCCGTATGGCTTTCTGGCATTACCCGCTGGGAGGGCCGCAAACGCGCCGCTGCTCCGTTTCGTCGGTGTGACCAATAGGCACGGTCGCTAAAGCTGGCGGGCCCGAAGAGCCCGGTTATCAGCGGATCGCTTGGGCCAAATCGCGCGACGGCAAACGGCCGCGTGGGAATGATTCGGCCGGCGCTACCTGCGACTTCACACCTTAGTCGCTGATGCCGGAGGCCTTGATATCGACCACGCTGCCCGTTTCTCGTACCACGGCATTGCCGTTTCTCACCAGTTCTTCGATGGCGGCACCGATGCGGCCATGATCCCAGGCGGAGTTCTTGCGCAGCACGTTGGAGGTCAGGGCTACCAGATAGCGCCGTTGCGCATGGTCGGGCTTGGCCGGTGATTCGATAATCGCGATGGAGTTCATGACGTTTTCCACATTACCCATGTACTTGCCGCAGGCAAATCCCGTTTCCGGTTTGCAGCGGTACAAGGAGCCACTCTTGAAGTACACGGCCGCGTCACTCAGTTCGGGCGCATACACGAACCGATAACGGCGCTTTGTCATATACAGGTAACGTTTCATTTCCAGGCTTGACCAGGCGTCCACCAGCCTGCCCTGCTCCAGCCGCAACAGAAAACGTGCCAGCGCCCTTGGCGTGGCACTGGAGCCACCCGGTCCGGGGACGTTCTGTTTTCCGACGCGGGTCCAGAAGTTGCCTACTTTCAACACCTCGGTATCCAACTGCGCGGCAAACAGGGGGTCGTTGATAATCGCCTGTGCCAGTACTCCCAGGTCTTTGCGGGGCGTGAGGCGGAAGTAGTCAGCCTCCTGTTCGGGTGACGGCGGATAACGATTGCCAAACACCCGCAACAACATGGCTTCCTTCCAGATGGTGCTGGCCGCGGCATTGGCGGAAGCGGATACCATATGATCCAACCACTCGGCCAGGGTAAAACGTTCACCCGGCGTTATAATGGCGAAACGCAGCCGATCGGCGCCAGCCTCTAAGCGCGGCACTTTGTGCTGGTCACTGATGACCCAGTCTCCGGCCTGCACCACATGTTCGCGCAAAACGCGCTGCCGGTCCGTGATGTCAGGAAAGGCGCGCTGCAATCCGTCGAACAAAGCGAGCATGCAGAGCACCTTACCGACACTGCCGGGTGCCTGGGTCCGGGTTTCGCGCAGGCCCGCCCAGCGGATATCGTTCTGGTCGGTGAAATCGATCAGCGTGATGCCGTAGGAAGGATCGCGGTTGCCGAACATTTTTTTCAGCGCCGCCTGCAAACCAGAGTCCTGGGCAGTTGTGTCCAGATCCCAATCCGCCTTCTCCAGTAGACGCAGACGAATGTCATCGATACCCAACAACGCACCTGCCGGCAGTTTGGCGCCGGTAGCGCGTGTCTGGGCCAGGCGGTAACCCGCCAGACGCCGGATGCCGGCATCACTCCCGTCAAGCGGATAGGCGGGCAAGTTGGTGGATGCACAGCCCAGCAGCGCCAGTATTGTGATCAATGTGTATTTCATCGTTGGATGCCAGCAGTTGAGTATGGCGCCGCATGCAGGTCGACCGACGCTTCCGGTGAAGGCTCGGGTAACACGCTGTCGATCAGTCTGCCTGCTTCCACATGGCCGCGTTGCACCAAGGGCCGAATCTGCAACAACCAGAGTTTTCCGTCAGCGAAGGCGAATTCGATATCCCACGGCAGTGGCCGGCCTTCATCGTCCAGTACGGGGGGATACTGCGTGACAACTTCAGCGGCCAATGAACGCAGATCATTCTGTTCGGATGCCGTCAATACCGGGCCGCTGGGTGCAGGTATCCAGCCTACGCCGCCGTTAGGATCCACGGCACGTTGGTAGGCGGCTTTGGCTTCCGCCAGCAACAGGCTGCCGCCATCGTTGTGCAATACCCGCGTAGCCGCACTTTCGTTGTCCACGGCGCCACCGACGCCCCAGGCAGTGGATACGGTGAGACCGTCGGTAGGGCCGTACAGGTTCCTGCTTACCAACACGCCCGACTTTTCCGCGGCGATGCTTTTCATCAGCAGGATAGAAGCAAACACCTGCTCAGGATGTTTCAGAATACGGCCACGCCAGGCCATGGCGCGGCGCGAATACACCGAGGACCAGACACGCGGTATCGCGGCGAGCTGTGCATCCGGACTGACGACGTTGGGTACGGTTTCGTTGAGTCCGGCACCCGTGAATTGCGGCAGATCCTCCACGTTGGTATCGGAGCGCACGAACACGCCATAGGTTCCGGGCGGGCCGAAGGTCCGCTCCATGACGGTAGCGAGCGTGTGCCGCAAGTCGGTTTCCAGCGACAGCGAACTGACTTCACCGCGCACCCGGTCCAATACGGCATCCAGCCCTGCCTGATCGAGTTTTCCATCACGGTAGCGGGAGTAGGCCGCAGCGACCTGCGCGCGTTGCTCCCGGGTATAGTCGGCAAAAACACCGAACGGCAGGGCGACCGCCGCGGCGATGCGAGCGGGGAAGCGGCGTGCCAGTTCGCCGATATTGGCAGCCTTGGGCCCGACCACTTTGCCCGACAATCCGGCATGCAGTGCAGCTAAGGGTATCGGGTACTTGTACGCGAGATCCGGTGTCGGCGGTGCGAGCAACTCAGGCGCGACCGATGCTGCCGGCCGTTGCGCCGATTGCAAAATCGGCGGCAGGTCAGACTGGCGTTCCAGGTAGACGCGGCCATCGGCGGACACCGCCAGCAACACCGGCTGACCGTTTGCCAGTTTTAAATCTGTCAGCAGTTCGGGACTGACCACCACATTGGGGATCCCGAGATTACGTGCCAACATCTGTACATGGGACAAAGGGTTGCCTTCGCCCAGAGTGAGAATGCCGGCAACCGGCGTGAGTTCGGCGACGGTTTCCGGTAACACCGCGATTTCGTCGGCGGCAGGTTGCCGACCGCGCGCCAGATCCTCACTACTCATCACCCGCAGACGTGCACGTGCCACACCGGGGTTGATCCCCAGCAAGCGGCCGGTACGATTGCCGAAAAGATGGTGCGACAGACCAGCCACGGCGGCACCATCGAGGGCCAGTCGATGGGCCACATCGCCCAGCGGCAGCAGCACCGATGCGCGCAGCGTATCGTCGATAAACCGTTCCGCGCCTTGGTCCAGTGCGACGTAGCGCGACAGCGCCTCCGCAAAAGTGTAACGCACTGTCAGCGTCGCCCAGCCGGCGGCCAGTGAGAGACGCCGCGCCGCCCACGAATACTCGCTCCCGGAGGCATTTTCCAGTTGCGCCAGAGTATGCAGGGGTTGCTCCAGCGCCTGGCGCTCACCGTCGGATAGCAGACCGGAAGCCCAGGCTCCCTGCAGTAGATTGACGGCAAGGAGCAGTAGCTCTTTGCGCCGCAGATCCGTTTGTAACAGTATTTCCGATGCTGCCACGCGCACCTCGGTGGAAAGCGCCTGCATTAGATTGATACGGTACAAAGAGCTTGCCGGATCCTCTGTCGGGATCCGTCCGCGCAGGATCACCATGGCATGGGTCAGGTCTGCGAGGCGCGCAATGCCGGCCTGCTGGCGCGCGCCGGCCAGCAGCTCTGCTACCTGCGGCAAGCTGCGTTTCAGAGCTTTCTCCGCCTTTTTCAACCGTGCCTGACGTGCCGCCTCGCCATAGAGTTCATCCAGCCCGGTGGCCAGCGTTACTGCGTCACGGCGTAACTCGCCGATTAACTCGGGGCGGGCCGCGAGCCAGGCGCGGACGCGTCTGGCGCTGTCTGGACTCGGACTGGAGTGGATTTCGATGCGCAGGCGGGTAAAGCTGGAGTCTCGTTCCGCGACGGTTTGCGCCAGATTGCGGACCTGGTAAACGCCGTCCTCGTTGTCGGCCTGTGGTACTGTCTGCGCGAGTTTCAGCACCAGCAGAAGGTTTTGCGCCACCCATTCTCGTTGATCCATCAGCCGCAGCAACAACGCTCGTCCCGCGGCTTCCTCGTCTTCTATTTGAAGTCGGCCACGATAATGCTGGGCGTGATGCAGTACCCAGCCGTCGTTGTTGTCCACCATGAACCGCTCCAGGGGGAGTTCGCGCAACCGCTGGCGGCGTGGTTTATCGCCCCAGAATTCTTCCCAGGGCAGGGCCGCGAACACGGTGCCCACATGCCACCCAAGGGCCGCCAGCTGCTGTCTTTCCGTTGAATACTGCGCGTGTTGGCGGCCGCCGCCACGTTGGCTGCAGGCGAATGCGGTCGGCGGCAGCACCGAGCCGTCCTTGCAGAACCAACGGATCCGGGTATAGGGACCGCGTTCACTGTTTTTCATTCTTTCGACCAGTTTGCGTGCCTCGACCAGTTCGACTTCCGGAGGTGGTTTCACTGGCGAACCGGCGGTGGCGCCTAACGCCACCAGGGGCGCGGAAAGCAGCAGCAGCGTAAAAAAACGGGTCTTAGACATGACGGGCAAGTCCTTCAGGTAATCCCGTCGGCGGTCGATAGTAACAGCGCAAACAGGCGGTTTTTTTACGGAAGACGCGTAGCGTCTGCCTTTTACGGTGCGCAGAATTGCAGGACCTTGCCGACTACCTCGCGATCCATACGCGGAAACTCCTCAACCATTATCGGCTCGCCGCCCGTCGGCTAAAGCCGGCCTTATCCGCGTCGTTCAACGTGGAATTAGTACAGACCAATGATGGCGGCTGCCGTTGTGCGCTGCGCGACGCTTACTCATCGACCAATGTTCCGGAATTGATTTGAGTTACCTGGACAGCAAAGCAGATCATCGCCCCCTGGCTGCTCCTCTTCCGAGCGCGGAATGCGGCGTACTGCACCGCTGGTTGCGCCTGTTCACCGAGGTTCGAGCGGGCGAGGCCGGTCCTGCGCTTTTGTTGCTGACCAATATATTCCTGGTACTCACCGCCTACTACTTCATCAAGCCGGTGCGCGAAGGCTGGCTCGCGGTATCGGTGATTGGCGATCTGTCCAAGATGGAGGTTAAGGCCTATTCGAGCTTCGCCCAGACCATGACGCTGTTGTTGCTGATCCCGTTTTATGCCCGCCTCACCGAAAGCTGGACCCGACGGCAACTGGTGGGCCGTGTGGGGCTTTTCTTTCTGTTAACGCTGGTACTGTTCTGGATTTTTCATCCGGGCCATGCGCTTGTTCACATTCCCTATTTGGGCGTCGTATTTTACGTCTGGGTGGGGATCTTCGCCGTCACCCTGGTGGCCCAATTCTGGTCGGTCGCGGCAGATTTGTATGGTGAGGAACGTGGCAAAAGGTTGTTTCCGTTGATTGCCGTGGGTGCATCCGCGGGTGCGGTGGCCGGTTCCTGGATGTCCGAACAGCTGGTCAAACACTGGCAGGTGGAAACGTTGGATCTGCTGCTGTACGCAACCGTCCCGCTGGGCATGGCACTGGGAGTGGCGCGCTATGTGGATCGCCACGGAGTGACCAAGTCCCACGCCGGCTCAGTACGGAGCGAGCAACCGGCAGCCGCTGACGGAAGAGGCGCCTATCGCCTTATCTGGGAAACCTATTATCTGCGTACCACCGCGTTCATGATATTCATCATGTTCTGGGTGATGACTAACGGTGAAAATATTCTGTTTGGCGCCGTGCAGCAGGCATTGGCGGCAGAAGGCGTCAGTACCGCTGCCGGCATCAAGGACGGAACATCAGCGTTTTACAGCAATTTGTATTTCTGGGTGAATCTGACGGGCTTGCTGTTGCAGGCCTTTGTGGTATCGCGTCTGCAGCGGGCTGGCGGGTTCGGCGCCCTGATGCTGGCGCCGCCACTGGTATCCCTGATTTCCTACGGCGCCATGGCCGCCAGCAATGCACTGTCGATCATTACCACTGCCAAGATCGTCGAAAACGCCACCAACTATTCCGTTAACAACACGGCCCGGCAGGTGCTGTGGTTGCCCGCCAGCCGGGAGATGATTTATAAGGCCAAGGTCGCCATCGATACCCTGTGTGTGCGTTTCGGTGACGGGCTTGCGGCGTTGACGGTACTGATCGGTACCCGCATGTTGCAGCTGGATATCGGGGAATTCTTGGCCTTTAACCTAGTACTCATTCTGATCTGGTTGGCGCTGGCGATTCTAGTCGTGCGCGAACACCGGCGGTTGTCACATTCTGAGTAACAAGTCGTAAGCCAATGAATATCCTCGTGGGTCTGGTTATTGTGGCGGGAATAACGGCGGGCGACATCTCGCGTGGCGGTGAAGCAGCACCCACCTTGCCGGTACAGGTGGAGGACGAGAAGTGGCAGCCTCTGGGTAAGACCTTGGACCGTCGACTACAATCGAGTCTTGAACTGAGTGTGCGTGAACGCCCGGGCTGGGCAAAACTGATCAAGCGTAAAAAACTCGCCGTGGCATTGGTGGATATCAGTGACCCGGTTAAACCGCGCTTTGCGCGGATCAACGGCAACAAGATGATGTATGCCGCCAGCCTACCCAAGATCGCGATCCTGCTGGCGGCGGTGGATGCTTTGGAAAGCGGCCGGCTGAAGTTGGACGAACAACTTGACCAGGACCTCAACCATATGATCCGCAGCTCGAGTAACAAGGCGGCCGCTCGTGTTTCTGATCGCCTAGGTGGCCTGGACAGGGTCAATGCCATACTCAAGGACTCGCGCTTCAAGTTCTACGATGAGAACATGGGGGGTGGATTGTGGGTGGGCAAGCGCTATGCAAAAAAAGGCCGGCGCCGGCCAGATCCGATGAATGGTATTTCACACGGCGCAACAGCGACGCAGGTGGCAAGATTTTACTATCGCATGGCCACCGGTCGGCTGATCAGCCCCCGAGCTTCAAGACGTATGCTGGAGTATATGGTCGATCCGGGCGTGCACCACAAGTTCGTCAATACCCTGGAACTGGAAGCT
>CBDUNM010000046.1:0-29552 GCA_965368585.1 uncultured Chromatiales bacterium | reverse complement strand
GATCTATCCGGGCCCTCGCTTGTCCAGGCACGCCTGCACTCGCTGATCACTCAAGTCGTCGCGACAGTTATGCCTTTCGCTCCACAGCGGCGTCCAGCCGCACCTGTCTGGCGCGATCGTCCCGGATACTGGTGCAACATGCAGGCTGGAACTGATCCAGTCAGTCAGGCGCGGCGGCGCGACGCATAGCCGGGTAGAGAGCGCGATAACGTCTGTAGGCCTGCTCAAAGGCCGAATGCAGCGGAACTTCCGGTTCCAGGGTAGCCGCGATCGCAGGTGGGGTGCAGATCGCGCAAGGGTCGGCGCCGCTTGCCGCGATCAGGCCGAGCCGGGCAGCGCCAAAGGCCGCGCCGAAGTCACCCTCGGCCGGAAGTTGCACTGGAAGATTCAAAACCGTGGCGATCAGCTTCAGCCAATAACGGGAACGTGAACCGCCTCCGACCGCGATCAGACCGGACAACTCAGTACCGGCATTACGCAGCGCCTCTAGGTTATCCCGTAACGCGAAGGCGACGCCTTCCAGCACCGCGCGGGTCAGTGCCTGACGGTCGCTCTCGTGCGACAGACCGATGAAGGCGCCGCGCACCCGCGCGTCATTATGCGGCGTACGCTCGCCGGATAGATAGGGCAGAAAGGTCAGTTCCCCGGGCGCCACCAAATGCTCACCCACGGCCGTGGTCAATTCAACTGGCGCACTGCCGACGACGCCGGCGTACCAATCAAGCGCCGCGCTGGCCGAGAGGATCACGCCCATCTGGTGCCAGGTATCGGGCAAGGCGTGACAGAAGGCGTGAATCGCGCTGTCAGGATTGGACAGATAGCGCGCAGTGGCGGCGAACACCACCCCGGAAGTACCCAGTGAGACAAAGGCCGACCCGGGCGTAACCGTTCCCGTGCCAACGGCGGATGCGGCGTTGTCACCCGCGCCGCCGGCCACGGCAACTGCTCCTGCCATGCCCCAGCGGGCAGCGAGCTTGCGGCGCAACACGCCCGAAACGGCGCTACCCTCGATCAACCGCGGCATCTGTTCGAGCACCATGCCGCCGGCCTCGAGCAGCGTCTTGGACCAAGCGCGTGCCCCGGTATCCAGCCAGGCCGTGCCGGCCGCGTCCGACATCTCCGCCACATGCTCGCCGGTCAGCCATAGACGTAGGTAGTCTTTGGGCAACAGCACCTGGTGTACGCGGGCAAACACCTCGGGCTCTTGCTCACGCACCCACGTCAATTTAGGCGCGGTAAACCCCGGAAAGACGATGTTGCCCGAGATGCGCCGGAAGCGCGGATCGGCGTCCAGGCGCGCGGCCTGGGCACGGCTGCGGGTATCGTTCCACAAGATACAGGGACGCAAAACCCGATCACCGGCATCGAGCAGGGTCGCACCGTGCATCTGCCCGGACAGGCCTATTCCCTGCACCGCGGCCAGGGCCGCACCGTGCGTCGCTTTGAGTTGATCCAGCGCGATTTCGGCCGCAGTGATCCAATCCGCCGGGTCTTGCTCAGACCAACCCGGATGAGGTCGAACCACGGTCAGCGGCGCGGACGCGGTGGCAAGCACCCGCTGCTCGGTATCGATCAGCAGCGCCTTCAGACCGGAGGTGCCCAGATCAAGTCCCAGATACAATGGCGTCCGTACCTGCCGGTTTTATCTGCGGGTTCATGATCGAGTCAATGCTTCGCCATCCAGATAACGGGTCAGCACGGCTTGCACCCCATCGGACCAGAGCGCATTCAACGCCGCGGCAAAACGCTGACGAAAGACCTCGGATCGCCCTACCTCACCGTAGATGTCGTCCATCGCCAGCCAGGCCATGGGATCGTCGCGCGCCGCCTGTGCTTTGGCGACCAGGCGCGACCAGTTCGGGTCGTTGGGCTCTATCATCTGACCGTCTTCGAGAGTGCCGAAGCAGTACCGGGACCACAGCGCCGAGGCCAGCGCCAGACCGGTGACATCGCCCCCCGCGCGTAGACGATCCGCGATCGAAGGGATTATGAATTTCGGTTGCCGATTGGAGCCGTCCAGACACAGCCGGCGTACCGTATCGCCGATCTTCGGGTTGGCGAAACGTTGTTTGATCAGCGTGAAGTACTCGTTCAGATCGGTGTCTGGCACCGGCGGGATGACCGGTATGATTTCTTCGCGTTCAACCTTTTCCAGAAAAGCCAGCACCAGGGGATGCGTCATGGCCTGGTGGGCAAATTCGACACCCAGCAGTCCCGCCGCGTAGGCGATCAGGGCGTGGCCGCCGTTGAGGATACGAATCTTCATGTGCTCGTACGGCGTGACATCGGGTACGAACTGCACACCCACCGCCTCCAGCGCCGGGCGGCCGTTGACAAACTTGTCTTCCAGCACCCACTGGGTGAAATCCTCGCAGAATACCGGCCACGCATCCTCGATCCCAAAGTCTTGCGCCAACAATTCGCGCTCCCTGTCGCCGGTCGCAGGAGTGATACGGTCAACCATGCCATTGGGGAATGTGACTTCGGCTTCAATCCAGGTCGCCAGGTTCGGGTCGGACAGACGCGCCAGGCCGGTCACGGCGTTGCGCGCGACCACGCCATTGTGCGGTACATTGTCGCAGGACATCACCGTAAACGGTGCAATACCCGCGGCGCGGCGCGCCTTCAGACCGGCGACCAGCAGGCCGAATACGGTTTGCGGATGCTGCGGGTCGGCGCCGTCGGCGACCATCGCAGTATGTCCGGGGTCAAACACCCCTGAAGCCGGATCGATAAAATAGCCGCCTTCGGTGACCGTCAGCGACACGATGCGGATGGCGGGATCGGCCAGGGCGGCGATGACCACCGCCGGATCACCCGGTGCCAGAAAGTCGATCATGGCGCCGGTGACTGTTGCGCTGCTGCGTTGCGCCGACTGCTCAACCAAGGTGCTTAGATAGTTCTGCGCCTTCAGCATTTGACGCATCTGCATGTCGGATGGCATGACACCCGCACCGACAATCGCCCAGTCGTGGTCGACGCCGGTATTGAACAACGCATCCAGATACATCGCCTGGTGCGCGCGATGGAAGTTGCCGACACCGAAATGCACGATGCCGCGCGTCAGCGCTGCGCGGTCATATTTCGGTATCGCGGCGGTCGCGGCCACCCGATGCAGGTTCTCCGAACATAGTTTGATAGTCATGATTTGCTTACCTCGGGACACAAAGGATTACAGGGCAACATCCGGCAGCCATACTTAGTATAGGCTGCTCTCAGCTCATCCAGTTGCCGCCGTCGACGTTGTACGTCTGAGCGACGAAATAGTCTGCTTCGTCGGAGGCGAGAAATACCGCCATTCCGGTCAATCCCTCGGCCCGCCTGGCTCGCCATGTTGATGATCTTGCCGCCCTGACCGCGCCTGATCATGGAACTGGCAACCGCCTGCAGCGTAAACAGCGCGCCGGACACATTAACGTCGACCAGGCGCTGGTAACTGTCGCGGGTAATCTCGGTCACCGGGGCAAAATCGAACAGGGCAGCGTTGTTGATCAGGATGTCGATACCCCCCAGCTTCGTTTCAACCTCGGCCACGGCGGCGTCGATCGATCGATTCCTGCCGGGTGATATCCCGATGCACGGCACGCACGGCCACACCGATCTCGGCAGCGGTGCGCGCCGCGCCGCTGATCAGCGCGGTCTCGCCCTTGAGGCATTCGCTCAAAGAGTGTGTCCCTCGGAGCTGAAGCGATGGATTTTGCCCTCTTCCGGCGCCAGCCATACCCGATCGCCGTGGCGCACCGGAAACTCGCCGTCTGCACGCGCGGTAACGGTGTTGCCGTCTTCCATATCGATATACAAAAACGTGTCCGAGCCCAGGTGCTCGGAGACCATGACAGTCCCGGACCAGAGTCCCTCTGAGGTCGACAACTTCAGATGCTCGGGGCGCACACCGATGCTGTACGCACCAAGTTTTTCGGCGTCGGCGCCGCCGAAGAAGTTCATCTTGGGCGAGCCGATGAATCCGGCCACGAAACGGTTGCGCGGGCTGTGATAAAGCTCCAGCGGCGAACCCACCTGTTCGATACGACCGGCATTGAGTACCACGATCTTGTCGGCCATGGTCATGGCTTCGACCTGATCATGGGTTACGTAGACCATGGTGGTCTTCAGTTTATGGTGCAGTTCGGATATCTCCAGGCGCATGTTCACCCGCAGCGCGGCATCCAGGTTCGACAGAGGTTCGTCGAACAGAAAGGCCGCCGGCTGGCGTACGATGGCACGCCCGATGGCGACGCGCTGGCGCTGCCCGCCGGATAACTGACCGGGGCGACGATCGAGATAATCGGTCAGGTTCAGGACCTTGGCCGCGGCATCGACCCGCCGCGTGACCTCCGCCTTGTCGATGTTCGCCATCTTCAGCGGGAAGGCGATATTCTTGCGCACCGACATATGCGGATAGAGTGCGTAGGATTGAAACACCATGGCCAGGCCACGTTTCGCCGGAGGGGTACGGGTCGCGTCCTCACCGTCGATCTCGATGCGGCCGCCGGTCACGTCTTCAAGCCCGGCGATCAGGCGCAACAGGGTCGACTTGCCGCAGCCGGAGGGGCCGACGAACACGACGAACTCACCCTCCTTTATTTCCAGGTCGATCGATGGAATGACCTGCACGTCGCCGAAGGACTTGTTGACCTCATTTAGTAGTATGCTGCCCATAAATTATTCCCCTATTTCACCGCGCCGAAGGTCAAGCCACGCACCAGTTGCTTCTGGCTGAACCAGCCCATGATCAATATCGGTGCGATGGCCATCGTCGAAGCGGCGCTGAGTTTAGCGTAGAACAGCCCTTCCGGGCTCGAATAGCTGGCGATGAAGGCGGTCAAGGGCGCCGCCTTGGCCGCGGTCAGGTTGAGGGTCCAGAAGGCCTCGTTCCAGGCAAGGATAATATTCAACAGCACGGTCGAGGCGATCCCCGGCACCGCCATCGGTGTGAGCACGTGCACGATCTCGTCCATCAGACTGGCGCCGTCCATACGCGCGGCCTCCAGGATCTCGCCGGGAATCTCCTTGAAGTAGGTGTAGAGCATCCAGATGATGATCGGCAGATTGATCAACATCAGCACGATCACCAGGCCGAAGCGCGTGTCCAGCAACCCGTAGTCACGAAAGATAAGATAAATTGGAATCAACACCCCAACCGGCGGGAGCATCTTGGTCGATAGCATCCACATCAGCATGTTCTTGGTGCCCTTACTCGGCACGAAAGCCATGGCCCAGGCCGCCGGAATGGCGACCAGCAGACCCAGCAGGGTAGAACCCACAGAAATGACCACGGAGTTCCAAAAGTGCAGAAAGTAGTTAGAGCGCTCCAGCACAGCATGATAGTTCTCCAACGTCCATTGGAAACCGATGAGCGAAGGCGGCGAGGCAATGGCTTCGGCCTCGGTCTTGAAGCTGGTAAGCAGGGTCCACAAGATCGGGAAGAAGATCAGCAGGCCGATCGTCCAGGCGAGCAGCGTCATCGTGACCTTGCGAGTTTGGGAAACTGAGCGTGCCATAGGATCATACCTCCAGGTTTTTTCCGATCATGCGCATCAGGAAGATTGCCACGATGTTAGCCAGGATGACGGCGATGATGCCGCCCGCCGAACCGCCACCGACGTCGAACTGCAGCAACGACTGGGCATATACCAAGAAGGTGATGTTGGTCGACGCGTAGCCTGGGCCACCATTGGTAGTGACCAGGATTTCGGCGAAAACCGACAGCAGGAAGATGGTTTGGATCAGGATCACCACCGTGATCGCGCGCGCCATGTGCGGCAGCATAATATAAAAGAATCGCCTGGGCACACTGGCGCCGTCCATCTCCGCCGCCTCGAGTTGTTCCTGATCCAAGGATTGCAGCGCCGTGAGCAGGATCAGGGTGGCGAACGGCAGCCACCCCCAGGCGACGATCAGAATGATCGAGAACAGCGGCGCATGAGCGAGAAAGTCGAAGGGTTCCAATCCGAGAAAGCTTGCGGCGTGAGCAAACAGTCCATTAACCGGGTTCATGAACATGTTCTTCCACACCAAGGCCGATACCGTGGGCATCACAAAGAAGGGCGCGATGACCAGGATACGCACGATCCCCTGTCCCCAGATCGGTTGGTCGATCAGCAGCGCCAGCGCGATCCCGCCGATCACCGTGATGAGCAGCACGCCGCCGACCAGCAACAAGGTGTTACTCATCGCCGCGAAAAAGGCCGGGTCGGTAAGGAAAAACTCGTAGTTGGTCCAGCCCGTCCATTCCTCCATTCCGGGCATCAGCAGGTTGTAACGCAGGAAGGAAAAATACAGCGTCATCGACAGGGGGATAATCATCCAGCCGAGCAACATCAAAACGGCGGGCGAAATCATGAAACGTGCGGCGGTGCGGGAATGCATGGTCGCCATGGCACTGGCCTCCGAAACAGTAGCGGATAAGACACCGGGGCCAACACCCTGGCGGTCAACAGGGCGTTAGTCACGGTGACCGGGATTTACTTGGGGTAACCGGCCTTGCGCATCTCGCGCGAGCTCAAGTTTTGGGCGTTCTTCAGTGCCTGGTCAACGGTGATAGTGCCGGCAAGTGCAGCGGCAAACTGCTGACCAACACTGGTAGCCAGGCCCTGAAATTCCGGTATGGCTACGAACTGCACACCCACGTAGGGCACGGGCTTGACGGTCGGGTTGTTCGGATCCGCCGAGTTGATCGACTCCAGGGTCATCTCGGCGAAGGGCGCCGCGGCCAGGTAGTCCGGATTGGCGTACAGCGACTTGCGCGTGCCCGGAGGAACACTGGCCCAACCTTCTTTGGCCGCCACCAGGTTCAGGTACTCTTTGCTGGTCGCCCACGCGACAAATTTCTGCGCCGCGTCGACCTTTTTCGAGCCCGCCGGTATACCTAACGACCAGGCCCACAACCAGTTGCCGCGCTTACCCAGGCCGTTGTCCGGCGCCAGTGCAAAGCCCACCTGGTCGGCGACCTTGCTGTCGGTCGGGTTGGTGACGAAGGAAGCCGCCACCGTGGCGTCGATCCACATGCCGCATTTGCCTGACTGGAACAGCGCCAGATTCTCGTTGAAGCCATTCGACGAGGCACCCGGAGGACCGGCGTCATGCATCAGATCGACGTAAAACTGCAGAGCGCTCTTCCACTCTGGCTGATCGAACTGCGGCTGCCATTTCTCGTCGAACCAGCGCGCGCCGAACGAATTGGCGGTGGCGGTCAGCAAGGCCATATTCTCACCCCAACCTGCTTTGCCGCGCAGGCAGATGCCGTAGATCCCTTGCTCCTTATCGGTGAGCTTGCGTGCCGCCTCGCCAATCAGATCCCAGGTCGGTGCATCGGGCATGGTCAACCCGGCCTTGGCGAACAGGTCCTTGCGATACATCACCATCGAGCTTTCACCGTAGAAAGGCGCGGCGTAGATCTTACCGTCGACCGTCAATCCGTCGCGGATCGCTGGCAGGATGTCATCTACATCGTAAGCAGCGTCGAATTCCAGTGGCACCAGCCAATTCTGCTTGGCCCAGATCGGTACCTCGTAAGTGCCTATGGTCATGATGTCGTATTGACCGCCCTTGGTGGCGACGTCGGTGGTGACGCGCTGACGCAGAATATTCTCCTCCAGCGTCACCCACTCCACATCGATGTCCGGGTGCTTTGCGCTGAAGTCGTCGGTCAGCTGCTGCATACGGATCATGTCACCGTTGTTGACGGTCGCGATGGTAAGTTTGGTTTGCGCCTGCGCGCCGCTGCTCATCATTGCCGCAGCCAAAGTCACAGCGATACCAACCGATGATCGGTTCAAACTCATGGTGCCTTCCTCCAGTGGTAACCCGGCAGATTGCTTTCACGGGTTTCAGTAAATTTTCTTTGTTCGGTAAACCAGACGCGTCAAAGACGGCGGTCGGAGCATGCGCCGCACGCGGCATCGACAGGTTATGTCTGCATGAAAAGTTAGTCGCTAATCGGGTGAAAATCCAATACTGAGTCCGGTATTTTCAATACTTTTTTTACCTCTTTGTACGTTATGCCGCCGCCAAACACCTATAATTTAGCGCGGCAGCCGGCTCGCGACCCGAAGTCGGAGCCATTCGCTCGCAACCATCTATCAGGGGGTAAGACGGATGACGCAACGCACCCAGAATAACCATCGCCCGGAGTTCGAAGTGGTCGACCCCACGGTAGGCGCGGTGCACTATCTCGAACACGGATTTCCCAGCCCGCTGGTTCGCTGGCATTATCACGACGCCTACGAACTGCACTATATCGTGGCGTCGTCGGGCAAAGTGTTTGTCGGCGACTATATCGGCGAGTTCCAACCTGGCAATCTGTTCCTTACCGGACCGCGCCTGCCGCACAATTGGATCTCCAATTGCGACGTCGGACAGGTCCACCCCTTGCGCGACATGGCGATACAGTTTAATCACGCAACCATCGAAGGAGCCGCGGCACTGATACCGGAACTGCGCGAGTTCCTGCCGCTGCTGAAGTCCGCGCGTTGCGGCATCCAGTTTCCCGATTCCTACGATCGGGCAGCTCACTACATGGGCGCGGTCCGCGAATCCAGCGGCGCATCGCGCCTGGGTTATTTTTTTCAATTCTTGCACGAACTCGCGCAGTGCGGGAATTATAAGGTCCTCTCAACGGTTCAGATCGAATCCAAGTTCGACGAAGCCGCACTCGAAAAAGTGAACATCGTGGTCAATTACGTCATGCAGCACTACCACGAGAACCTCACGTTGAGCGCGGCAGCTGAACTCGTAGGCATGAATGACAGCTATTTTTCTCGGTTTTTCAAGAAATCCACTGGCAACAGCTTTAATGAATTCGTCGCACAGATACGAATCGGCAACGCGTGCGAGTTGCTTTCCGGCAGTGAACTGCAGATCTCCAACATCTGTTATGAGGTCGGGTACAACAGCATCGCCAATTTCAACCGCCGCTTTCGCGAACGTAAGCAGGTCACGCCACGCGAATACCGCCGCCAGGCCCAACAGCGCTTGACGCGGGGCGGCGATCAGGCGTGAACCCCTCGTACTCCGACACCAAACCGTACAAACGGCTGCGGCATGTTGTGTATGGAGCGTCGCCGCCTCCAAAGCACCCAATGCACGCTTTCGATCCGGGCCATTGACCAATGATCGCCACGTCGGTGGTATCGGCAAGCAAACCTCCGTCGGCAGTTGGCCCATGCCACGACCTTCGACATGATGTTTGCACCTGTCCAACCTCAGCGGACGTATGTTGCGTTGAGGTTGGACTAAACACAGAGGCAACTTGAGGAGGGATAAGTACGGGCAATAAACTTCTGTGGACTCAAGAGGCAAACAAGCCTAGTCAATCCGGTGGGATATGCGGTTTAGAACCATACCGCTGTCCTTCATCTTCGGGAACAAAGGGCGCAAGCACACGACCGGATCCGAATCCGATTATCATTGACTTGTTTCTCGACAGCACGCACCAGGGCGTATAGCTCCTAGTGCCCATCAACTTTTTCATGTCCACGCATCTTAGACCGATTCAGGCGCTTGCGGTATCGCAGATTGCCAAACGGCGGCTCAACCGCAACCAGGCGCTGGCTGTAAAGTACGCGTTCGCGTTGACTATCGATCTTCGCGTTCATCCTAGCCGATGGCTTCGTCCGGCGTTAGTTCTTGTTCCGTGCGAAATAACCCTATTGAGCATGACATCTTTTACTGGTAGATCTTTTGAGCAACGACTGCGTCGATGACAGGGTTCGTGCGCCAACTTAAGCGCCGTGAACTTGATACCGCTTCGGCATTTTTCCGCACATCGGCATCGTTGCGATACGGTAATTTGCCTGCCGGACAGGTGCACGTCAACCGGTCCGGGTCACAGCTGAAATTCTGGGGTGGGCAGCGCGTCGGTTTTTTGGCTTGGGTGTTTTGTACTTATCGGGGTCGACAAAGCGAGAATCGGCTTGCGAAAAGGATTGTCTGCGATCTAGGCATCGCAACCCTCGGCGTTGAGCCAGTCGCTAGTGTCGCCGCTGTGCAATGTTGATCGTCTTCGGGTTGTGCATCGGTTTGCCGGTGCACCGCGAGCATGGTGCGCAACGGTAAATCTGCGCCGGACCTGTTTCTGCATGTGGCATTTGCACACCAAGCACGACCGCCGCAACGATTGAACCGTACCCAAGCTTGCGCGAAGCCTTCGCACAAGCCTACCGGCGCTACCGGGCAAGCTATCCCGCCGTTGCGTCGCTCGGGTGAGGATTTTCGTTTACCGGTTAACGCGGCGCGAGGCGCAACTACCAGGGCATGAACGAATTGAGAAAGGACATGGGCCGGCCGATGTTGTGATTCATACGCTGCATGTCGTATTGCATATTATGTGTCGCTTTGGACATCGTATGGGTGGCTACCGTAATGGAATTGATTGCGTCGTCCATCGAACCGATATTCGCCAGCATCGGTTCCAATGTGCCGACTTTCTTGTCGATTGCATCCAGGCTGACCGTCATGGTGCGCACATTGGCGGTCATTTGCCCCATATTCTCCGACACGCTTTGCATGTTCCCCGCCAGGACGGTCATGTGAGAATCGACGCTGATTGCGAGGTAGTGGACGTCTTTGGCGAGACTGTAAACGAGATAGAATCCGTACGCCGCCAGGATGATAAACGCGAACAGGGAGGGATAAACAATCAACTCCCAACGCCTGGCGCTGGATTCGAAAGCCGCGGACAGACGCTCCATTCCCGAATCCGCATCACCCGATCTTCTAGATGTACCGCTGTCGTCGATGTTAGCCACAAACGCCTCAGGATTGTTTTACCTAATCGTTACTCACGATAGCACATTTTTGCCCGGATCAAACCAAAAAGCACAACATCATAATATTAGAAATATCCTATAATTGCTTGATTCGTTAACTAAAAAACGGCAATTTGTTCCCGTCTCGCGGTCGAGGCTCAGCAACTCACCCGTCTCCCCCGTCGACCCGCTTCCGCAACGCCGCTGCCTCGTCGTGTCGTCCCTGGTTTTCCAGCCTGCCTGCCGCTAGCCGGAACATCTCCCTTGCTTCGTTGCGCTTATCTTGCGCGAACAAGAGGTTACCCAATTCCCCGTAGCCGTCGGGGTCCGCGGGATGTTGCTCTAGGTACCGCCGGTACGCCGCGTCCGCGCCCGCGTAGTCTCCGATCCAATAAGCCCGCCGCGCCGTTTGCAGCAGGTCGTGATCGAGCCCAGGGGCACTTACTTGTTCTACTGTCGGCGTGGCAGGCCTGAATCTTGATGGGTGCGGCGCAACAGATGCCCGCCAGTCCCCGGTGGCGGCCGCATTACCGCCCTGCGTTCCGGTAGGCGTCGTCGATTCCAGGAACCCGCCGAACAAATCATGCCGCCATTGGTATCCCCAGACGACTATCGCCAAAAATGCGACCAGCACCAAGTGCCGTTTGAGTAGATCGAAAATCGCAGTTACCCTGAGTTTGCGCAGCGCATGTAATACCTGCATGACCGGTTCGAATACCTGCCTTGGTGGTTACAATACGAGACCCGATAAACGCGATTCCGGATACACCAGCGGAAGTCGATGCCGCATTGGCGGTGATCACCCTGTCGATCGCTGCCGGGTCAGGATAGGACGTTTGCGTACAATACTGCGGCGAGCGAGTTCCACTCCTTGGACCCTTTGCTTCTCGGGTCGAGTTCGAACACCGCCAACCCTTCACTGAACGAACGGCGGAAGGCTGTACGCTGCGCCAGACGCGGTTTCAGAAAGCGTATTCCCGGCAACGAAACCAAAGCGGCGGCAGCTTCGTCTGATTCCCTGACCGCGTGATGCGTATCGCCGCGATTGATGAAGCCGAACATTTCCGGCTTGCGCTCTTCGCAAATCGAATCGACAAATCGGATAAAGCGTTGCGTAGACCATATGTCGGCCTGGCTGGGGGGAACGGGCACGACGACCCGATCGGCTGACACTACCGCGTGACGCATGTTCTCCATCGACGCCGTGCCCACATCGATCAGTACTTCGCCGTAACTCCTGAGTTCGTCTGGGTTATCGAGGGCGGTTACGTCCACCAATCTGATCGACGGTTCGAAACCCTCCTCCCGGCGCACGTCCAGCACGTCCGTCAAGGTGGCCTGGGGATCTGCATCTATCGCAACCACATTGCGCTCCGCCATGGCCAACCACACCGCGAGATTGAAAGTCACAGTGCTCTTTCCCGACCCGCCTTTCAAGCTACCCACAACCGTGATCATGCTTCGAACCTCGCTTTACCTTTTCTTTTAAGCCCGAAGATTTCGTAAGGTGCGCGGTTGTCACCTCGGCCGCGAAAGTCGATCTTCTCAAAAAACCGCACCCCCGGCACGTTCAACGATACATCCACGAACTCCCATGCATGCCGCCGGGCGTGGGCGCGGCGGGCGGCACGTAGTAATCCGGCAGTAGCGTGTCTTCAACCGGTGCCGTTCGCGTCGCGCGACTCGGGTAACGGTACCGCCGCGACTGGCCTGGCAAGGGGCGAAACTGCTGATTGAGTGCATCGTCGGTATACGTAGTGCGGTCGTCGGGCTGACCGTCAAAGCGGCGGTCCGGTCGAAACTGCCGCTGGCTGCCGGCCGAGTAACCCGACGCGCGTCCGGTGTCGCGAAACCGGTTTTCAAGGCGGAACGGTTCCGGCACAAAGCGCTGCTTCCCCTGCAACAACCGTGAACTGGCTTTTGGCCGAAACCGCTGAACCCGGTCGACACGCTTTTGGGTCGAAACAAGCGGTCGGAACCTTGCAGTCCGGCCAATCGAGCCCTGCGGTTGCACAGCGCGCCAGTGAACCTCGTTGAACGTCGCCGATACAACCGACTGGCTGAACGAACCGCAGATGAGCAACAAACCCATCCCAAACCTTCGCATCAATAGCCTACCCATTCGTTGCCGTTCGTTGCGTTGTGGCAGACAAAGCTCGTCATCAGCAAGCCCGCGCATGGTGTGCTCCGTCGTCTGTCAGGCGCCTCGCGTTCTTAGACGATGACCCGGCATTCTCCTAGTTGAAATCGTCATCTTTGGCATCATCCAGCGACTTGAGCCTGATACCGCGTCGCGCGCTCGTTTTCTTGGTGGGCACCGCCCCGGATGGAGCATCACCACGCTTCACTTTCTCAGGGGTAGTCTTCGATTCCGACGTCTGGACGGCTTCGTCATCGTCAGTTACCGTGCGTTCGCGCTTGGCGATACCGCGCAGCGAAGTCACGTTTGGCCGCGATTCGGTCTTGGCTACCGGCGCCACCCTTACCGCTTCAACCTCAGTCTTGGGTGCGCGCGTAATCGTTTCCTTTTTCAGCGGACGCTTTTTCGGCGCATCGGTTTCAGCCTGGCTGCTCGGCGCCTTCGGTCTGATCCGAGGCGCGGCGCTGCTGCGCCCGACGGATTTGGCCACCGTCTCCGCCTTGGACTCAACCTTTTTCGAGGTCCGCTTCGAGGCCGCTCGCGAACGCGGCTTGCCACCCTTACGCGTAGTCGATTTAGCGACCGGCGTTTGCTTTTCCACCGCTGCGGCGGCCGCCTCAGCCGCTTTTTGGTCCTGACCGGCGTCGACCTCGGCAGTCGTCGGCACGGGGGTTGTCACCGTGGATGTCGATTTCCGATGCGCCGTCACCGCAGGGCGGTCGGTCTGGCTGGCCGACTTCCTGGCACGTTTCACCAGCGCCTGTTTTACCAGCAACCCAATGCCGCGAACCGCATAGAAGCCCATCAGCAAACTGTTCGCGACCACTCCCCAGGTTTTCATCACGAACGACGGCCCGGAAGAGCCGCCCTGCGACCCCGATCCGCCGGCAGTGTCGGGCCTGGTCACCACCAGGCGCGACTCATCGCACGCGACACCCGCCACCGCACAGAGCGACTCCGCGGCGTTCACACACCCTAGTGGAATCACCACCAGTGTCAAAATGGTAGAGACCAGCACGCCGGAAGCCAGAGAAATGGCCATGCCTTGAAAGATGGGGTCGAAAAAGATGACGAACGACCCGCACACCAGTGCCAACGCCGTAATCAGAATGGGGCGCGTCCTGGTTTTGCAGGCCTGGATGACGGCCTCCGGCACCGACGTGCCCTTTTGCACTTCGTGAATCGAGAAATCGACCAGTAGAATCGAGTTACGCACAATGATTCCAGCCAGCGCGATCCAGCCGATCATCGATGTAGCCGTGAACTCGCCGCCCCAGCCGACCGCAAAGAAAATCGCGTGGATGGGAATGATGCCGAGCAGCGTCAAGGGTATCGGCGCCATGATCAATGCGGGAATGCGGAAGTTGCCGAACTCCCACACCACCAGGATATAGATCAGGACCAAGGCCGCAGCAAACGCGATCCCCATGTCGCGAAACGTCTCGTAGGTCACGGTCCATTCGCCGGCCCACTCGATGCCGACGGTCACGTCATTGTCAGGAGGACCGGTCCAGTACGTCGCGTCGGCCAGGACCGTACCGTCGGGCGCCACGTACTGCTTTTCCCGCAGTAGCTCTTCGACCTGCATCATGCCGTAGACGGGTGCGGCCAAGCGTCCGCCCACATCCGCGACGACGTATTCGACCGGCCTCAGATCCTTGTGGTAGATGATGGCATCTTCACGGGCCCGCCGGAACTGGCCAAGTTCACGCAACGGGACTGACACGCTGTCGGGCGATCCGCTGGAAACCAGAATATCCCCCAGTCGCGAGACCTGTGAGCGTTCCGCCAGCGGCACTTGAATGACGATGTTGACGGGTTCGTGGCCGGCCTTTTGCTTGACGTCGCCCATCACCACGCCGCCAAGCGCCATCGCGAGGTGCTGATTGATGATCTCGACCGATATACCACGACGGTCGGCCTTTTCCCGATCGACGTCGAAATGCCAGTAGTCGTAGGGTTCGCGCATGTAATTGTCGACATCACGCAGACTTTCCGTTTCGGCGAAGATCTCGGTCAGATCGAGCGCCACCTGGTGACGGGTATCGGTGTCTTCGTGATGCACCTCCGCCACCACCGACTGCAGCACTGGCGGACCCGGCGGCATCTCCACCACCGCAAATCTGGCGCCGGTGCCGGCGAGCAACCGGGTCAGCTGCGCGCGCGCATCCACGGCGATTTCGTGACTCGACCGATCGCGCACGGTCTTGTCCAGCAGCTGCACCTGGATCTCCGCCTGCCAAGGATCCCCGCGCAGATAGTAGTGGCGAACCATGCCGTTGAAATCGAACGGTCGCGCGGTCCCCGCGTACACCTGCGCCGCGGTCACTTCGGGGATCTTGCGCACGAACTCGGCAACCTGCAGCGCATGATTGGCGGTGTCCGCAAGCGCGGTGCCCTCGGGCATGTCCAGCACCACCGAAAACTCCGGCTTGTTATCGAGCGGCAACATCTTTACGGACACCAGCTTGAAATAAAACATCGAGCAGGCCAGCAGGAAGATAGCCCACATCACGAGGCGAAACAGGCGCGCTTTGCGGCGACTTTCGATCAGCGGAGTCAGTACACGTCGGTAGACACGCTCCCAAAAACTGTTCTCGCGTTCTTCACGCTTCTCCGCCTTTTCGAGGTAGTTCATGGACGGGCGGAACCAGCGGTGGATTGCGAGAAACGGCGTGAAGACGAACGCCGCGAACAATGAAATGCCCATGGCGGTCGAACCGAGGACGGGAATCGGCAGCATGTAGGGGCCCATCATGCCGGTGACGAAGCCCATGGGCAGCAGCGCCCCGATCACGGTAAAGGTAGCCAGGATGGTCGGGTTGCCGACCTCGCGTACCGCATCGACTGCGGTCGCCACGTCGGTGCGCCCCTCCTCCAGCCAGCGCCGGTAGATGTTCTCCACCACCACGATGGCGTCGTCAACCAGGATCCCGATGGCGAATATCAGCGCGAACAGCGACACGCGGTCAATGGTAAAGCCCATGATCCAGGCGCAAAAAACGGTGAACAACAACACCACCGGAATGACCAGTAACACGACCAGAGCAGGCCGCAGCGCACGGAAGAACCCCCACACGAGCAAGAACACAAACCCCGTCGCTATGAACAGCTTCTTGATCAGGTCGGTGACTTTGTCGTCGGCGCTTTGTCCGTAATTACGCGTAATGCTGACCTGCATATCCTGCGGGATCAGCCTGCCCTTCATCGATTCGATCCGGTCGATGACGCTTTGGGCGACCGTCACCCCGTTGGTGCCCTTTTTCTTCGCCACCGCGATTGTCACAGCTGGAATACCGCGCGCGGCTCGGTCGGGATGTTCAGCCGCGACGCCGGTGTAGTACAGGACGAGTTGATTGGCGTCTTCGGGCCCCTGGCGGACGTCCGCGACGTCACGCACATAAACGGGCACCCCATTATGGCTGCCAACCTGCAGGCCGTCGATATCATCGACCGATCTGAGAAACGCTCCGGCCACCACCGAAAGGCGGGCGCCGCCGCTTTCGACATCGCCGGCCTGGACCTCCGCATTCGCGGCTTTGATCGCCTGCGCCACCTGGCCCAAACTGATGCCGTACCCGGCCAGGCGCTCCGGATACACCTCGACGATGACCTGCTCGGCGCGCCCCCCGACCACGAAGCCTTCGCCCGTTTCGGGGATTTCCTTGACACTTTGCAATACCGACAGCGCGAGTCGGCGCAACTGGCTGTCGTCGACATCCGGAAGACCGTCGCCGTTGTAGTCCTTTTCCGACCACAAGGTGACCGTGACAATCGGTACGTCGTCGATGCCTTTCGCCTTCACCAGAGGTGGCATGACGCCCGGCGGGATCTTGTCCATGTTGGAGTCAAGCTGATCATTGACTTTGACCAAGGAGGGGCCCATGTCCTGGCCGACCTCGAACTGGACGGTGACGATGCCCTGCCCGCGCATGGAAGCCGAATAAACGTGCTCGACCCCCTTGATCTCCCACATGATCCGTTCGAGCGGCTGAATTGCGAGCGACGCGACCTGGTCCGCTTCGGCGCCGGGATACTGGACGAAGATATCCACCATCGGCACGGATATCTGCGGGTCTTCCTGCCGCGGCGTCACAATCAGGCCCAACAGGCCGAGTAGGAACATTGCCAGGTACAGGAGCGGCGACAACGGCGAGTTGATGAAAAATTTCGCAGTCTTGCCCGCGACCCCGAGATCTTTTTCCTCGGTGCCATTGGGCGTTGGTGCGCCAGCCGGACGGGTATCGATATCACTCATGCCTGTCGAATCCGTTTCTTCTGTTGGGTTTCGAGTCTCATCCCGACCACTTGAATACGATCCGTCTAGCGCTGATTTCCGGTCATCAATTCGGGACCCGGGTTGGTATAGATACGGTCACCGGGCGCCAAACCCGACAGAACGGTGGTTAGGCCGTTGTCCAGCCGCTTACCCTCGCGAATCAAACGCAACTCCGGCTGCCCCTGATCGTTCTGCAGGAACACCACCGGTAAACTGCCACGGTAACGTATTGCACTCGACGGAATAGCCGGCAGCTGGCCCTGTTTCGCCGATGCGGCGGTTCGGTCGGGCACCAGGACCTTGGCGTACATGCCGGGCTGGGAAACGCCTGCGGGAATATCGAATTTCACCTTTATGGTGTGGCGGCGAACGTCGGCCATGGGGTAGATCTGCGCGACGCGTACGTCGACGCTCTCCGGATGATCATCGAAAGTCGCCGCATTTTGCAGCACCTGCATTTCGTTCATTCCGGATGCCAAACGTGCGGGCACGTCCAGTTCGACTTGCAGCCAAGTCACGTCGGCGTACTTCAACAACGGCTGACCCGGTTGCACCGTGTCACCCACTTCGACGAACTTATTCATGATCACGCCGTCGAATGGCGCCAGGCTTTTCGCATCCCTCAGCTTGGCATCGATCGCGCGCATTTCAGCCTGATTTCTCAATATCGCACTGCGCGCCTGCTCGATCGCCGTGCTCGCTCCGTACAAGTCCGCGCCGCGCTCGGCGCCGCGATCGCGGTTGCCGAAAAACTCCTCCGCGGGCCGCGTGAACATCTGGTCGAACATATTAGGCATGCCCATACCACCGGGTGCGTTCTTCGAACGCGGCGACCAGAGCTCGCGCGAATACTGGACCCCGGCGTTACGCAATTGCGCTTCCGCGGACGCCAGTTGGGCGTATGCCGCATTGCGTTTTGCCAACAACTCAGTTTCATCCAACGCCACCAGCGTAGTACCTTCTTCGAAGCTGTCCCCCTCGATTCCCGCCAGGAATTTCACCCGGCCCGGCAGCTGCGCGGCCAGGGTGACTTCTTTGTACGGTACAACCGTGCCCCCAATCGCCACAGTCGGCAACCTGGACGACGCCTGGACGGTGAAGACCGGAGGGAAACCGCTTGGCTGTTGAGCCCGAACCAGACTCACCGATTGGACCATTATCGCAAGCGCGATTGTCAGTACCGCTTTAAGCATTACCGAATTTCGACCCTTTACTTGTGTAACCCGTGTTGAGCGTCATCCACCACGGCCTCATCAGTCCGAAGCCGCGGTAAGTTTGATCACGTTTATGCCCGACCCATGACCGAGAAGCTCTTGATGAAGGGCCCCGCCATACGCGGATCTTTCAGCATGGCGCTGTAATCACCGACTTTGAATTTGATCTTGCCGGATGCAAACGCCGCTCCCAGCCCCATCATACCGGGTGGCTTGTTCATCCATTTGCCCCACTGGTCCGCCGTGGCGCGCAAATCCCAATTCAGGTCCTGTCCGTCATAAGCACCGGCGGAAACTGCTTTTCCGTTCTCGACCGTCAATACCCCCGTCGGTTGCTCGTCGTCCGGAAAACCGTATCCGATCACGCTGGCGAATCCGATTTCTGCCAATGCATCCGCCAATTCCGGCTCGTTGTTCCACTGATCCATGAAACTGCTCATCCACTCGGCGGAAAAAAGTTCAGCCATCTTGCCCCCTACGATATAATTGTAAAAATCCGGTTAAATTAGGGTGGTCACCACCCCGTGATACGCCGATGTGACCATCAGCGCAGAAATTATCTATTACAGAGCATGCTAATGCAATGATATAGCACACCAATTACGATCGAATTTTCCCTTACAAGCCCCTGCTTTATAAGTAATCCACGGACTGCTTATGCTGGGCTTGCGGTTCGCCAATCGACGCTACCCCGGACACCCTGGTCACGATAACATGCAACGCTTTCCGACCGACAGACCATCTCACCGCCACGCGCACCAAGGAGACGACATGAGTACATCAGGGACTCTTACCGAGAACCGCTTGCAACATCTGGAAGAACACCTGGAACAAGAAAACCCTGTGCTGCTCAAGACCGTGCAGAGTTTCCGTCACCTCGACGACGTGGCGCATCGCATGGGACTGTTGCAAAAAACCGATTCATTCGCGGCGCAGATTCCATGGTGGCCCTTAATTTCAGTACTGGGCACCTTCTCCGCCGGCAAGAGCACCTTCATCAACGACTTTCTGCAAACGAAAATGCAGCGCAGCGGCAATCAGGCCGTCGATGACAAATTCACCGTCATCTGCTTCGCGCACGAACAGACCGCGCACGCGCTGCCGGGCGTCGCGCTGGACTCGGACCCGCGCTTCCCGTTTTACAAGATCAGCACCGAGATCAACCAGGTGGCCCAGGGAGAAGGATCGCGCATCGACGCCTATCTGCAATTGAAGACCTGCCCCAGCGAGGCGTTGCGCGGCAAGATACTCATCGACTCGCCGGGCTTCGATGCCGACGCGCAGCGTACTTCGACGCTGCGGATCACCGACCACATCGTCGATCTGTCAGACCTGGTGCTGGTCTTCTTCGATGCACGCCACCCTGAACCCGGTGCCATGCGCGACACCCTGGACCATCTGGTCAGCAGCACCATTCACCGCCCGGACTCCGGGAAGTTTCTCTACATCCTGAACCAGATCGACACGACCGCGCGCGAAGACAACCCCGAAGAAGTAGTCGCCGCCTGGCAACGTGCACTGGGTGAGCGCGGGCTGACCGCCGGGCGCTTCTACACGATCTACAACCGCGAAGCCGCCATGCCCATCGACGACGAAGCCCTGCGGCGGCGTTTCGAGGCAAAGCGAGACGCCGATATCGGTGAAATCCACGGCCGCATGCAGCAAGTTGAAATCGAACGGGCCTACCGAATCGTCGGCGCGTTGGAAAAAACTGCGCGCGACATCAAGGATCAAACCGTGCCGGCAATCGTGCGAGTTTTGTCGCGCTGGAAGAAACGCGTACTGCTGGGCGATGCCGTGGTATTCGGCGGCGCCGCGATTGCATTTATCGCGGCGGCACTGAAACTCGGCTGGTGGAACGGAATGTCGTTCGATGCGGCTTGGTGGCAATGGGTTCAACAGACCCCGTTGCGCGTCTACGGGGCGGTCATCGTCCTGTTTCTGGCGATCCTTGCCGTGCATTATGTGATCCGCCATCTGGCCGCCACGAGTCTGATCGGCTGGACACGAAAACTCGGACAGAACCTCGGACTGCGCGGTGACCTCGTGGCCGCGTTCCGGCGCAATACACGCGTCTGGCGCAGCATCTTCAGCCGCCATCCGGCCGGGTGGGGACGGCGTGCCCAGCGCAAGATCACCAAGGTCATCGCCGCTACCGACAGCTACGTTCAGGACTTGAACGACCGCTTTACCAATCCCTCCGGATCGCCGGCCGCGACCTTGGGTGCATCCGATACAGTGGCGATCGATATCGCGGAGAAAAAGGCCGCCAACGTCGGCTGAACGTGGCCGCGGAAATCCGCATCGGCGTCGATCTCGGCGGAACCAAGATCGAGGCCATTGCACTTGACCCTAACGGCGAGGAACTGCTCCGGCGTCGCCAACCGACACCGGCCGGCGACTACCGGGGAACGATCGATTTGGTGGCGTCGCTGGTCGAGGGTCTCGAGGCGGAACTGGAGCGCAAGGGCACTGTGGGTGTCGGCACGCCGGGCTCGTTGTCCCCCAACACGGGCTTGATTCGCAACGCCAACTCGGTTTGCCTCAACGGCATGCCGCTGGATCGCGACCTCGGCAAGGCGCTGGGGCGCCCGGTGCGTCTGGCCAACGATGCCGATTGCTTTGCCTTGTCGGAAGCCGTCGACGGCGCCGGCGCGGGCGCCAGTAGCGTATTTGGCGTCATCCTCGGGACAGGGGTTGGCGGTGGGCTCGTTTGGCGCGGTCAACTGATTTCGGGGCCGAATGCCTTGGCCGGCGAATGGGGCCACAACCCATTACCGTGGCCGGCGGATGACGAACGCCCCGGACCCGCCTGTTACTGCGGCCGCCGCGGCTGTATCGAAACGTTTCTGAGTGGTCCGGCCCTGGAGCGGGAATACCACGCCGCCACCGCGACCAAACGCACCGTTTCTCAAATCACTGCCGCCGCCGGCGGCGACACCGCGGCCGAGGAGGCACTGCGTTGCTACGAGGACCGGCTGGCGCGCAGTCTCGCGCTGGTTATCAACATCGTGGATCCCGCAGTGATCGTGCTCGGCGGCGGGCTTTCGAATGTCACCCGTTTGTACAGCCGGGTGAGCGCGCGTTGGGGCCAATTTGTGTTCTCCGACACCGTCCGCACCCAGCTGTCACCACCCAAGCACGGCGACTCGAGCGGCGTCCGGGGCGCGGCCTGGTTGTGGCCGTGCTGAGGCCCACTCGTCATTCCATGTTTTCGTCGTAGATTTCGACGGCGGTACGACGGTCGATTTTGCATTTGTACATGGCCTTGTCGGCGCGGGCGTACAGCAGCCCGAGGGCATCGGTGGCCGGGACTTCCGCCATTTTCCGGGTCAGAGGCACAATACCGAAACTCGCCGACAGCTTGGCCGGGAGGGTGCCGGATCCGCTCGGCAACACCGGGAACCGTTCATTGATGCGTTCCACCAGTCGCCGCGCACCCTCGGTGTCTGTATTGGGCAGCAGAAAGACGAACTCCTCTCCACCCAGTCGGGCCAGCAGATCTCCCGCCCTGAGTTCCGTCTCCAGGACCTCGGCGACACGCACCAACACCTTATCGCCGTAGGCATGCCCCCAGGTATCGTTGATTTTCTTGAACTCGTCGAGATCGGCGATGGCCAGCGATAACGGCAGGTTGTCGCGTTGCGCACCGGCGACTATGCGCGGCGCCTCGCGAAAAAAGTGTCTGCGATTGTGCAGGCCGGTCAGATCGTCGACGACCGCCAGATACTCGTAGCGGTCACGGAGCTTTTCCGCTTCGGCCAATGCTTCCTGCAGTGCGCCCGTTCGTACCGCGACCTGGTGGTCGATGTTTTGCAGCAAACGAAAGTTACGCAGCAGTTGCGCCAACGAATCGGCGAACAAGTACAATGCATTCTGATGCCAGTTGTCGAAAAAATTCGCGCTGGGGTGGGAGACGTTCAAGACGCCAGAGACGAAGCCGTTTTCAATGAGCGGGATGGATATCAGGGACCCCAGTCGCTCCCCTGCGTCGCTATCGCCGCATGACTTGAACCGAGGATCGTTGCGGCAGTCCGACGAAATCTTGGGCGAACCCGTGGAGCAGGCCTGACCCATGAGCCCTTCACCGACGCGGAACTGCGAGCTGCTAGTCACCCGCTCAGAGGCCGGCGCGGTGCGACCGAGCATCCGGCTAAGCGCCTCTTCGAATCCGGTGCCCGCCACGCAAGTCAACACGTCATCGCAGCGCACAAAAACTGAGCAAGCGCCCAATTGCATGTGAGCGGCCAATTCGGACAAGGCATTCTGAATCAGGTCACTTTCGGTTGTAATGGTGTCGCTGGCTGCCAACAACCGCCTGAGCGCCGAGAGCAGATCCATCAGCGCGATGAACCTAGACCGCAGATCGGCGGCCCCTGCTATGGCGAGCAGATGCTCGCACTCCCGAGCGGTCGAATCTTTCATACCTTACAATTGCTCATACAAACGATGCGGCAACCTTACGCAGGTCATCCAGGCGCTCCGCAACCTCTACTTCGACGATTCGGGTCAGGTCTTCCGCCAAACCAGCGATACTCAGCGGGGTATCGCCGTCGGTGATGTGATCGTGCGCCCAGGCACTGGCGGCCCGGACTATCTCGACAACCGCGTTGTGCGGACCGGCATAGGTCGCGTCGGCGATATGCGCCAACGTGTGTACCGCGACTTCCGGCAAGTGCCAGCGAAAGGCGAGCCACGCTCCTGCCTGCCAGTGATCGATGCCGAGCAAAGCACGTTCCAGTTCGACCGGATCGCCGCCTGACTCGTCTGGCGTCTCGCCGAACACCCGCGACATCTCGATCGGCCGCACGTGAACCAATACCAAGGTGCCGATGTTGTGCAGCAGGCCTCCGAGGTACAACGAATCGACGGGGCGGTGCTCCGGATCGCGGACGTGCCGCCCCACCGCCGCGGCAACAGCGCTGGTGACCAGCGCGTGCAGCCAATAGTCGCCGATATCGAAGCTTTGGCATTGTCTGGTATTGAAACTGCCCGCGAGCGCCATGCTCAAGGACAGACTGCGCACCATATTCAGTCCGAGCACGCGCACGATTGCTTGCTCGACGGTCAAGATGGGATTCTGCTGTCCAAAAAAGGCGGAATTGGCGAGCCCGAGAATCCGCGCCGTCAATGGGGGGTCCTGCTCGATGATCGAGGCCAGTTCCTTGATTTCCAGATCCGGATCGGACGCGACCTCGATGAGCCGAGTGGCCGCCGCCGTCAGCGGTGGAAGGTGGTCGAGACTCAGCACTTCGTCGCGTAGGCCCGACCCGAGTTTTCTTTCTGATACGCTCATCTGTGAGCACTTCTTGGCTGCTGATGTCCTGCGTATCGACCAGCGAACGCGGTTCTTTATCGGCGGGGCACGCATGATTCGCGGATCGACTTGCCTGATTGACCCGCGAATCGACTTTTTTCAGCGTCGAATCGCGCGCCCGGTCTCAAAACACCTGTATATTGACAAAGTGTTCCATTGACACTATGTTAAGTGTTAATGGAACACTAACTGGTACTGGCGAACCGCATCTACCCGGATACTTCATGAGCGCCGAATTGCCATATTCTTATTCCCATCCGCACCCGGCGGTTACCACCGACGTGGTGGTGTTTACCATTAGGGATTGGAAACTCCAGCTCCTGTTGATTCGTCGTGCGAATCCGCCGTTCAAGGGCGAGTGGGCGTTGCCCGGTGGTTTTGTCGACATCGACGAGGATCTCGAGGCATGCGCGACGCGCGAGCTGTATGAGGAGACGGGTATAGACGGCGTGTTTCTGGAGCAGCTTTACACGTTCGGCAAACCCCACCGCGACCCGCGCGAACGGGTGGTCAGTGTCGGCTACTATGCGCTGGTCCCCTCTGACCGCTTACAGATCCGCGCCGCGAGCGACGCCAGCGACGCGGCATGGTTCGCTTTCGATGAACTGCCGGCGCTGGCTTTTGACCACGCCGAGATTATCGAGATCGCACATCGTCGCCTGGTCGCGAAATTGGACTACTCGACCATTGCCTTCGAATTCATGCCGACATCCTTTACGTTAAGTGAACTGCAAAGGGTCTACGAAGTGCTGCTGAACGAATCGCTGGACAAGCGCAATTTCAGAAAAAGGATTGTCGGTCTCGATCTGATCGAGGAAACCGGTCGCCTGCGGCGGCACGGCAGCCATCGTCCGGCGCGAGAGTACCGCCTCAAGAACCGCGGCCGCGTTAACTACACGAAGTGAGCACAACTATGAACCAGATCATAACCGCCCCTGACGTTTCCGAAATCCGGGTAGAGGTGCCGCCTCATCCGACCTTGCCCGAGTTGAACGCGACGGAACAGGTGGCGCAGCGTGAGCGCATCAAGAAACTTCTCAAAGCGCAAAACGCCGTGCTTGTCGCGCACTACTACGTCGACGGCGATCTTCAGGCGCTCGCTGAAGAAACCGGTGGCTGCGTCGCCGATTCGCTCGAAATGGCCCGCTATGGTACGACATCGGACGCGGACACCATTGTGGTGTGTGGAGTACGCTTCATGGGCGAAACGTCGAAGATACTTAACCCCGAGAAGCGCGTGCTGATGCCCGACCTAAACGCCACCTGCTCGCTCGACGAGGGCTGTCCGGCGGACACCTTCAACGCATTCTGTGATGCGCATGCCGACCACACGGTCGTTGTCTACGCCAACACCAGCGCCGCGGTGAAGGCGCGCGCCGACTGGATGGTCACGTCGGGGATCGCATTGCCGATCATCCGACACCTGCACGAACGGGGGGAAAAGATTCTGTGGGCACCGGATAAACATCTGGGCCACTATATCGAGCGCACCACTGGCGCCAAGATGCTGCTGTGGCCCGGCGCGTGCGCCGTGCACGAAGAGTTCAAGGCGTTTGCGCTGTCGCGTCTGCGACGCCTCCACCCCGACGCCGCCGTGCTGGTTCACCCGGAATCCCCTGACGATGTAGTGGACCTGGCCGATGTGGTGGGTTCCACGACGACCCTGATCAAGGCGGTGCGCGATCTACCCAATCAAGAGTTCATCATCGCCACCGACGAAGGAATTTTCTGGAAAATGCACCAGATCGCACCGGGCAAGAAACTGATCGCCGCCCCCACGGCCGGCGAAGGTGCTACCTGCGAATCCTGCGCACACTGCCCCTGGATGGCGATGAACGCGTTGCAGAATCTGGAACAGGTGCTGCTCGATGGGCACAATGAGATCCACATCGATCCCGACATCCGCGAACGCGCCGTGGTCTCGATTCAACGCATGCTGGATTTCGCGAGATCACATGCAATCAGCGGCGCCTTACCGCGGGCGTCATAGCGTTCTTGGCTGGCGCTCAGGCGACGCGCTCACCCACCAGCATCGCTAACCCGGCGACCCCGGAACCGTCGTCCGCCGCGCCGTCCTCGCGGTAGTAGCGCACCAGCAGGCGATCGAATAATTCCAACAACTCGTTCGGCCCCAGACGGAAGGCCGGATTACCCGGTCCCTGCGCGCTTGCGCCTTCGCGGGTGAAAGTCTGATAGAACAGCCGCCCCCCGGGAACCAAGACCTCGACAATCGCGGGCGCGAGATCTCGTTCGAGAAAATGACTGACCACGATGGCGTCAAACTCCCCCGGCTGCGGAGGTTGCCGCAGCACATCCCGCACCTGCGTTTGAATAACCAGTTGTTGCCGACCAGCATGTTCCAGCAAGCGGTCTATGGCCACCGCCGAAAAGTCCCACGCATGCACCTCCAGCCCCTGCTTGGCCAACCACAGCGCGTTGGCGCCGCGGCCGCACGCCAGATCCAGCACTTTACCGCGCACGGGAAGCAGATGCCGGTTGCGTGTCAGCACGGCGGCGGTATGGCCGGTGCCGGCGGTACTCGCGTGCCGTTGATCCCACTTGGCGCGCCGGTCGTCGCTCATCAGCCGCCCAGACCGCGCATCACATCGGCCTTAATATCGTCAATGTCCTCCAGCCCCACGGCAATACGGACCAAACCCTCGCGAATGCCCGCGTCGGCGCGCTCCGCGTCCGAGAGACGCCCATGGGTCGTCGTCGCGGGGTGGGTTATCGTCGACTTCACGTCGCCCAGGTTCGCCGTAATCGACAGCATGCGCGTGGCATCGATCAGACGCCAGGCCGCCGGTCGGCCGCCGCTCAGTTCGAAGGAAACGATGCCGCCGGCGGCGCGCTGTTGTTCGCGCACCAGTTGGTGCTGCGGATGCGAAGGCAATCCCGGGTAATAGACCTTGCTCACCCCGGGCTGTTGCTCCAACCAGGTCGCCAGTTGGTCCGCTTGATCGCAATGCGCCTGTATGCGCAGTTTGAGCGTTTCCAAACCTTTCAGAAACACCCACGCATTAAACGGGCTCATGGTCGGTCCGGCGGTGCGCAACACGCCGTAGATCTCCTCGCCGACGGTTTTCGCGTCGCCGACCACGGCACCCCCGACGCAGCGACCCTGGCCGTCCAGGTACTTGGTGGCGGAATGGATGACGATATCGGCGCCCAGACCCAGGGGTTGCTGCAGTATCGGCGTACAGAAACAGTTGTCGACGACCAGGCGGGCATTGTGATCGTGAGCCAGCGCCGCGAGCGCGCGGATATCGCCGACTTCGGTCAATGGATTCGACGGCGTCTCCATAAACAGCAGCCGGGTGTTAGGCCGTATGGCGGCTGCCCATGCCGACACGTCTGCCAGCGCGACGAAGCTGACCTCGATACCGAAACGCGTCAGGTATTTCGAGAACAGGGTGACTGTGCTGCCGAACACGCTGTGCGAACAGATCACGTGATCGCCGACGTTCAACACCCCCATACAGGTCGCCAGTATCGCCGCCATACCCGACGCCGTCGCAACACAGGCTTCCCCCCCTTCCAACGCCGCCAGGCGTTGCTCGAAGGTGCGCACGGTCGGATTGGTAAATCGGGAATAGATGTTGCCCGGGATGTCACCGGAGAAGCGGGCGGCGGCTTCCGCCGCGCTGCCGAATACAAAACTCGAGGTCGCGAAAATCGGCTCGGCGTGTTCGCCTTCGTTCGAACGTGTATGCCCGACGCGTAGCGCGCGCGTCGCCAGTCCCCAATCAGTTTCATTCTCGTTCATCGTTTCTCCCTCAAGCCCGGCTGTTTGCGCACGTCGCGGTCCGAGCGGGAATCGACACAAAAAAACCCGCCCGGGTGGCCCGAAGCAGGTTGCCCTTACTTTAGCTGGACTTGTAAAGCGCCCGCAATCGAAGCCAAATCGGCGCTATATTGGCTGCCAACGGTAGTTTCCCGCCGGCTCGGTGTCAACCACCAAGGCCGCGCAACCACCCTGGCATCGCAAGCCCGCTTGATCCCTAATCTTCCGTGCACAAAGCCAACAGTTGAGTCCAGTCGGGCAGCCGGATTCCGAGGATTTGTGCAAGCTTGTCGGCGTTCAGCTGCGAATTCGTCGGCCGGCGCGCCGGGGTCGGGTACTCGGTGCTCGGAATCGGATGCAGCGCGCACGTATAACGTCCTCGCTCCCTGATTGCCTGCGCAAACCCGTACCAGGACGTTACGCCTGTCGGGCTGAGGTGAAAAACCCCATCGGGTTTCGCCGCGGGTTCGAAATCGGCACGCAGCAGCCGGGCGGCGACCTGCGCGCTCGCCTCGGCGACCGCGCGGCTCCAGGTCGGGGCGCCGAGTTGATCGTCGACCACCCGCAACAGATCGCGCTCGCCCATCAAACGGCGCATGGTGTTCAGAAAATTGTGGCCGCGTTGTCCGTACACCCAGCTCACCCGCAGAATGGCGGCCGTCGCGCCAGACGCCAGCAGCGCATCGTCGCCCGCGAGCTTGGTTCGGCCGTAGACGCCCAGCGGATTAGGACTGTCGGTCTCGACGTAGGGCTCACGCTTGCTTCCGTCGTATACGTAGTCGGTCGAATAGTGAATGACGCTCGCCGCCCGATCGGCGGCCCACGCGCCGATGACGCGCGGCACCTCTCCATTGATGCTCAGCGCCAGCTCGGGCTCGGACTCGGCCTTGTCGACGGCCGTGTAGGCCGCCGCATTCACCACCAGGTCGGGCGCTTCGCGATTCAGCAAGGCCCGCAAATCGGAATGATTCGCCAGGTCGACGCTCGGACCGTAGCGCCCGTCGCGCGAAACGCTGACAATTTCGCCCAGCGGCGCCAGTGTGCGGCGCAATTCCCAGCCTACCTGACCGCTCGCGCCCAGCAACAGTATCCTGGCGGCCAACGGAGCTAATCCCGGAACCGCGACAGTCTTTCCGACGGAATCTCTTTCAGTCGCGGCGCATTGCGGTCTTTATCGGACAACAGCGGTGCGCCGTCCAACGGCCAGTCGATGCCGACTTGCGGGTCCTTCCAGTAGAGCGCGAACTCCGCTTCCGGATGATAGGTATCCGTGCATTTGTAAGCGAACAGCGTGTCGTCGGTCAATACATAGTATCCGTGCGCGAACCCTGGGGGTATGTAGAACTGCCGGAGGTCGTCTGCCGATAGGATGATGCCGTGCCACTGACCGAAAGTGGGAGAACCGCGTCGAAGATCCACGGCCACATCGAACACCCGGCCCGCATACACCTGCACCAGCTTGCCTTGGGCATGTGGCTCCTGCGCATGCAGTCCTCTTAGAACGCCCTTGTTCGAGCGCACCAGATTGTCCTGTACTACATCATCCTCGATACCCGCATCGAGATAGCGCTGCCGCTGCCAGGTCTCAACGAACCAACCGCGATCGTCACCGAATCTTTGCGGCTCCAGAATGAGCAGGCCGGGTATGTCCAAACGGGTTACTTTCACTGCTCACCCTTCCTTTCCAGGAGTTCCAGGAGATACAGGCCGTAGCTGTTCTTGTTCAACGCCTCGCCGTGCCGACGCAATTGATCATTGCTGATCCAGCCCTGTCGCCACGCCAGTTCCTCGGGACAGCAGACCTTCAAACCCTGGCGTTTTTCGATAACCTCCACATAACTCGCCGCTTCCATAAGCGAGTCGTAGGTGCCGGTATCCAGCCAGGCCATACCGCGACCGAGTTGCACCAGGTTCAAGGCCCCTTGCGCCAAATAGCGGTTGTTCAAATCGGTAATCTCCAATTCACCCCGCGGGGAGGGACGTAAGGAAGCGGCGATCTCGCAAACCTGATGGTCGTAAAAATACAGGCCCGTCACCGCATAGTTCGATTTTGGCGCAGACGGCTTTTCC